>DATMEP010000117.1:0-2735 GCA_035556755.1 Solirubrobacterales bacterium
TTCTTCTGCGCGGCCGTGATCCAGGCGGTGAACAAGCACCAGGGCCTGCTGCGCGCCTCGGTCGCGGACATCGGCCAGGACCACCGTCTGGGCGCCAACGAGGCCCCGCCGGCGATCATCTCGATCTTCCTCGGCGCCGAGTTGGAGAAGGTCTTCGAGGCGATCGCGACGGGCGAGGGCGACCCGCACACGCCGGGCTCGTTCCTCGAGCTTGGCGCGTCGGTCCTGCCGCCGCTGCCGATGCACGGCGGTGATCGGAACCGCACGTCGCCGTTCGCCTTCACCGGGAACAAATTCGAGTTCCGCGCGGTGGGATCGAGCGCGTCGCTCTCGTTCCCGAACACCGTGCTGAACACAGTCGTCGCCCAGGCGATCGACGACCTCGCCGACCAGCTCGAGGCCAAGGGCAGCGACGACGTTCCCGCGGCGGTCGCCGAGATCGTCGGGCAGTCGTACGCCGCCAACAAGGCGGTCTGCTTCGACGGCGACAACTACGCCGAGGAGTGGCATGCCGAGGCGGAGCAGCGCGGCCTCAAGAACCTGCACACCACCCCCGACGCGCTTCCCGAGGTGGTCTCGGCCCAGACGATCGAGGCGTTCGGCAAGTACGACGTGCTCTCGGAGCGCGAGCTGGAATCGCGCTATGAGGTGTGGCTCGAGCAGTACGTGATCCGCGCGAACATCGAGGCCGAGACCACGGAGTCAATCGCCCGGACGCTGCTTCTGCCGGCGGCCCTGCGCTACCTCGCGCTGATCGACGACGCCGAGGTGTCGGCCCTCACCGCCGAGGTCAAGCCGCTGGCCGAGGACCTGATCGCGACGATCGGCGATCTCGACGAGGCGAACCAGTACCCGGACGGCGTCGAGGGGCTGGAGCTCGCCGAGTACGCCCGCGACCACCAGCTCGCCGCGATGGCGAAGGTCCGCGAGGCCGCGGACAGGCTGGAGAAGGTCGTCGCGGACGACCTCTGGCCACTGCCGAAGTACTCCGAGATCCTGTTCATCAAGTAGCAGTTACGGCTCGGCCGACCCCGGTGGGCGGAGCCACCGCGGCCGGTCTGCCGCGACGCGGGCTGGCACTGCGGAGCGAATCGAGTCAAATGAAGGGGGCGTGGACCGTGACTGTGGGATTCGGGGTCATATGCGACCCGAATCCCACACTCGATTCGCTGACCGGGTCATTTCCAGCCTGGCCGGGCGCCAGCACGGGGTCGTCGCCCGGTTTCAGCTGCTCGCGGCCGGGGTCGGCGCCGAGCAGATCAAGCGCCGCCTCGCGTCGTGCCGCCTCGTCGAGCTCCACCGCGGCGTCTACCTGTCCGGAGCGGTCGCGCCGCCCACGCCAACGAGATGGCGGCCTTGCTCGCCTACCGCCTCGAAGCGACGCTGAGCCACCGAAGCGCCGCCGCCATCTGGCAACTCCTCCCCTACCCCGCCACCGCAGACGTCTGGGTCACGATCACGCCCGAGCGGAGCGCCACGAGGCTTCGGATCAAGGCATGCCGAGCGCACCTCGCAAGGCGCGACGTCCGCCACCGAGCTCTCAGAGCAGCTCGAGCGCAACCCGGTGAAGCGCGGCAACCGGCGCCTGCGCTCGGTCCTCGATCTGCCGGGCGGGCCCCGGCGGACCCGCTCGCCCGGCGAGCGGGCGCTGATTCGGCTGCTTCGCGAGGGCGGGATCGAGGGCTATGAGACCAACGCGGAGGTCGCCGGCTTCGAGGTCGACTTCCTCTGGCGCGGGGAGCACCTCGCGATCGAGGTCGACGGCTGGGACGCGCACTCGGGCAAGGTCGCGTTCGAGCGCGATCGGCTGAAGGTCGCGAAGCTGCGGGCTACGGGGGTCTCGGTGATGCCGGTGACGGGGCGCCAGGTTCGGCGTGAGCCGGACGCGGTGGTCGAGCGGCTGCTGGCGGCGCTCGCCGGTCGCTAGTCCGAGCCGACTGCCCCGCCGAGCCGCCCCGCCGCTTCCTCGGCCTCCGCGACCATCCGCCGCACGATCTCGGCGGCCGGCAGGGTCTCGCTGATCAGGCCCGCCGTCTGGCCTGTGAACGGCACCAGCTCGTGCGGGTCGCCGCTGGTGACGACCTCAATCACCTGGGCTCGAAGCTCCTCCGCCCGCTCCTCGGTGAGCGCGGGGTCGGCCCGGAGCGCATCGACCCACTCGGTGCCGAGGACCCGCGGCACCACACGGTAGTCCGCCTCGCCCTCCGTCGGAAACAGGGCCGCCCACGCCTCCAGCCTGACCGCGCCTTCGGACTCGGCCCCGACGATCGCTTCCTTCCAACCCTCGTGCGCTGCCGCCTCATCGGAGGCGAGGAAACGGGTGCCCACGTTGGCTCCGGCAGCGCCGGCCGCGAGCACCGCGGCCAGCCCCCGCCCGTCCGCAACACCGCCCGCGGCGAGGACGGGGATCGGGTCCACTGCGTCGACCACCTGCGGCACGAGGGTGAGCGTCCCGGGAGCGGTGACCATCCCCTGGCCGCCCGCCTCGCTCCCCTGGGCCACGATGGCGTCCACCCCCAATTCGGCGGCGGCACGCGCCTGCGTCACGGTGTGGACCTGCTGAAGCACCTTCGCGCCGGCCTCCCTTGCGCGAGCGACCAGGCCGCCTGGATCGCCGAGCGCGAAGGAGATGCCGGCGGGCTTCGCGGCGAGCGTCGCCGTGAAGGCGTCCTCATCCAGTTGCGGGACGACGTGGTTCACGATGAACGGCCGGTCCGTGAGCTCCCGGACCCGGT
>DATMEP010000118.1:0-5236 GCA_035556755.1 Solirubrobacterales bacterium
CCAGCTCGAAGACGAGTGGTCGGAGGGCGACAGCGCCGAGCGCCCCGACGTCGGCGAAGAGGAGATCGCCGACATCGTCTCGATGTGGACCGGGATCCCGGTCTTCAAACTGACCGAGGCCGAGACCAAGAAGCTGATCCGCATGGAGGACGAACTGCACAAGCGGGTGATCGGCCAGGAGGTCGCGATCACCGCCGTCTCGAAAGCTATCCGCCGCTCCCGCGCCGGGATCAAGGACCCGAAGCGACCGGCCGGTTCGTTCATCTTCCTCGGCCCCTCCGGGGTCGGCAAGACCGAGCTGGCGCGCACGCTCGCCGAGTTCCTCTTCGGGGACGAGGAGGCGCTGATCAGGATCGACATGTCCGAGTACATGGAGAAGCACGCGGTCAGCCGCCTGGTCGGCTCGCCGCCGGGATACATCGGCTACGACGAGGGCGGTCAGCTGACCGAGGCGGTGCGGCGCAAGCCGTACTGCGTGCTCCTGCTCGACGAGATCGAGAAGGCCCACCCCGACGTCTTCAACATCCTGCTGCAGATCCTCGAGGACGGGAGGCTGACCGACGCCCAGGGGCGCACGGTCGACTTCCGCAACGCGATCGTGATCATGACCTCGAACATCGGCGCCTCGGAGATCGCCAAGAACACCTCGATCGGCTTCACCGTCGCCGACGAGACCGGCATGTCCTACGACGACATGAAGAACCGGATCATGAGCGACCTGAAAAAAGTCTTCCGGCCGGAGTTCCTCAACCGGATCGACGAGGTGATCGTCTTCCACAAGCTGGCCAAGGCCGAGGTGAAGGAGATCATCGACCTGATGATCAACCGGGTCCGGGTCCAGGTCGCCGAGCACGAGCTGCAGCTGGAGCTGACCGACGAGTCCAAGAACCTGCTGGTCGAGAAAGGCTGGGACCCTTCGATGGGAGCCCGGCCGCTGCGCCGCGCGATCCAGCGCTACATCGAGGACCCGCTCGCCGACGAGGTGCTGCGGCAGAGCGAGATGGCGCCCGGGTCGACCGTGATGGTCGAGCGCGACGCCTCCGGCGACGAGGACGACCGGCCGCTGAAGCTGACGATCGTCGCGCCGAAGAAGCCGCCGAAGCCGAAGCCCGAGCCCGAGAAGGTCGGGGTCGGTGCGAAGCGGGGCGAGGACGGCGACGACGGCGAGCCGGAGGCGAGTACCCCCGTTTCCGGCGACGACGAGGGCTGAGCGCCGCCCACAGATGCGCGAGCCCGGCCGCACGGCGATCGGCACCTGGAGCGGGGGCAGGTTCATCCGCTATGGCGAGGAGATCGCCGAGGAGCGACTGGAGGCGTTGTTGCGCCCGGGTGCCGGGATCGACACCGTCCTCAGCGCCGATACCTACGGCCAGGGCGAGGCCGACCGGGTGCTTGGCCGAGCTTTGGCCGGGGCCTCACCGGACGAGTACTGCCTGGTGGGGGCGGTGGGTCACGACTTCTACGAGGGCGAGCGGGACGGCCCGCGCGGTTTCCCTCGCTTCACCGACCCGCGCCTGCGCGGCGAGGCCGAGTACGCCGGTTACCTGCGGATGGCCGCCGAGCGCAGTCTGGAGCGGCTCGGCGCCGAGCGCTTCGACCTGCTCCTCCTCCACAACCCGGACCGGATCGGCTACTCGAGCGAGGCGGTCTGGGACGGGATGGAGGCGCTGCGCGAGGCGGGCCTGACGGCGCAGGTCGGGGTCGCGCCCGGTCCCGCCAACGGATTCACCCTCGACCTGATCTCCTGCCTGGAGCGGTTCGGCGAGCGGATCGATTGGGCGATGATCATCCTCAACCCGTTCGAGCCCTGGCCCGGTGAGCTCTGCCTGCGGGCGGCGGCGGAGCACGACGTCAAGGTGATCGCCAGGGTGGTCGACTACGGCGGCCTCTTCTGGGGCGACCTGCAGCCCGGGATGGAGCTGGCCCCGGGCGACCACCGGGCGTTCCGGCCGGCCGGCTGGATCGAGGCGGGCCTGGAGAAGCTGGCGCGGGTCGCGCCGATCGGCGAGCGCGCCGGGCTGACGACGATCCAGCTGGCTTGCCAGTGGGACCTCGCCCACCCGGCGATCGAGTGCGTCGTCCCGACCTTGATCCAGGAGGCGGGCACCGGGGCGCGGCCGGTCGAGGAGAAGCGAGCCGAGCTGGCGGCGCTGCCGGCGGAGCTGCTGCTCTCGGTCGAGGACGTGGCGGAGATCCGCGCGGTCGGCGACAACACGGGCTGCATGGCGCTGAAGGGGGCGAGCCCGGGACACGAGGGCGAGGAACGGCCCGATCGCTGGTCGCTGGACGGCGAGCTGACCGCGGTCGGCGAGCGCTGGGGAATCGACCCCGAGCGCGACCTGATCACCACGTAGCCTGCCGCGGATGGCGCGCAAGTGGTGGACGCTGGTCGGGGCATGCGCCGGCCTCTTCGTCCTGATGCTCGACTCGACCGTGGTGGCGCTGGCCCTGCCCAGCATCCGGCGGAGCAGCAGGCCCGCGCGCTCGGGATCTGGGCTGGGATCTCGGCGCTGGCCCTGGCGATCGGCCCGCTCGCCGGCGGCGCCCTGGTCGAGCTCGACTGGCGGGCGATCTTCTGGATCAACCTGCCGGTGATCGCCGTCGGCATCGCGATCGTGGCGCTTGCGGCGCCCGAGTCGACCGATCCCGGCTCGGGCCGCAGGGTCGACCTCGCCGGTCTGCTCGCGCTCAGCCTCGGGCTCACCTCGGTGGTCCTGGCAATGGTCCAGGCGCGGGTCTGGGGCGCGGGCGCGACCGTCGCTCTGGCGCTGCTCGGGCTCGCTTCCCTATTTGCCTTCTGGCGGATCGAGCACCGCGTCGGCGAGCCGATCGTCGATTTCTCGCTCTTCCGCAACGGGCCCTACTTCGGCGCCAGCGCAGCCGCCTTCGCCCTGGTCGGCGCCTACTGGTCGGTTATGTTCTTCCAGCCCCAGTACCTGCAGGACGTGCGCGGGCACTCCGCCGTGCTGAGCGGCCTGCTGATCCTGCCGGTGACGGTCCCGATGGTCTTCATCTCGCCGCTGTCCGGCCGGCTGATCGCCCGCTTCGGGGCGCGGCGGCTGATGACCGCCGGGATGCTCTTCGGGGTGGTGGGGCTCGTCGCCCTCACCCAGATCGGCGCGGACAGCCCCTACGCGCTGCTGCTGGCCGGCTACCTGCCGTTCGGGGTCGCGCTTGGCCTCGTCTACGCACCGATGTCGACCGCGGCAATGGCCGCGATGCCGCCCGAGAAGGCCGGGATCGCCTCGGGGGTGCTGGCGATGGACCGGGTGATGGCGGGCACGATCGCCCTTGCCGCCGCCGGCGCCGTCTTCCACGCCCTGCTTGGCGACGGCGACTCCTTCACCGCAGCGATCGCGGGCTCGACCTGGGTCCTGGTAGGGCTTTGCGCCGTCGGCGTCGTGCTCACCTGGGTATTCGTACGGGACTCAGATCGCCCCGTGCCCGAGCCTCACGTCCATCGCAAGTTCCATCTCTAAGCGGCGTCAGGGCCGATCCCGGTAGGGGTGGAACGTCTTGTACTTTTTCCGCAGGGACGAAAGCGGACAGCCAGCCCCTGTTTTCGGAAAAAGTTAAGTGGAATCCCTGCCGGGATCGGCCCTGCGTGAGCAATATCACTTGACACCGAGAATTCCGACCTGTCCACTAGGACATCACCAGACCGCATTGCAGAGCGAAATTTGGCATCCTAAATAGCGATGTCGTCGCTGCCCGGGGATGAGCTTCACGAGCTTGCGGAACGTCAGGACCCCCGGCTGCTGAGGGCTCTTGACGTGGTCGCGCCCGGCGGCGCGCTGCGCGAGGGCATCGACAACATCGTCCACGCCAGGACCGGCGGCCTGATCGTCGTCGGCGATCCCAGCGACATCTCCCACCTGCTCTCGGGGGGGATCAACTTGGATATCGACTACACGCCGGCGATGCTCTACCAAGTCGCGAAGATGGACGGGGCGATCGTGCTCAACCCCGAGGCGACGAAGATCGTCTGGGCCAACGTCCAGCTGATGCCGGACCCGACCATCCTCTCGGCCGAGACCGGGACCCGGCACCGCACCGCCGAGCGCGTCTCCAAACAGACCGAGGCTCTGGTGATCGCGATCTCGCAGCGCCGCGACGTCGTCTCCCTCTACGTCGAGGGGACGAAGTACATCCTGCAGGAGATCCCCGCGGTGCTCGCCAAGGCGAACCAGGGGCTGGCGACGCTGGAGAAGTACCGGCAGCGGCTGGAGCAGGTCTCGAGCCGGCTCACGGTGCTGGAGTTCGAGGGCGGCGGCGTCCTCTACGACGCGCTCACCGTTTTGCAGCGGGCCGAGCTGGTGACCAGGATGGCGGTCGAGGTCGAGCGCTACATCGTCGAGCTCGGCACCGAGGGTCGGCTGATCGAGATGCAGCTCGAGGAGACGATGGTCGGCGTCGCCGCCGACAAGACCGCCCTGATCCGCGACTACTCGGTCGAGGACTCCGAGCAGAACCTGGCCACGGTGATCCAGTCGCTGGCGCGGATGCCGCACGAGGACGTGCTCGACTTCGGTCGCCTCGCCGAGCTGCTCGGCTACGACCGCAAGCTCAACACCCTCGACTTCCCGGTGACGCCGCGCGGTTACCGCGTGATGGGGCACATCCCGCGCATCCCGAAGCTGGTCGTGCAGAAGATCGTCCACGAGCTGGGCGGTCTGGAGCAGGTTCTGGCGGCGTCCGACGAGCGCCTCGAGGCCGTCGACGGAGTCGGCCCGACCAGGGCCAAGGACATCCGCGAGGGGCTGCGGAGGCTTCAAGAGGTCGATGTGGTCGACCGGTACTTGCAAAGCTAGACACAGATGGCGATCGAGCTGTCGCAAACCGAAAGGAGCAAGCGATTCCCGAGCTAGAGGAGGCAATCGAGATGGGCCCCGAGGCGGACATCGAGTACGTCTGCGAATTCGAGGTGAACGACAAGGTCGTCTACCCGCACCACGGGGCTGGTCTCGTGTTGAAGAAAGAGACCCGGGAGTTGATGGGGGAGAAGCGCGAATACCTGACGATCAAGATCCTCCACAACGAACTGACCGTGATGGTTCCTTGCGAAAACGCAGGCAAGGCAGGGCTGCGGCGCATCATCGACGAGGAGGAAATCAAGAAGGTCACAGACGTCCTCACCGACGACGTCTCGGAGATGCCGAAGAACTGGAACCGGCGCTTCAAGTACAACCGCGAGAAGATCAAGACCGGCGACGTCTTCGAGCTCGCCGAGGTGGTC
>DATMEP010000119.1:0-14907 GCA_035556755.1 Solirubrobacterales bacterium
TCACCTCGAAGGCGCCCGGCTCGGGCACCTCGATCTGCTCGAGCTGGAAGGCGTCGGTCGGCTCGCCCTCGCGCTCCTGGCGGATCACCCAGGCCGCCATCGTCTCCGGCAGCGTGCCGGGCTCCACGTCCAACTTCGAGATTGCGCTGCTGTCGACGGCCAAGACCGGCTCCTCCGTGGGTCGTTTACGGGCGGGAGCGAATCCTAGTCAAGCACCGGAGTGTCGGCCTCGCGCAGCTCGGGGGCCGTGATCTCCCGCACTGTGATCTCCACCGGTTCCGGCGGCTCGATCTCCTTGCCCGGCGCGACGCCGAGCCCCTCGACCTTGCGCAGCTGCGGCAGCAGCCGGCGCTCCATCGAGCCGACGGCGGAGTCGTACGCGGTGGCTGCGGTCGTCAGGCCCCGCCCGACCTTGTCGAAGTCGGTGAGGAACTTGGCGAAGCGCGCGTGCAGCGTCCCCGCCGCCTCGGCGATCTCCGCCGCCTCGGTGACCATCTGCTCCTGGCGCCAGCCGAGCTCCATCGTCCGCAGCAGTCCGATCAAGGAGGTCGGGCTGACGACGAGCACGTTGCGCTCCAGCGCGTAGTCGAAGAGCGTCGGGTCGGAGGCGAAGGCGGCGTGCATCGCCGGCTCGTTGGGGATGAAGCAGATCACCAGGTCCGGCATCTCACCCGGCTTGAACTGGCCCTGGTAGTCCTTGGAGCTGAGGCTGCGGATGTGCTCGCGCGCCTGCCTCGCGTGGCGCTCTAGCTGGGCGAGCCGGTCGCCCTCGACCTCGGCCTCCTGGGCGTCGAGGAAGGCGTCGAGCGGGACCTTGGAGTCGGCGATGAAGGAGCGGCCCTCGGGAAGCATGAAACGAGCGTCCGGCCGCAAGTTGCCATCTTCGGTGCGGAGGGTCTCCTGCAGCTCGAAGTCGACGTGCTCGGTCATCCCGGCGATCTCCACGCAGCGACGCAGTTGCAGCTCGCCCCACTGGCCGCGGGTCTGCGGTTGGCGCAGCGCCTTCTTCAGGCCGGCGGTCTCGGAGTTCAGGTTGCCGACCGTCTGCCCGACCTGCTCGATCAGGGTGCGGGTCTGCAGGTCGGTTTCGCCGCGCTTGCGGACCTCCTGCTCGATCTTCTCCTGGCCCTTGGAGATCTTCTCGGCCAGCGCCTTGATCTCAGCCTCGCGCCGTTGCAGGGCGGCTTCGGCGGTCTTGGCGTCGACTTCTCGCGACTCGGCGTTCATCCGCTGCAGGTCGGCGACCGCCTTCGAGGTCGCCTCCTGGATCGCCGGCCCGAGGTCGGGCGCCTCTTCTCGGGCACGGAAGAGGAGCGCGAAGAGGAGCCCCGCGGCGAGCAGGACGACGGAAATGGCCAGAACGGCAGTCATACGACGATGCTGACGACCTGATCAGACGTGATCGAAGACCCCGTAGGCCGCAAAATCAGAGGTTGTGCGACCTACGGGAGGAGGACGTCGTTCTCGGAGGACGTGCGGTAGTCGCCGACGACGAGGCGGCCCGGTTTGGCGCCAGGCACATCCGCGGCGGTGACCGTGTAGATGCCGGTCGGCAGCCTGGTCTGCATGGTGACGGCGGCGTTGGCCGCGAGCAGCTCCGAGGTGGTGTCGATGCCCCGACCGCGGACCTCGAGCCGGGAGTCGGTGTCGGTCAGGTTGGCGGCGACGAGAACGACGTCGAGGGGAGCGTCGCTGTCGACTCGCGGCTGCCCGGCGTCGACGTTCTGGGGGATCTGCTGTCTCGGTTCGGGCCCGATCGCGATCCGGCCCGGCTGCACCATGATCGCGTCGTCGCCGACGGTGACGCTGACCCGGGTCGGCGGCTGCGGCCTCGGTTCGTTGGCGTGCTCTTCGGCGCCGCAGCCGGCGACCGCCAGCACCAGCGCAGCCGCAAGCGCCCCGAACGCAGGGACTGGCGCCCGTCTGCCTCTCCAACGACCCATCGTGGGCGGAATCTAGCCGAACGGCAGGTCGACGACCCGCGCCGTAACGTCATCTTCACCTACAGCCAGCTCGGCACCGGGCTCCGCCTCGCGCCGGACGATCGCCAGCGCGATCGGCCCGTGGGCGGGTGAGACGCAGGCGCTGCCGACCCGGCCGACCTCCTTCTCGCCCAGTCGCAGCGAGGTCCCGGGCTCGGCCGGAGCGCTCAGCTCGAGCCCACGCAGGTGCCGGTTCGGCCGTCCCTTGTAGTGGAGGCGGGCGACCGGCTCCTGGCCGATGTAGCAGCCCTTGGTGAAGTCGACGGCCGCCTCGACGATCCCCGCCTCGGCCGGCATCGTCTCGGTGCTCATCTCGGCGCCGAAGCGGGGCGTCCCGGACTCGATCCGCAGGATTTCCGCCGCCTCGGGGCCGACCTCCACCGCGCCGGCCTCGACCAGAGCCTCGCGCAGGCGCTCGACCTTGCCGGCGAGGTCTCCGGACTGAGAATCCGGCAACCCGGCGATCAGGTCGAGTCCGTTCGGGGTTCCGACGACGATGCAGTCGACGCCACCGATCCGGCTCGGCTCGGCGGCGTGCTCGGGCAGCGCCGCGGTACCGGCGACGGCCGCGCTCTGCGGCCCGATCAGCGAGAGGATCGCCCGCTCCGCAGTGAGGTCGGCGACCTCGACGTCACGGCCGATCTTGTACATCTCGAGGTGGCGCCGGGCAGCCCCCAGCGCCTCCGGCTCGGTGTCGATCCAGACCTCCTCCGGTGCCAGGCGCAGCACCCGCATGTCCGCCTGCATGTGCCCCTTGCGGTCGAGCAGCGCCGCGTAGTGCCCATCGCCGGGGGCGAGCCCCTCGACGTCGTTGGTCAGCTGGCCCTGCAGGTACTCGGCCGCCTCCGGGCCGGAGGCGAGCAGCTTGCCCCGCGCAGAGCGGTCGAGCAGGCCGCACTCCTCGCGCAGCTGGCGGTACTGGGCGTCCAGCTCGAGTAGTCCCGATTCGGCCATCGGCTTCCGATTCTAGGAGCGTTCCGCCGCGGGCAGATTTAGACTCGCCTAAAATCGAATTTAGATGTGTCAAAATCTAGCCATCGACGCCACCTGCCCACCTCACGCATGAGCGACAGCCGAATCAGCAGACGCAAGCTCCTCGGGGCCGCGGCGACGGTGCCGGCGGCAGCCGGGCTCCACAGCCTCGTCTCGCGGGGTGGGCTTGGCGGCGCCCCCGCCCAGGCCAAGCCGAACGGGAATGGGGGGAAGGGCCAGAGCGGTCACGAGGGGTTCGCTCACGCCACCTTCGCTCCGGGCCGCGGCGTCGACCACCGGCGCAACGGGTTCAACCCCACCGAGCTGCTGCGTGATTTCGACTACGGCAAGACGCGGCGGACGGCCAGCGGCCGCGTCGTCCGCGAATGGGAGATCGTCGCCCAGGACCGCGAGCTGGAAGTCGCACCGGGGGTCAAGTACGAAGCGTGGACCTACAACGGCCGTGTGCCCGGTCCGACCCTGCGAGCCCGCGAGGGAGAGCGGTTGCGGATCCGCTTGATCAACGGCTCCGAACACCCTCACACGATGCACTTCCACGGCATCCACCCCTCGCTGATGGACGGCGTGCCGGGGATCGGCGAGAGCCTGGGCGCCGGCCAGATCGAGCCCGGCGAAGCGTTCACCTACGAATTCGAGGCCGAGCCGTTCGGGCTCCACCTCTACCACTGCCACGTCGCGCCGCTCGCCGCCCACATCTCGCGCGGGCTCTACGGCGCCTTCGTCATCGACCCCAAGCAGGGCCGGCCCGAAGCCGACGAGATGGTGATGGTGATGAACGGGTTCGACACCAACTTCGACCTCGCCAACGAGGTCTACGCGGTCAACACGGTCGGCTTCCACTACGTCAACGAGCCGATCAGGGTGAAGCGCGACGAGCTGGTCCGGATCTACCTGGTCAACGTGCTCGAGTTCGACCCGATCAACTCCTTCCACGTCCACGCCAACTTCTTCCAGCACTACCCGACCGGGACCTCGCTGGAGCCGACCGAGTTCACGGACACGGTGATCCAGGGCCAGGGCCAGCGGGCGGTCCTCGAGCTGAAGTTCCCCTTCGACGGCGACTACATGTTCCACGCCCACGTCAGCGAGTTCGCCGAGCTGGGCTGGACCGGGTTCTTCCGGGTCGGCGACCCGTCGCTGCTGAGCTCGGCCGCCGCCGCGGCCGCCTACTGCAAGCTGCCCTGGGGCGGCAACGGGGGGGCGGCCTGATGGAGGCCGCCGCCCGTGCCGAGCGCGCTCCCGGGGGTCGCCTACCGCCCTGGGCGCTGGGCGCGATCCCGCTGGCCCTGATCGCGGCGGCGATCGGCGCCTTCGCCCTGCTCGGCGGCCCGGGGCTCGGCGAGCGGACCGGACCGCCGGTCGAGGAGGTCGTGATCGAGCGCACGGTGCTGCGGCCCGGCGAGATCGAGCTGACCCTGCGCAACGACGGTCCCGACCCGGTCGAAATCGCCCAGGTGGCGATCAACGACGCATATGCGCCCTTCACCGCCACCGATGGGCTCGAGATCGGCCGGCTCAGCTCGACCACTATGCAGATCGAGTACCCGTGGATCGAGGGCGAGGCCTACGAGATCTTCGTCCTCACCTCCTCGGGCGGAACGATCGACGCCGCGATCCCGGTCGCCACCGAGACTCCCGAGGCCGATCTCAGCTTCTACGGCCTGATGGCGCTGCTCGGGATCTACGTCGGCGTGATCCCGGTCAGCCTCGGGATGCTCTGGCTCCCCTTCGTGCGCCGCATCGACGCCCGCTGGATCGGGGCCCTGATCGCCTTCACCGTCGGCCTGCTCGCCTTCCTCGGGATCGACGCCGGGCTCGAGGGTCTGGAGATCGCCGGCGAGGCACCGAGCGCCTTCGGCGGCGCCAGTCTGGTCTTTGCCGGCGGCCTGCTCGCCTACCTGCTGCTGGCCGCCATCGACGCCCACCTGAGCCGTCGCCGTGAGGCGTCGAAGCGGGCTGCGACGCAGGGCGGTCTTTACCTGGGGCTGCTGGTGGCGATCGGGATCGGCCTCCACAACCTCGGCGAGGGGCTGGCGATCGGTTCGGCCTACGCCACCGGCGCGCTCGCGCTCGGTGCATTCCTCGTCGTCGGCTTCGCGATCCACAACACGACCGAGGGGTTGGCGATCGTCGCCCCGCTGCGTGAGGACGGCAACGCGTCGCGCCCCAGCTTCGGCTACCTCGGCGGGCTCGGGCTGATCGCCGGAGCTCCGGCGATCCTCGGGGCGTGGATCGGCGCCGCCGCCTTCAATCCGAGTCTCGCCGCCCTCCTGTTCGGCATCGGCGTCGGCGCGATCGCCCGCGTGATCGTGCAACTGGCGCCGGCGATGCAGGACGCCGACGGCCGCCTGCTGTACCCGCTCTCGGTCGCCGGCCTGATCGCCGGCATGGCCGTCCTCTACGTGACCGGCCTGCTGGTCTCGGTCTAGGCCATGGCGACCGGAGGCGGCCGTGCGGGAAGGGCGACGAACACCGAGGCGATCGAGGATTACGCGAAGGCGATCTACGCCCTCTCCCAGCAGCGCAAGGGGCCGGTGCTCAACGGCGAGGTGGCGCAGCGGCTGGGCGTGACGCCCGCGACCGCGACGTCGATGCTGAAACGGCTCGACGAGATGGGCCTGGTCGAGCACACGCCATATAAGGGGGTGACGTTGACGCCGGCCGGCGAGAAGGTCGCGCTGGAGGTGATTCGCCACCACCGTTTGATCGAGGCCTACCTCTCCGAGGCCCTGGGGATGCCCGAGGACCGCGTCCACGCGGAGGCCGAGGTGCTCGAGCACTACATCTCCGAGGACCTGGAGCTGCTGATCGCGGCCAAACTGGGGGAGCCGAGCCACGATCCCCACGGGAAGGCGATCCCGGGGCCGGATCTGAAGCCTCCGGCGGAGTAGGCTTGGCCGCGATGGGTCTTGCGAGCGATTTTCAACTGATCGTCGACACGCTGCCGCCGGACTGGACGGACCTCGAGGTGGATCTGCGGATCGACGACGAGAGTCAGTACATCGATACCGCCGTGGCCGTGAGCCAGGTCAACGCGCAGCCCTATTCAGAGGCGGACTGGCACTGGCGGTTGCTGGTCGCTCACAGCTTTGGGCACGCTGCTGCGCCGGAGAGCGTGATGGGGGTGCTGCGCAAGCTCGACGAGGAAGGCGTCAGCGGCGAGATGCAGGTGCGCGAGGTGCGCGAGGGACGGGCCGAGGTCGTGCAGATGTGGGGCCGTCCGGAGAGCGTCCGCGAAGAGTTCCGCCAGCGCCGCGCGTTGTAGCCGGTGGCCCGCGTCGTCGCCGTCGCGTCCGACCTGCTGCTCGGCAGCAAGGTCGAGGCGATGCTGAGCGCGGCAGGTCATGACGTGACCCTGTCGCCGGCGCTGGCCGAGGCGCCGCTCGATGCCGCCGAGCTCGTGGTCGCCGATCTCGACACGGCGAATCCGGAGGCTCTGGTCGGCCTCGGCATTCCGGTCCTCGGCTACTACTCCCACGTCGACGTCGAGACCCGCGAGGCCGCGGAGGCGGCCGGCGTCGACATGGTCGTCCCCCGATCGCGGATGGCCCGCGAACTTCCGCAGCTGGCCGAGCGACTGCTCAGCGGTCGAGCCTGAAGGCCGCCCCGACCTGGAGCGGTCGCTGCAGCAACCCGTGTTCGAGGTCCCAGGCCGCCCATTCGCGCAGGACGGCCGGGTCGAAGGGGGCGGGGTGGAGGATCGGGCGAAGGACGCGCATCTGCGCCGCCTGGTCGGCGCGGTCGAGGCCGGGCACGGAGGCGAGCAGGTCGTCGAGGGCTTCGGCGGGGTGCTCGAAGGCGAGCTCGTAGCCGCGGGCGGAGGCGGCGAGCATCGCGTCGACCAGCTCCGGGTCGCGTTCGGTCGTCTCGCGCTCGGCGACCATGACCAGCTCCGGGTAGGGCGGAGCGCCGTAGCGGTCGACCTCGAAGACCCGGATCGGGATGCCGCGGCGCCGCAGCGCGACCGCCTCGGAGTTCCAGAAGCCGGTCGCGGCGTCGACCTTGCCGGCGGCGAGCGAAGAGACCGCATTGAAGCCGATCGTCACCCGCCGGACCAGGGCCGGGTCGCCGCCGTCGGCGCTCACCTCGGAGTCGACGACCGCTTCGTCCGAGGGAAGGCCGGTTACGCCGACGGTGCGGCCCTCGAGGTCGCGGGGGCGGCGCACGGCTTCGCCTCCGGTGGCGCCCGCGATCACCGACGCCAGAGGTCGCTGCACGATCGGAGTCACGCCGACGAGGTCGAGGCCGCGCTCGCGGGCGATCCCGAGGTCGTGGATGTCGAGGATCGCGAAATCGACTCGCCCCGCCTCGAGCAGCTTCGGCGCGTCGGTCGATTCGCCCGGCTCGCGGATCGTCAGATCGACCCCGACATCGCGGTAGTAACCGCGCCGCTGCGCCGCGTAGATCCCGGAGTGGACCGCGTTGGGGGTGAAATCGAGCACCAGGCTCGCGCCGATCGGCGCGCCCGGTTCAGCGCCGTCCCCACCGCAGCCGGCGACACCGGCGAGCAGCAGGGCGGCCGCCAGCAGCGCGGTGCCCCATCTCATTGCAACAGGGAAAACTATTCATTCGCCGGTTCCGGCTACACTGCGGCCGCAGCATTTAGGCACTACGGGAGACATACAGAGGAGGCGTAACCAGTGCAGGAACGAGGACTCGCGGCATATCTCGCCGAGCTGATCGGCACTTTCTTGCTGGTGTTCTTCGTCGTCAGCGTGGTCGTGCTGTTCGTGGCGACGGGAAACCAGGCGCAGTTCGGTTCCGACTTCTCCGTCGTCGGCCTCGTTCACGCCTTCCTGCTGTTCGGGCTGATCGTGATGTTCGGCGTGGTCAGCGGTGGGCACTTCAACCCGGCGGTGACCCTGGCCGCGATGGCGATCAGACGGATCGCTCCGGTCGACGGGCTGATCTACATGCTTGCCCAGCTCTCCGGTGGAGTGCTCGGCGCGCTGCTCGCCAAGGGCCTTCTGGTCGACGAGGGTCGCGCCACCAACTATGCGGCGGCTCAGGTGAGCGGGCTGCTAGCCGGCAACTTCCAGGGGATGATCGTCGAGGGGATCGGCACCTTCTGCCTGGTCCTGGTGATCCTCGCCGCGGTCTTCTCCAAGAAGAGCTTCAAGGAGTGGGCGCCGCTGGCGATCGGCACCACGCTGGGCTTCCTCGTCATGGTCGGCGGCCCGCTGACCGGCGGCTCCTTCAATCCCGCCCGCTGGTTCGGCCCGGCGCTCGTCGCAAACGAGTGGGGCGGTGTCTGGCCCTACCTGCTTGGACCGATCCTCGGCTCGCTGCTTGCCGCTGCCGTCTTCAAGTTCGTCCTCGAGCCGGGCGGCCCGGCGCCGACCGAGCCTCCGGAGCCGGTGAGGAGGGCGACCCCGGCTGCGAAACCGGCCACCCCGGCGGCAGCGAAACCCGGCGCCGCCGGCTGATCCGAGCTTCCTAGATCCGCCGGGCCCAGGTGGCCCGGCGGCCATAGATCCGTCCCTGTAGCGTGGGCGCCGTGCGTCGCGTCACCTTCTCACGCAACTACACGCTCTCGCTATCGCGCACCTGTCAGTGCTACTGCAAGTACTGCGCGTTCGCGACGCACCGGGCGCACATCCACTCGCCCGAGGAGGTGGAGCGGCGGCTCGACGAGGCGGAACGGCGCAACGCCAAGGAGCTGCTCGTCCTGACCGGCGAGCGGCCGGAGGTCAACCCCGGGGTGGCGACAAAGCTCGCCGAGTGGGGGCACGAGGACTTCACGTCGTATGTCATCTGGGCCTGCGAACGTGCGCTCGAGCGCGGCATCCTGCCCCACACGAACATCGGCGTGCTCGATCGGGATGACCTCGGCCGGTTGCGGGAGGTCACCGCGTCGCAGGGGTTGATGCTGGAGTCGATCTCCGAGCGGCTGATGGAAACGGTCCATGCGGGGTCGCCGACCAAGCATCCGGCGAAGCGGCTGGCGACGATCGAGGCAGCGGGCGAGCTGCGGATCCCGTTCACGACCGGGGTCCTGGTTGGCATTGGCGAGACGGAGCAGGAGCAGGTCGAATCGCTCGAAGCGATTGCCGGGCTGCATGCCGAGTACGGGCACGTCCAGGAGGTGATCCTGCAGAACTTCGTGCCGCATCCTCGGTACTACGGGCGCGAGGTTGCCGAGATCGCCGATGAGGCGGCTCTCGAGAGGTGGGGGGAGGACGGGGACCCCTCCGCCGGAGCAACAGATGGGGAGGCTCCGTCGGAGGGGTCCCCGTCCTCCCTGCCACAGTGGGCGACGCCTGTTTCGATCGAGGACATCAAGCGGCTTATCCGCGAGTGTCAAAGGCTGATGCCCGACGTTGGGGTGCAGGTTCCGCCGAACCTCAGCGACTTCTGGCCGGAGCTGGTGGAAGCTGGCGCTACCGATCTTGGGGGGCTGTCCGCCAACGGGGACCACATCTCGCCGGAGCATGCTTTTCCTAGTCCGCATCAGGTGCGGAAGGAGCTTGCTCCCAAGGGATATGCGCTGACGGAGCGGTTGTGTGTCTACCCGCAGTACATGGATGCGGAGTGGATGGAGCAGGGGGTTCTGGACGTCATCAAGCTGAAGTACTGGAGCTTCATTCCGCGGCGTGGGTCAGGGAGGCGGCGGGACGAGACGATCGATCCTGGGTTGGCTGAGCAGGCCATAGCCAAGGGTCGCGACGGGGTCGAGCTGAGCGAGGAGGAGTTGACTGCGCTCTTTGCCGAGGTGCGGCCGGAGGTGGTCGAGGAGATGCGGGTCGCGGCCGACGAGCTGCGGGCCGAGCTGGCGGGGGACCGGGTCACCTTCGTCGTCAACCGCAACATCAACTTCACCAACATCTGCGTGGTCGGCTGCGCCTTCTGCGGTTTCGGCCAGGGGCGGCGCTCCCCCGACGCGTACGAGGTCTCCGAGGAGGAGTTCGCCGAGCGGATTCGGGAAGCGGTCGAGTTCGGGGCGACCGAGATCTGCATGCAGGGCGGCATCCATCCCGACCTGACCCTGGAGGAGTACGGCAGGTGGCTGCGGCTGGCAAAGGACGTGGCGCCGCAGCTGCACCTGCACGCCTACTCGCCGATGGAGGTCCACTACATGTGCGAGCGCTCAGGCAAGGGGCCGGATGAGGTCTTCGAGTACCTGCGCGAGTGCGGGCTCGGCTCGACCCCGGGGACCGCCGCGGAGGTGCTAGACGACGGGGTCCGTCAGCGGATCTCGCCGAACAAGCTGCCGGTCGAGCGCTGGGTCGAGATCATCGAGGCGTCGCACCGCGCCGGCCTGCGCTCGACCTCGACCGTGATGTTCGGCCACATCGAGGAGCCGCGCGAGCTGGCCCGACACATGCGGATCGTGCGTGCTCTGCAGGAGCGGACCGGCGGCATCACCGAGTTCGTGCCGCTCAGCTTCATCCCCTTCAACACGCTGCTTGGCCGCACCCACGGCGTCGAGGAGATCTCCGCCGAGGAGAACCTCAAGCACACCGCCGCCTTCCGCCTGGCGCTGGGCAGGACGATCCCCAACCTTCAGGCGAGCTGGGTGAAGATGGGCCTCGACGCCGCCACCGAGGCGCTGCGCTGGGGCGTCAACGACCTCGGCGGCACTTTGATGGAGGAGAACATCTCGCGGATGGCCGGTTCGCAGCATGGCGTGAGGCTGGAGCCGGAGCAGCTGATCGGCGCCGCCCGGGCGGCGGGCCGCATACCCGCTCAGCGGACGACGCTCTACGACATTGTCGAGACCTACTAAGCGCGGTATCGTGGTCCGATCGCTGTCCGCTCGTCAGCAGGGGGAGGGTTTCCCGGACTCGCGATCTTCTCGCTGATCGTTCTCCTCGTGCTGCTCGCGAGCGTGGCGATGCTCAGCCTGCGGCCCTGGGAGTCGGACACGATGGCCCCGCACGTGTGGGTCTCGCCGGAGGCCGGGATCGGGCTGGACGACTCGATCGCGTTGCCTCCCGCTGGGCGGCCACTCGACGTCGCTGCTGCCCAGGTCGCCGGCGGTGGGGACGCGACCACGGTGAGTAAGGGGGCGGTGGTCCTCAGCGACGTGTCGGCACCGGTGCTCGCTGTCTCTCAGGCTCAGCCCGTGAGCACGCCGAAGCTCGTGCCCGTGCCGACCCGTCCGCCCGCGGCGCCTCAGGCGCCCCCACCGCCGCCATCCGAGCCGGTCATCGTCGCGCCGGAGCCGCAGCCGGTCGCCGCACCCGTCTCCGTGCCGGTGGTCCTGCCGGCGCCGCTGCCACCAGTCGTCGGCAGCGACGGCGGGCCGGTCGAAGTCGGCGCGGTCCAGATAGGCGAGGGCGACGAATACGCCCTCGCCTTCTACTTCTACCTCGAAGAGATGGCCTTCGCAGAGCCGGGCACCGACAACCTGATCGTGCGGTTCGCGAGCGATGCGAGCGATGCGCGGAGCTTCGACCTGCAGCTCTGGGAAGACCCGGACCTCGGTCTCCTCAGCCGCGGCCTCTGGTCGAGCGGCGAAGCGGTCGGCGGCAATCGCTTCCTGGCTCCGGTGGCGGAAGAGGTCTGGCATGACGCGATCGTCCACTTCAAGGCCTCCGCTCAGGGCGCCGGCTTCTACGAGATCTACGTCGACGGCCAGCTCGTCGACGCCCGCACCGGGGTGAGCCTGATCGCTCCGGACAGCAGCTACGCGCAGATCGAGGTCGGTCTCTTCCGCGATGGCGCCCCTGTGACGGGAACCTCTGAAATTCGCATCGACGAAGCGAGGCTCGGCGAGTCGCTGGAGTCCGTCCTGCCCTAGCCCCGATGCGGGCGATGGTCCTCGTGCGGCAGCGGGAGCTTCTGCGGCCCGCCGAGCTGCCCGATCCGCAGCCCGAGCCCGGCCAGGTGCTGATTGCGGTCTCCGCCTGCGGCGTCTGCCGCACCGACCTCCACATCGTCGACGGAGAGCTGAGCGAGCCGAAGCTGCCGCTCGTCCCCGGTCACCAGATCGTCGGCAGGGTCGCCGGCGCGGGGGAGGGGGCGGAGCGGTTCTCGCTCCGTGACCGGGTCGGCGTCCCCTGGCTGGGCTGGACCTGCGGCGAGTGCCGTTATTGCCTCAGCGGGCGCGAGAACCTCTGCGACCGCCCCCGCTTCACCGGCTACGACCTCGACGGCGGGTACGCGGAGCTGGCGGTCGCCGACGAGCGCTTCTGCTTCCCGCTTCCCGAGGTCCTGTCTGACGTGGAGACGGCGCCGCTGCTCTGTGCCGGTCTGATCGGCTACCGGGCGCTGCGCCTGGTCGGTGACGCCGAGCGGATCGGCTTCTACGGTTTCGGCGCCTCCGCCCACATCCTCTGCCAGGTCGCCGTCCACCAGGGCCGGCGCGTCTTCGTATTCACCCGCGAGGGCGATGCCGACGGGCAGGAGTTCGCCCGCGGCCTCGGCGCCGAGTGGGCTGGCTCCTCCGGGGAGCGCCCTCCCGAGGAGCTCGACGGCGCGATCGTCTTTGCTCCGGTCGGCGCCCTGATGCCCGCGGCGCTGCGGGTCAGCGCCAAGGGAGCGCGGGTGATCAGCGCCGGCATCCACATGAGCGACATCCCCGCCTTCCCCTACGAGATCCTCTGGGGCGAGCGCAGCGTCGGCTCGGTCGCAAACCTGACTCGGCGCGACGGGGAGGAGTTCCTCGAGCTGGCATCGCGCCTGCCGGTGCGCACCGAGGTCGAGGTTCACCCGCTCACGAGGGCCAACGAGGCGCTTGACTCGATCCGCAGCGGCCGCCTCCGCGGTGCCGCCGTGCTCGACGTCGCCGGTTCGGCCGGCTAGCGGAAGAGGTCCTCGTTCGGCGGGCGGCGCAGCGCGATCGCGCCGGGGCCGTCCTCGGCGGTGACGAAGCGGTCGAGGCCGCGCACGATCGCGACGGGGACGCGGCTCGTCTTGTCGCGGACCAGGTCGGCGGCCGCCGCCGCCTGGTCGGCGACCGCGATCAGGGTCGCTTCCAGCTCGCGCCCCTCGGCGTCGGTGCGGCCGCGCCAGTCGTCGAGCGGGGCGATCCCGGCGCAACCGATCGCCACCTCGGCCTGGCCGAGCCGCCAGGCGCGGCCGAAGCTGTCGGAGACGATCGTGGCGACGGTCCTGCCGGCTGCGGCCTGGATCTCGGCGCGGATCCGGCGGGCCGAGGCGTCGGGGTCTTCGGGCAGCAGCGAGACCGTCCCGGGCTCGGGCAGGTTGGAGCTGTCGACCCCGGCGTTGGCGCAGACGAAGCCGTGGTGGGTCTCGACGATCAGCGCGCCGCGCTCGGCGCGCAGCACCTCGCGGCTCTCTTCGAGGATCAGCTCGACCAGATTGGGCTCCTTGCCGAGCAGCGCGGCAAGGCGGCGTGCCTCGGCGCTGGGGATCGCCGAGGAGAGCCGGCGCACCCGTCCCTCCGCCTTCGAAACCACCTTCTGCGAGACGACGACGACGTCGCCGTCGAGGATCTCGGCGCGGGTGGCGATCTCGTCCCCGACCGAGGCGCCTTCGGCGAACTCGGGCAGGTCGGCGACGGGGATGACGCGCAGTCCACCGGCGTCGCTCATGACGCGGCTCCGCGCCTCACAGACCGAGCGCCTTCGCGGTTCGCCTGGCGCGCCGGGGGCGCGCCTCCAGCTCGCGGGTCAGCGCGACGATGTCGGCCGGGGTGTCGAGGTCGAGCGCGAGCGAGGGCAGCTCTTCGACCGCGAAGGGGATATCGGCCTCGCGGGCCGCATCGACGTGGCGGCTGCGACTTCCCTCGCCGAAGGCGGGGCGGATCGCACCCGGCGGGGAGAGTACGAGGGCGTTGGTGCCGGTCCCGTGCCGGTCGGGGACGATGGCGACGTACTGCCGCGGGACCCCGGTCAGCAGCCGGTCCAGCTCGCGCGGGTCGAGCAGCGGACAGTCGCCGGGGAGGAGGGCGACGCACTCCGCTCCGTGCTCCTCGGCGCGTGCGATTCCGGCCAGCGCGGCGGCCGAGTGGCCGTGGCTTTCTCCGCCCGTTTCCCCTCCGGGGCCGACGTCGGTTCCCGGATCGGGGATCACCTCGGCGCCGATCCCGGCCGCGGCTGAGGAGGCCTGGGGCTCGGCGGTGACGACGATCGTCCGCTCGATCGCCCGGGCGTTGCCAATCGCCTCCAGCACGTCCCCCAGCATCGCCACGACCAGGGCTTCCCGTCGCTCGTCGTCGATTCCCGTGGTCAGTCTTCGCTTTGCGGCGGCGAAGCGCTTCACGGGGAGGACGGCGGTCGCTCTCACTTGTCGTCGAGGCCGGCGGCGTAGTCGAGCACGATGCGCGCCAGCCTGACCCGGGCGGCCGCGCTGTCCATCAGGGTGGGTGCGGCCTGGGTGGGGATCCCCTCCGGCGGCGGATCGGGATCGTCCTCGTCGACGACCATCGCGTCGATCAGGCCCGCGTAGAGGGAGGCCACCCCGGCAGCCGTCGAGGGGCGGCCGACCGCCGCCATGAAACGCTCGGTCGGGCCTTTGACGACCTCGCCGGCGACGTAGGGGCTGACCGCGACGACCGGAGCCCGGGAGGCGAGTATCGCCTCGGTCATGCCCGGGACGGAGAGGATCGGGCCGATGCTGATCACCGGGTTGGAGGGGCCGATCACGATTGCCTCGGCGTCGCGCAGGGCGGCGAGCACCTCCGGCGTCGGTTCGGCCTCGGCGATCCCCTTCAGCTCGACGCCGCGAACCTCCAGCTCGCCGCGATCGAGGATCAAGTACTCCTGCAGGCCCCGTCTGCCGGCGTCCGTCAGCACCTCGGTCCGCACCGGTGCGTCGCTCATCGGCAGTACCCGCGCCTCGACCCCGAGCGCCGTGGCGATCTGTGCCTGCGCGTCGGTTTGGCGGCCGCCCTCCTCCAGGAACTGGCGGCGGTAGAGGCAGGTCGCGAGGTCGCGGTCGGAGAGGCTGAACCAGTCGGGTGCGCCCAGTCGCGAGAGCCGCTCGAAGACTGTGAAGGTGTCGTCGCGGATGCCCCATCCGCGCT
>DATMEP010000120.1:0-2412 GCA_035556755.1 Solirubrobacterales bacterium
CGTCACGAGCTGGTGGTAACGCCGGTTCGACTCCGTCGCCGTACCGAACCCCGCGTACTGGCGCATCGTCCATGGCCGGCCGGTGTACATGGTCGGGTAGACACCACGCGTGAACGGGTACTCGCCCGGGTTGCCAATCGACTCCGTGGGATCGGCGGGCGCCACCTCCGGTCCGTAGAGCGGCGCAATCGGCTGCCCGGACATCGTCCTGAACTCAGCCTCGCGCTCTTCGAGCGGCTTCTGCTTGGGCTCCGTCGCCATCGTGGTCACAGTCTAGGCGGGCCCTGGCGAGTTACCTACCCATATAGGGGGCTAAGTCGCCAGAGGGCTAGCGGCGGGCAGGGAAGCGGCGGGGGGCCGGTTTACGGCGGGCGGCGATGCGGGAGGCCCCGAAGCCGGCGACCGTCGCCAGCAGGGTGACGGCGAGGGCCACGAGGCGGCGGCCGAGCTGCTCGAAACGCATCGTCTGCCAGCCTTCCTCGCGGGCGAGCTCGGCGAGCGGTGGATCGGGGTTGACGACGACCGGGTGACCCACGGCGCGCAGCATCGGCAGGTCGGAGACCGAGTCCGAATAGGCAAAGGACTCGGCGAGGTCGATGCCGTGCTCCGCCGCGAACGCCTCCATCGCCTCGACCTTGCCCGGCCCGTAGACGAAGGGGCCGTCGAAGCGGCCGGTGAAGGTCCCCTCCTCGCCAATCTCGTAGCTGGTGCCGATGCCGCCGTCCATGCCGAGAACCGCGGCAAGCGGTTCGACCACGCCGTTGCCGGCGGCGCTGACGATGAAGGTGGCGCGGCCGGCGTCTTGGTGGGCGTAGACCTCGTCGAGCATCTGCGGGTAGACGCGCGGCAGGATCGCCGCCATCACCTCGGGGTTCATCCGCTCGACCGACCGCGCCGGGACGTCGGCAAGCAGCTCGCGGGCCACCTTCAGCACCTCGGTGGTGCGTGCGTCGGTCGTGCCGCGCAGGCGGTAGCGCAGGTGCTCGAATGCCCAGCTCGCGAGCTGCCGGCGGCCGACGATCCCGTGCCGCGCGGCGATCCGCGCGAACTGCATCCCGGAAGACCCCGCCATCAGGGTCTTGTCCAGGTCGAAGAAGGCCGCGGCGCGGCTCACGGCCTTAGGAGCCGTTGACCTCGATCACGATCGCGTCGCCCTGACCGCCGCCGCTGCAGATCGCGGCGACGCCGAGGCCGCCACCGCGGCGGCCCAGCTCATGGACGAGCGAGCCGACGATGCGGGCGCCCGAAGCGCCAATCGGGTGACCGAGGGCGATCGCGCCGCCGTTGACGTTGACGTTGTCCTCCTCGACGCCGAGCATGCGCATCGAGTTGAGGGCGACCGAGGCGAAGGCCTCGTTGATCTCCCAGAGATCGACGTCCTCGGGGCTCTTGCCGATCTTCTCCAGCGCCTGCTTGGCGGCGTTGGCGGGAGTTTTGGCGAGGTAGGGGAAGTCGTCGGCGACGGCGCCGTAGGAGAGGACCCGCGCCAGGGCCTGGCGCCCTTCCTTCTCGGCCCACTCTTCCGAGGCGACGACGATCGCGCCGGCGCCGTCGTTGACTCCCGGCGCGTTGCCGGCGGTGTGGGTGGCGTCCTCGCCACCGATCGCCCGCAGTCCGGCGAGGGTCTCGACCGTGGTCTCGGCCCGGATCGCCTCGTCGGCCTCGATCGTGTTCTCACCCTTGCGCGACTTGACCGTGACGCCGACGATCTCGTCGGCGAGGCGGCCGGCGTCGGTTGCCTCGGCGGCGAGCCGGTGCGAGCGCTCGGCGAAGCGGTCCATGTCGGCGCGGGTGATCTCGAGCTCGTTGGAGACCTCGCTCGCCTCGTTGATCATCTGCTTCTCGGTGAAGGGGTTGGTGAGGCCGTCGTGGACCATCGCGTCGATCGTCTCGACATGGCCCATCCGGTAGCCGAAGCGGGCGCCGGGCAGGAGGTGCGGCGCGGCGCTCATCGACTCCATGCCGCCGGTGACGGCGACCTCGGTGTCGCCGGCGCGGATCGCCATGTCGGCGATGCCGAGCGAGCGCATGCCCGAGGCGCAGACCTTGTTGATCGTCTCCGAGGGGACCTCCTTGGGGATGCCGCCTTTGATCTGGGCCTGGCGTGAGGGGATCTGCCCCTGGCCGGCCTGCAAAACCTGGCCGAAAACGACCTGGTCGACCTGCGCTGGGTCGACACCGGAGCGTTCCAGAGCAGCCTCGATCGCGTGGCCACCAAGGTCGGTGGCGTCAAGTGAGGAGAGGGTCCCGCCCATCTTGCCGAAGGGCGTGCGTGCAGTTCCAAGAATTACGGTGCTGGGCATCTGGCGGCCTTTCTACTCGGTTTATGCCGGATCTCGGCTCGGAAGGGCCGCAAGGCCCTAATTGGGACGATAGCGAGAGGGCACGCCGAGTTGTGGTTCCTTGGTCACG
>DATMEP010000121.1:0-12393 GCA_035556755.1 Solirubrobacterales bacterium
CCCACCCCGTGGCCCAGGCCGTGGCCGAAGCGCTCGCCATGGCCGGCCGCCTCGATCCGCTTGCGGGCGACGCCGTCCAGCTCCTCCCCCCCGACCCCGGCGTGCACCGCGTCGAGGGCCGCGGCCTGCGCGTCCAGCACCGCCGCGTAGGCCTCTCGCGCGCGCTCACCGGGCTCGCCGGTGGCGTAGGTGCGGGTGCCGTCCGAGCAGTAGCCGTCGAGGAGCGCGCCCATGTCGAAGACGACCAGCTCACCGTGGCCGATCTCGCGCTCGCCGGGCTCCGCGTGCGGCAGGGCGCCGTTCGGACCCGCCGCGACGATCGTCGGGAAGGACGGGTCTCCGCCCAGCTCACGGATCCGCGCCTCCGCGGCGCGGGCCACGTCGCGCTCGCTGCGACCGGCCAGGCCCCGCTCCACGCTCCAGCGCCAGACCTCGTCGGCCAACTCAGCGGCGGCGGCGATCGCCTCCAGCTCGGCCGCGTCCTTGACCCGACGCAGTTTCTCGACCGCGCCGCCGGCGGCGACCATCTCGACGCCCTCGGGCAGTTTCGCGCGCAGTTTCTCCAGCAGCCGCACCGAGACGTGGTCGTCCTCGAAGCCGACCCTGCCCGCGAGGCGCTCGCCGATCCCACCCAGCCAGTCGTCGGAAACCGTGACCACATCCCAGCCCTCCACCTCCGCTTCGGCGCGCTCGGTGTAGCGAAAGTCGGTGAGGAAGAAGCGCGTGTCGGCGCCGCAGACGCAGGCACCGTTGGTGCCGCCGAACCCGGTCAGGTAGCGGACGTTGACCAGCTCGGTGACCAGCATCAGGTCGAGCTCGCGCTTGCCGAGATGGGCGGCGAGGCGGTCGCCGCGGCCCCTCATGCGCCGGAGACGCCGAGCTTGCGGACCAGGACCTCGAGCGCGTCGCGGTATCCGTCGGGGCCCTTGCCGCAGATCTTCTCCAGAACCAGGCCGTCGAAGACCGAGACCCGGCGCCAGTCCTCGCGCGAGTCGACGTCGGAGAGGTGGACCTCGACCGCCGGCAGGCCGGTCAGCTGCAGCGCGTCGGCGATCGCCCGGCTGTAGTGGGTCCAGGCACCGGCGTTGATCACGACCGAGTCGGCCAGGTCGGGGGCCCGGTGCAGGTATTCGGCGAACTCGCCCTCCGAGTTGGTCTGGAAGAAGATCGCTTCGAGGCCCAGCTCGCGCGCCCAGCGCTGGACCTTCCCCTGGAGCTCGTTCAGCGAGAGCCCCCCGTACACCTCCGGGTCGCGCCGCTCGAGCACGTCGAAGTTGACCCCGTGCAGGACGGCGACGCGGTTGTGGGCGCTGGTCATCTGTGGAGCTCCCGCACGGCGGCCTCGACCTTAGCCGGCTGGAGCAGCTGCCCGACCCGCGGCGCACCGGGCTCGGAGAGGAGGACGAAGCCGACCCCCTCGGAGGTGCGCTTCTTGTCGCGCTGCAGTGCGTCGAGGATCGTCTCGACCTCGATCGAAGGGTCGAGCGCGACGGGAAGTCCGTGGCGGCGCAGGATCGCCTCGACCTCCTCGCGCAGCTCCGCTGCCTCGGAGAGTCGGAGCGCCGCCAGCAGGCCGAGCCCGATTGCCTCGCCGTGGCGGTAGCGCCGATAGCCGCTCGCCGCCTCGATCGCGTGGCCGACCGTGTGGCCGAGGTTGAGCACGGCCCGCACCCCGGCGTCGCGCTCGTCGGCGGCGACGACCTCGCACTTGTAACGGGCACAGGCGAAGACGACATCGCCGAGGACACCGGGGTCGAGCGAGTCGAGCGAGCGCACCCGCTCCCACAGCTCGCCGCCGGCGAGCAGGCCGGTCTTCAGCGCCTCGACGAAGCCGGCGGCCAGCTCCTCGGCGGGCAGCGTGGCGAGCATCGAGGTGTCGGCGAGCACCGCCGCCGGCAGGTGGTAGGCGCCGGCGTAGTTCTTGCCCTCCGGCAGGTCGACGCCGGTCTTGCCGCCGTAGGCGGAATCGACCTGGGCGACCAGCGAGGTCGGCACCTGGACGACCGGGACGCCGCGCTGGTAGACGTGGGCGCAGAAGCCGGCGAGGTCGCCGACGACCCCGCCGCCCAGCGCGACGACGTGGTCCTCGCGGGTCATCCCCGCCCCGGTCAGCTCGCGCAGCACACGCTCGGCCTCCGCCATCGTCTTCGCCGACTCCCCCGGTTCGACTTCGACCCGGGCCGCGAGCGGGTCGAGCCGGTCCGCGTAGAGCGCGCCGACCGAGGTGTCGGTGACGCAGAAGCGCCGCCCCTCCAGCGGCCAGAGGCCGGTCCCCAGGAGCCCAGGCCCGACCAGGACCGGGTACTCGCCCGAGGCGCTCGACGCCCAGAGCAGCTTGGTCCCGGGCGGCAGGTCGGCCAGAGCGCGGATCGCGGGCAGCGCCCTGGCAACCAGGCCCGGGTCGCCCTGCGGCAGCACCGCGTCGGCCAGACGTTCGTAGAACGGCAGCCGCACGCTCAGCAGCTCGGCCACGTCCTCGGCGCTCCGCGCCAGGGGGCGATCGCTGCCCTCGATCCTGCGCCAGGCCTCGTCGGGATCGATCTGCAGCCAGACGACGACGTGGCGGTCGAGAGCCTCGCGGACCCGCTCCGAGAGGACGCTGCCGCCGCCGAGTGCGATCGCACCGCCGTCGGCCTGCTCCAGCAGCCCGCCGACCACGTCGGCCTCGCGCTTGCGGAAGGCCTCCTCGCCGTCGCGCTCGAACGCCTCGGCGATCGGCATCCCCAGCTCGCGCTCCATCAGCTCGTCGATCTCGACGGGCTCAAGGCCGGCAAGCTGGGAGATGCCGAGGGCGGCGCTCTTGCCGGCCCCCATGAAGCCGATGAAGACGATCGCGGGCTGGCTCACGCGGTCACCCGCGGAAGTCGATGCGCTTCTTGTAGGCCCCGACGGCAGCGAGCACGTCGTCGATGTGGTCGCCGCCGAACTTCTCGCGGTAGCAGCGCGCCAGGGTCAGGCAGACCATCGCCTCGGCGACGACTGCGGCGGCCGGCACCACGGTCGAGTCGGTGCGCTCGCGCAGCGCCTGCGCCGGCTCCTTGGTCTCGGTGTCGACCGAGCGCAGCGGCTTGGTCAGGGTCGAGATCGGCTTGATCGCCGCCCGCACCGAGAGCGGCAGGCCGTTGGTCATTCCGCCCTCGAGGCCGCCGGCGTGGTTGGTCTCGCGGTGGTAGCCGCGCTCCTGCGACCAGAAGATCTCGTCGTGCGCCTCGGACCCGGGCCTGCTGGCGACGTCCCACGCCTCGCCGATCGCCACCCCCTTCACCGACTGGATCGAGGCGACTGCGCCGGCGAGTTGGCCGTCGAGCCGCTCTTCCCAGGAGATGTGGGAGCCCAGCCCCGGAACGAGCCCGAAGGCCCGCACCTCGAAGCTGCCGCCGAGGCTCTCGTTCGCCTTACGCAGGCGGTTGATCTCCTCGACCATCGCCGCGCTCGCCTCGGGGTCGAGGCAGCGCACCGGGTCCTCGTCGACCCCGGCGAAGTCCTCCGGGCCGAGATCGGAGCGCTCGGGCGCCACCACCGAGGCGATCTGGGTGACGTGGCTGTGGACGCTGACCCCGAGCGCGGTGAGCAGGCCGCGGGCGAGCGACCCCGCCGCAACCCGGGCCGCCGTCTCGCGGGCGCTGGCCCGCTCGAGCACGTTGCGGATGTCGGAGTGGCCGTACTTCTGGGCACCGGTCAGGTCGGCGTGGCCGGGGCGCGGCAGGTGGACCTCTTCGGGCTCGAACCCCTCGACCGGCCAGGGGTTCATCCGCTCCTCCCAGTTGGCGTAGTCGCGGTTGGCGACCAGCATCGCGATCGGGCTGCCGAGCGTGCGCCCGTGCCGCACGCCGGAGCGGACCTCGACCGAGTCGGTCTCGATCTTCATCCGCCCCCCTCGGCCGTGGCCGAGCTGGCGGCGCGCCATGTCGCGGTCGAGCGCCACGCGGTCGAGCACGAGCCCCGCCGGCATCCCCTCGACGATCGCGACCAGGCCTGGCCCGTGCGACTCCCCCGCGGTGGTGAAGCGAAAGCGCGTGCTCATGCGCGCAAGGCTATAGCGGCCGGGCTCAGCGGCGGGCGGCGGCGCGCATCGTGTCCAGCGGTGCTTCGCGGCCGGTCCAGACCTCCAGCGAGAGCGCGCCCTGGCGGACCAGGATCTCGATCCCGTCGACCGTCGCCGCCCCAGCCGCCGCGGCGGCCGCCAGCAATCGAGTTGGGCCGTCGCCGTAGACGAGGTCGACGACGGTTTGCCCAGGGCCGAAGCCCCGCGCCGTCAGCGGCAACTCGGCGAACGGATCCTCGTCCGCCAGCCCGACCGAGGTCGTGTTGACGATCAGGTCGTACCCACCTGGGTCCGGCGCCGACACGGGTGCGCCCCCCAGCTCCTCGCAGAGGTGGCGCGAGCGCAGCTCGGTGCGGTTCCAGACCTCGACCTCGGCGCCCTCGCGGAGCAGTGCCCAGGACACCGCCCGTGCGGCTCCCCCGGCACCGAGGACCAGTGCCCGCTCGCCACCGGGCGCTGCGGGCAGGGCGGCCAGGAACCCGGCCGCGTCGGTGTTGTCGGCGCGGATCTCACCGCTGTCGAAGCTGAGCGTGTTGGCGGCGCCGATCTCACGGGAGGTCTCGGAGAGCGTGTCGGCGAGGGCGAGCGCCGCGCTCTTGTGGGGAACGGTGACGTTGGCTCCGACGAACCCCTCCCCCGGCATCGCCCTCGCCCGCCGCTCGAACTCGTCCGGGGCGAGATCGAGCGCCTCGTAGCTCCACTCCCCCGCCAGCCCCAGCTCGGCCAGCGCCGCGCCGTGCATCGCCGGCGAGCGCGAGTGGCCGACCGGGTGGCCGAGGACCGCGAGCCGCTTCATCAGCAGCTGTCCGGCGATTCGCCGCCTGCCGCTTCGCGGGCTTCGTTGTAGCGGGCGACGTCGGCCTGGAAATCGACTTCGGAGGACGAGAAGGCGTGCTTGCCGCAGGTCCCCGGCTCGACCACGTAGTAGAGATAGTCGACCTTCGCCGGGCGGGCAGCCGCTTCGATCGAGGCGAGGCCGGGGCTGGAGATCGGTCCGGGAGGCAGTCCGGCGTTGAGTCGCGTGTTGTAGGGGGAGTCGACCGCCAGTTCGGATTCGGTCAGCGGCTCGAGGTAGTTGTCGGTGGCGAAGCGGACCGTCGCGTCGATCCCCAGCGGGATCCCTTCGCGCAGGCGGTTGTAGATCACCGCGGCGACCAGCGGGCGCTCGCTGTCCAGTTGCGCCTCCTCCTCGACCATCGAGGCGATCGTCAGCACGTCGTAGGTGGTCAGGTTCTTGGAGCGCGCGTAGCGCATGTCGACCCCCTGGATCCGCCCCTTGAAGTCGTCGAGCTGCAGCTGGACCAGGTCCGAGACCGGCGCCCGCTTCTCCAGTTCGAAGGTGTCGGGGAAGAGGAATCCCTCGAGATCTTTGGCATTGGCGCCGCCGTATTTGGCCGGGTTCAGGTAGGGGGAGCGGACGCTCTCCTTCAGGTAGTCGCCGCGCAGACCCGCTTCCCGGGCAAGCTCCGCCGTCTGTGCCCGTGAGAGCCCCTCGGGGACGGTCAGCGTGATCGTTCTCAGCGGGACCGGCGGGGGCGGATCCTCCGGGCTGAGGACGGCGTAGGCGGCCGCGGCAACCGCGGCGAGCAAGATCGTCGCAACCAGACCGCCGAGGATCAGGCGCCGCCGGCGCCGCTGCTTTTCCTTCGCCGCCCTGCGCCGCGCCTGGCGCAGCTCGTTCGGGTCCTCACCCATCGTCGTCGGAGCCTTCGATCGCCGCCTGCCCCGCCAGGTAGGCCTGCAGCAGGTGCGCGGCGGCGAGCGAGTCCGGAGGCGCGGTCGCACCTTCGCGCTTGCTCGCCTCGGCCATCCGCGTGGTCAGCCGCTCGTCGTAGGTCTCGACCGGGACGTCGAGGACCGCTTCGAGTTCGCCGCAGAAGGTGCGGACGAGGTCCACCTGGGCCCCTTCGTGGCCGCTGAGGTGGAGCGGTAGGCCGACGACGACCCGTTCGACCTCGTGCTTGGCGACCAGCTCGGCGACCGAGCGCGGCTCCGGTGGCTCGATCACCGGCAGCGGCGTGGCAAGAGTGCCGCTTGGGTCGGAAATCGCGCAGCCGATCCGGGCGGTGCCGTGGTCGAGGGCGAGGACTCGCATTAGGCCGCTCCGGCTTCGATCGCCTGCCGTGCGGTCGCCAGGGCCTCGTCGAGCTTCGAGGCATCCTTGCCGCCGGCCTGGGCCATGTCGTCGCGGCCGCCGCCGCCACCGCCGACTACCGGCGCCGCCTCGCGGATCAGCCCCACCGCCGAGACGCCGCGCGCAACCGCTTCCTTCGAAACCAGGGCGACCAGGGCGACCTTGCCGCCATCGGCGCCGCCCAGCACGACGGCCGACTCGCCGCCGAGCCTGGACTGGACCCGGTTGGCGAGGTCGAGGAGCTGCTTTTGGTCCGCCAGTGGCGCACGGGCCGCGACCAGCTTCAGGCCGTCGACCTCCGTCGCGTCGGCGGCCAGGCGCTCCGTCTCGTCGCCAAGCAGCTGCTTCTCGGCCTCTTTGGCACCCTCGCCGGCCTCGCGCAAGCGCTCGGCCGCGCGGCGGGCTCCGGTCAGGGGGTCCTGCGGGGAGCCGAGCAGCTCGCCGACCTCACCCAGCTGCTCCTCGCGCTCGCGGAACCAGTCGATCGCACCGGGGCCGGTCAGGGCCTCGATCCGCCGCACGTTGGCGGCGCTCGACCCCTCGGAGGCGATCTTGAAGATGCCGACCTCGGCGGTGTTGGCGACGTGGGTGCCGCCGCAGAGCTCGCGCGAGACCCCGTCGACCTCGACCACCCGCACCCACTCGCCGTATTTCTCGCCGAACAGCGCCATCGCGCCCAGCTTCTCCGCCTCGGCGCGCTCCATCTCCAACCAGCGCACCGGGCGGCTCGCCTTGACCCACTCGTTGACGCGGTCCTCGATCGCGCGCAGGTCCTCGGCGCCGAGCGCCTGCCCGTGGGTGAAATCGAAGCGCAGCTTGTCGGGGCGGACCGCGGAGCCTGCCTGGCGGACGAGGTCGCCGAGCCGCTCGCGCAGCGCCGCGTGGAGGAGGTGGGTCGCGGTGTGGTTGCGCATCGTCGCGTGGCGCGCCTCGTGATCGACCAGTGCCTCGACGGCGACGCCGGCCTCGACCCCTGCGGCCGGCTCCACCTCGAGCGCCTGGTCCTCGCCTACCCGGTAGACGTCGACGACCCGCGCCTCCCCCCCGTCCCAGCGCAGCAGGCCGGAGTCCGCGACCTGCCCGCCACCCTCGGCGTAGAAGGGGCTCTCCTCCAGCTTGACCAGGGCCCTGCCGTCGTCGCTCTCTGCCGCGGCGAGACCGGTCGTCGCCCGCAGGGTCTCGTAACCGACGAAGCGCGTCGGCGGGGCTGCGGCGGCGAAGGCGATCACCTTCCCGTGGCGGTCCTCGGAGCCGTGCGCGGTGGCGGCGCCGACCCGCGCCCGCTGGCGCTGCTCCTCCATCAGCTCCTCGAAGCCACCGTCGTCGACCGAGAGCCCCCGCTCGGCGAGCAGCTCCTTGGTCAGGTCGTAGGGGAAGCCGTAGGTGTCGTGCAGCTTGAAGGCATCGGCTGCCTCGATCCACGAGGTCCCGGCCTCATTGGCCTCGGCGACCAGCCGCTCGAGCAGCTCGGTGCCGCGCTCCAGGGTGCGGCCGAAGCTCTCCTCCTCGTCGCCGACCCAGCGGGCGATCGTCTCCTGCTCCGCCGCCAGCTCCGGGTAGGCGTCGCCCATCGTCTCGATCGTCCGCTTGGCGAACCGGCCGAGCCACTGGCCCTCCAGCCCCAGGGTGCGCCCCTGCTGGATCGCGCGGCGCATGATCCGCCGCAGGATGTAGCCGCGGTCTTCGTTGGAGGGAACGACGCCGTCGGCGATCAGGAAGGTCGCCCCGCGCGAGTGGTCGGCGACGATCCGCATCGCCCGCGTCACCGCGCCGCCCTCGCCGTAGGAGCGCCCGCTCAGCTCCTCGGCCAGGTCGATCAGAGGCCGCACCAGGTCCGTCTCGAAGACCGAGGGGACGTCCTGGAGGACGGCCGCCATCCGGTCGAGCCCCATGCCGGTGTCGATGTTGCGCATCGGCAGCTCGGTGAGCTTGCCGTCCTCGGCGAGGTCGTAGGTCATGAAGACGTGGTTCCAGAACTCGAGGAAGCGGTCGGTGTCGTCCCCGGGCCGCTCGCCGGGGGCGCCGAAGGCCTCCCCCCGGTCGAGGTAGAGCTCCGAGCAGGGGCCGCAGGGGCCGCTCGGCCCCGCTTGCCAGAAGTTGTCGGCGCGGCCGAGCAGGACGATCCGCTCCTCCGGCATCCCGACCGACCTCCAGATCTCGATCGCCTCCTCGTCGGGGCCGAGGCCAAGCTCCTCGTCGCCGCCGAACACGGTCGCCCAGATCCGCTCCGGGTCCATGCCGAAACCCTGCGTCGAGAGCTCCCAGCCCCACGGGATCGACTCCGCCTTGAAGTAGTCGCCAAAGCTCCAGTTGCCGAGCATCTCGAAGAAGGTGAGATGGCGCGCGGTGTTGCCGACCTCCTCGATGTCGGTGGTTCGGAAGCATTTCTGCACGTCGGCGAGGCGCCGCGCGGGCGGCTCCTCGCGGCCGAGGAAGTAGGGCTTGAAGGGCTGCATGCCGGCCGTGGTCAGCAGCACCGAGGGGTCGTGGACCGAGGGCACCAGCGATGCCGAGGGCACGATCTCGTGGCCCCGCTCGGCGAAGAACGAGAGGTAGGTGTCGCGGATCTCCTTGGCCTTCATGCGAAAGAGAGCCTAAGACAAGCGCTGACGCCCGCGGTCCGGGGCCGTTGAAGCCCTAGATCGACCAGCCCTAACCTTGACTGGATGTTTTCGCATGTGGGCACGCCGAGCGGATGAACGACGAGCGCCTCGCACGACGAGCAGCGGCGGGAGACCGCCGTGCCTTCGAGACGATCTTCAGGCGCTACCACCAGGACCTCTACCGTTTCTGCCTGGCCACGGTGGGCAACCCGGAGGACGCCCAGGACGCGCTGCAGAACACGATGGTCAAGGCGCTGCGAGCACTGCCCGGCGAGCAGCGGGAAATCAAGCTGAGGCCCTGGCTCTACCGGATCGCCCGCAACGAGTCGGTGGAAGTGATGCGCAGACGGCGCTACAGCGCCGAGCTGGACCCCGAGCAGCCAGCCCCGATTCCGGAGATCGCGGAGACGGCAGCGGCGCGCGAGCGGCTGCGCGACCTGCTGACGGATCTGGAGACGCTGCCGGAGCGACAGCGCACGACGCTGACGATGCGAGAGCTGGGCGGCCTCGACTTTGCCGAGATCGGCGCCGCTCTCGAAACGAGCGCCGCCGTCGCACGCCAAACGCTCTACGAGGCGCGACTCAGCCTGCGGCAGATGAAAACGGGACGTGAGATGGATTGCGACGCGGTGACGGCAGCGCTTTCCGACGCCGACGGCCGAGTGACCCGGCGCCGTGACATCCGCGCCCACCTGCGCAACTGCGCCGAGTGCCGCGCCTTTCGCGACGGGATCGCCAAGCGCCGCGACGAGTTCGCATCGATCGCACCGCTGCCGCTCGCCGCCTCAGCGGCTCTCCTCCAGGGCCTCCTCGGCGCCGGCACGGCCGCGACCTCCGCGTTCGTCAAGTCGGCGGCCACCGTCGCGATCGTCGCCGCAGTGGGAGTCACGGCAGCCGATCGCGGCGGCCTGATCGAGGTCCCGCTCCCCGGCCGGGAGAACCCCGACCGCGTCGAGCGGGTCCCGGTGCCGCCGCCGGCCGGAGCGGCGGACGGCGGCGCCGCCTCCGCGACTGGCGAGGACCGCGGAGCAGCAGGCAAGGCGAGAGTGGGCCGCCGAGCCGCCGCCGTGGGCCTGGCCGACCGGAACGGCGACCGCCGCGGCACCGGCCTGCGGGTGAACGGCGGGCGCGGCGCCGGAGAGGCCCTCCCCGGCCGCGAGCAGGCCGCGATCCCCGATGCGCGGCAGAGCCCTAAGCAGGGGCCCGGCGAGCCCGGCCGCGACGAGGCGCTGTCCGCCGCGTCCAGCCAGGGCCAGCAGACCGCCGCGGCCCGCAAAGCGCCGCAGGCGAACCGGTCCCCGGGCACGCCGCGCTCGCGCGGAAGCAAGAGTCCACAGGGCTCCTCGCGCTCTCACGCCCGCCCCACCCCTTCCGACGCCCCGCCGTCCCGGCCCGAGAAGCCACCGCAGGGCGCTCCGCCACAGGCGACGGTTCCGCCTGACAAGTCCAACCCCGCCCCGTTGGAAGCGGAGGAACCAGCCGCGAAACCGCCCGCGGCGGACAAGTCGAAGGAGGCACGATGATGAAGTTCCCAGCCAAGGCCATGGTCCTCACCGGTGTTCTCGCACTGACCGCTGCGGCACCGGCGCTCGCGGCGAAGCCGGAAGGCCCTCCCCCGTATGGGCAGGGCCAGGGCAAAGGTCCCACCTACACGCCCGCCGATCCGACGCCGGGCGACCCCACCCCGGGGCCGAAAGCCGGGCTTCCGGCCATGGCCAAAGCCTACGGCCGCTACTGCCAGGGCAAAAGCAAGGAGCATGTCGCGGGCGAGAAAGGGACCGAGTTCTCGCGCTGCGTGACCGCGATGGCGCGAGCGGCGAACGACGAGAAGATGCCGCCGGGGCGCGCCTGCAAGACCGAGAGCAAAAAACACGTCAAAGGCGAGAAAGGGACGGCCTTCTCGCGCTGCGTGAAAGCCGTCGCCAGGCTGCGAAACGACTTGGAGGAGAAAGAGGCCGTTTAGCTGCCGGCGACGATCGTGCCGTGGCCGACGATCGCCTCTCCCGAGAGCAGCACCGCGGTCTGCCCGGGAGAGGCGGCGTCGAACGCTTCCCCCAGCTCGATCTCGAGCTGACCATGGCGACCCGGGGCGGCAGCTGAAACGGCGGCGGGGATAGGCGTGGAGCGGTAGCGAAGCCTGACCGCGTCGACGCTGCCGCCGTCGCGATGCAGGGTCGCGCCATGGATCGTCACCGTGCGCGTCGCCAGGTCGGCGCGGGTGCCGACGGTGACGGTGTTGGCGTCGGCGTCCTTGGCGACCACGTAGAGCGGCTCCTCGGCGGAGACGCCGATGCCGCGCCGCTGGCCGACGGTGAAGTTGTGGTGGCCGCGATGGCGGCCGATCGCCTGCCCGGAGCGGTCGAGGACGGCGCCGTCACGCTCGCGCAGGCCACCGTGGCGGCGCAGGAACTTCGCCTTGCCCTGACCGGCTAGGAAGCAGAGGTCCTGGCTCTCCGGCTTGCGCGCTACCGAGAGGCCGTGGCGGGCGGCGATCTCGCGCACCTCGGGCTTGGTCAGCTCGGTCAGCGGGAAGCGCAGCCGGTCGAGCAGCTCGGGCGGAAGCGCGGCGAGCATGTAGCTCTGGTCCTTCGCCCGGTCGTCGGCGGCGGCGAGCAGCGGCCCGGTGCCGTCCTCGACGATCCGCGCGTAGTGGCCGGTGACCAGCCGGTCGGCCCCGAGCCGCTCTGCCAGGTCGACCATCGCCGCGATCCGCACCTCGCCGTTGCAGACGATGCAGGGGTTGGGGGTTGCGCCCGCTCCGTAGCCGGAGAGGAAGGTTCCGACGACACGGCGGCGGAACTCCTCCTCGAGGTCGAGGGTGAGGTGCGGCACGTCGATCGAGTGGGCGACGGCGCGCGCGCCGAGGACCGCCTCGGGCGAACAGCAGGCCTTCGCCCCGTCGGTCTCGGGATCGGCCCAGAGCTTCAGCGTCACCCCGAGCACCTCCGCCCCACGCTCGCGCTCCAGCAGCGCCGCGACGGCGCTGTCGACCCCGCCCGACATCGCGACAAGCACCCGCTCGCGGCCATCCTCCGAAGACCCCGCATCCGCGGACACCAACGGCTGATTGGAAGCGGCAGCGCCAGCCAGCGCCCGGTGCAGAGCATCCGCAGCCAGCTGCGCCGCGTGCCGCTTCGCCGGCGTCAACCCCCCGATCGCCGCATCGACCTCGTCGACCCCGATCCGAGCCACGTCGACGACGGCCTCCCCGTCGACCATCTCCGCCACCGCTGCAGTAGCGGCCCGCATGGCCCCACACCCCTCGGCATCGAAGGTCACAGACGCAACCCTGCCCTCGTCGAGCACGAGCGAGACCCGAGAGAGATCCCCACAAGCAGCCCCACCAGCAGCCCCGGTGAACGAATCGGGTGCAGGCGGCCCGACGCGCGCCGAATCGCACAGATAAGCCTCAAATAGCTCGCCGTTCATAGTCACTCAAGCCATTATGGGCGTATCTCGGCACGCACACAAAAAGAGGCTCCAACCCGGCGGTACCGCCCCTGGCTTTGATCCCTTGAAGTGAAGGGCGGGCGCCTCCTCGCGATCCCACAAGACCGAGAGAGATCGGCCCCCTAGCCGTTTGTGTTGGGTCAAACGTTGGGACGGCTCGC
>DATMEP010000122.1:0-13172 GCA_035556755.1 Solirubrobacterales bacterium
GCGCCGGAGAGGTTCTCGCCGCGCTCGGCGATCGCCGTGGCGAGTTTGCTGGAGCTGACGACGAAGCGCTCGAAGAGGCGCTGGTCGGCGTTCAGTTCGCCGACGAAGGCGCTGGTCCGGTTGAGCGCCGGGGCGAAGTACTTGAAGGTCTCGTTGGCCTCGCGGCCGCGGCCGGCGAACTGGGCGGCGTTGCCGCGGATGAACTGGCCGAGGCTGCGCCGCACCGAGCGCGGGAAGGTGTTGATGAGCTGATCGAGGTCGATCGGCGTCGTGGTCGAGTCGATGCCGAGCTCGGCGCCGTCGTCCAGCGGTGGGTTGCTGTTCGGCCCGGGGCTGATCGAGACGTAGTGGTTGGCGACGCCGGCGAGCGAGGTGGCGCGGACGATCGCCGTCGAGCCCTCGTGGAGCTGCTGGTCGACGGTGACTTCGACCTTGGCCAGGTTGTCCTCGGTCAACTCGATGTTCTCGACCGAGCCGACCGGCTGTCCGCCGATCAAGACCTGGTTGTCGGGAACGAGCTGTGCCGCGTTCTGGAAGACGAGGTTGTACTTGTGGCCGTTGCCGCCGAGGAGGACGACCGCGAGGGCGATCACGACGATCGCAAGGGCGGCCAGCGCGGCGATGCGGGCAGGGGTGACCCCCCGGCCAGGGGACGGGCTTTTCTCCTCGCCTGACGGTTTGGCAGCCACGAGTCGTCGCTTGCGGTCCCCCCGCCTCCGAATTCAGAGGAACAGCGCGCCGAATCGTATCCGAGCGGCCAGCGGGCAGGCGTGAGGGCTCTTTTTGCTTAACTCGAAGTCAACGCACTGGGTCAGACGTTGAGGCGTGGCAGCGCCCGGTCAAGCGAACGGGGCAGCCACCAGACCCGCTCGCCGAGCAGCAGCATCAGCGCCGGCAGCAGGACGATGCGAACCACGGTGGCGTCGAGCAGCACCGCCACGGTGAGGCCTATACCGAGCTGGCTGACGGTGGCGATCGGCGCCCCGGCGAAGGCGACGAAGACGGCCATCATGATCGCTGCCGCGCCGGTGATCACCCTCGCCGTCTTCGCCAGGCCGAACTCGATCGCCTCGGCGTGGGGGTGACCGGCGTCGTAGTGCTCGCGCATGCGCACGAGCAGGAACACCGCGTAGTCGATCGAGAGGCCGAAGACGACCCCGAAGATCGCGGTCGCTCCGACCGCGTCGACGTACTCGTGGCCTCCCAGGGGCCAGCCCTCGGGCAGGTTGAAGAGCAGCGTGAGCACGCCGAAGGCAACGGCGACGGTTGCAAGGTTGAGCCCGACCGCGATCGCGGCGAGCGGCAGAGCACGGAGGACGAGGACGAGGACGAGGAAGGTGGCGAGCGTGATCGCGGCGACCACCAAGGGGATCCGCGCCCGGGTGGTGGTGCTGTAGTCGTTGAGCGTCGACGCGCCGCCCGCGACCCCGGTGGCCACGCCCGCTTCGCGAGCGAGATCGTCGGCCTCGCCCTCGAGGCGCTTGTTGAGAGCGATCGAGCCGGGGGTGTTGAACGTGTAGCGAGAGATGACCAGCATCGTCGCCGCCTGGCCGCCGTTCAGGTCGACGGCGGTCGCAGCGCGGTCGCGCAGCGGGGGCCGGGCGCCGTCGAGGGCGGAGAGAACGAAATAGCCGGAGTCGAAGATCCCCGGCGACGCCCGCCGCAGGCGGCGCGTCTGGTTGTCCAACCGGGCGTCGCTGGAGAGGATCTGCACGGTCGCGCGGCGCAGGCCCGACTCGAGCGGGTAGGAGCGGGTGAAGCCCAGTGCCAGGTTCTCCTCCAACGCCGAGGCACCGTCACCGAGCCTTGAGATGCCGGTTGCCAGCGCGGTCGCGCCGGTGCCAAGGCGGGTGAGGCCGTCGTCGAGAGTGGCGGCGGCGCCGGCAAGGCGTGCCGAGCCGCGGGCCAGTTTGCCGCCGGCGGTCTCGAGCCGGCGGAGCCCGTCGCTGAGCCTGGTCGCCCCCGAATCCAGCCGCTTGAGAAGGATCACTCCCGAGACCAGCCAGGCGGTGACCTGCTCCGCTTCCTCGGCGTCTTCGAGCAGGCGAGCCTGCAGCGCGGCCAGCTCCGCAGGCAGCCCGCTGTATTCGGGCGCGTAGGGCTGGCCGCTGACCGGATCGGTGCCGCTGACGGCCGCGCGGGCGCTGCGGACCGCCTCCAGTGCGGCGGCGTAGTTGGGGTCGGTTTTGCCGACGGTCATCCCTTCGAGCTGGACCAGCGCGGCACCGAGCTGATCGTTGGCGGCCTGGGCGGGGCCGATCAGCTGCGGCAGCTTCACATGGGAGTCCTGGTTGAGCGATTTCTGCAGCCGGCGCGCGCGCACCAGCGCGTTGCGGCGCAGGTTGGCGGGGAGGCTCTGGATGCCGAACTTCAGCTGCAGCGAGGCGAAGGCGGCGCGGTGCTGGGCACCGGCGAGGCGGCGGGTACCCGAGGCAAAGGTCCGCAGCGCCGCCACCGCTCGCTCGCTGCCCGCCGTCGCCTGGGCGAGGCCCGCGGCGATCGCCCCTGCGCCCTCCTCCGCCGTGTCGGTCCCCTGAGCAATCAGCCCGGCGCCGTAGGTCGCTTTGGAGATCCCTTCGCGCAGTTGGCTCACCCCCAGCGCGGCGCGGCCGAGGTTGCGGCCGAGCCGGCCCAGCTGGGCAAGCGGGCCGGTCTCGGTGCCGGCGGCGAGCAGACGGGAGCCGTTCTCGCGCAGCGGAGTGACGGCACGCGAGACCTGGGCCGGCCCGATCACGGCCTGGACGCCGGGCAACGCGGCGATCCGCCGCTGGGAACGGGTGAGGGCGGCGAGACGAGCCGGGTCGGTCATCGCTCCCTTGTCGGTGGCGGCGACGATCACGAAGGGCGCGTCGTAGCCGGGGCCGATCGAGCGGGAGATGAGTTCGAAGTCCTGCCGAGCCGGGTCGTCGTGGGAGAGCTGCGTCTGGCTGGGCGGGCCGGTCTTCAGCGCCAGCGCCGGCGCGGCGAGGAGGAGCACGATCAGCCCGATCGCGGCGGCGATCGGGGCCGGCCGGCGCAATGCGGCACCGACCAGCGCCATCAGGCGTGAGTCGCTGTCCGCGGGCACGGGACCGACCCGCCAGCGATCGATGTTCGGGCCGAGCAGGACGAGGACCGCGGGGCCGGTGACGACGGCGACGAGGACGCTGAGCGCCACGACGAGCGCCAGAGTCGCCGCCAGCGAGCCGAGCAGCGACCCGGGAACGATGAAGAACGCCACCAGCATCGAGAGCATCAGGGTGCTGCCGGCGAAGACGGTCGTCCGCCCCGCGGTCTTCCGCGTCGCGCGGGCGGCCTCGACCGGATCCGCCCCGCCCGCCAGCTCCTCGCGGAAGCGGGAGACGATCAGCAGCGCGTAATCGACTCCCAGTGCCAGCCCCATCATCGTGCAGACGGTGAGCGCGAAGGCGTCGATGCTGAACCACTCGGTGATGATCGAGAGCAGGCCGCGTGAAGCGATCACGGTGACCGCGCCGAAGGCGAGCGGCACTGCGGCGGCGATCGGCGAGCGAAAGACGAGCAGGAGGACGACGAGCAGGATCGGCAGCGCGATCAGCTCGCCGCGCTCGGTGGCTGCGATCGATTCGTCCTGAATCGCCCGCGAGAGGGTGGCGAACCCGGTTTGGGTAGCGCGAACCGGCGGGCGAATCTGCTCCTCGAGGGCCCGTTCCAGCTCCGGAACGACCTCGTTGACCGCCTCGTCGATGCCGACGTGGAAATCGACCAGGATCAGGGCGCGGCGGGGCCCTGGCCGCAGTCGCTGGACCGTGCCGCGGTCCCAGGGCGAGAGCGTGGTCACGGCGGGATCGCGGCGCAGGGTGCGGATCAGCGCCGGGCCCTGGCGGTCGACCGCCGCCTCGGGCCCGCGGAGGAGGACGACGAACGGCGCACTTTCGCCGAAGTGCTCGCGCAGCATTCCGTTGGCGCGCTCCGATTGGGTGCCGGGGACGCTGAGCGAGCTGGGGCTCAGCTTCTCCTCAAGCCCGATCCCGATCACACCGAGCAGAGCGAGCAGGACGGCGGCCACGACGAGGACCCGGCGAGGGTGGCGCAGAGCGATCGGCAGCCGTTCTGCGCTACCGGCCACCCGACGGCTATCTCCCCTGCTCCCCCTCAAAGCCACGCGTGGTAGTTTGGCGGTCGGGCCTACGGAGGGGGGGCTACGTTGCAGAAGGTCGTGTTAAGAATTTCAATCTTGGTCGCGGCGGTCGCACTGATCTCGGTCGCGACGGCGCAGGCACTCGAACTCCGGATCGGCAAGATCATCGTCGTCACCGACGGCGGTTTCTCCCCGACGGCGCTGCCCAAGCACGAAAACGCGCCGATCAACCTGAAGGGCTACGCGAAGTTCACGACCACCGACGGCAGCCGGCCCTCGCCGTTGCGGAAACTGGTGCTGGAATTCGACAAGCACGGCGAAGTCGAGACGCGCGGGCTGCAGAAATGCACCGAAGCGAAGCTGATCGCGACGACGACGGAGCGGGCGCGCAAACAGTGCCCCGACGCGATCGTCGGCACCGGCTTCGGGACGGCCGTCGTCGAGCTGCCCGAACAGCGGCCGATCGAGGCCTCCTCGGCGCTGACCCTCTTCAACGGCCCGAAGATGCACGGCAACCCTTCGGTCCTCGGGCACGCCCACCTCGACTACCCCGCCCCCACGACCTATGTGGTCCCGATCGAGATCCAGAGGATCAACAACGGTCGCTACGGCTTCAAAACGGTCGCCGACTTCCCGAAAATCGCCAACGACTACGGCTCGCCGATCTACGGGCGGTTGAAGATCGGCCGCACATGGCAGTACAAGGGAGAGACGCTGAGCTTCGCCAACGCCCACTGCGCCGACGGCCGCCTCCAGGCCAGGGGCGAATTCGCCTTCAAGGACGGCAGTTTCGTCTCGGGCACGGTGTTCAGGCCGTGCCAAGTCCGGAAGTAGGCGAGCGCGGCGTGGCGCTACCTTCGCACGGCGCCGGGTTTTGATCTAGAGATGGGACGGGTCGAACCGTTGAAGATTGCCGCAATGCTCGCCGCCTGCGCGGTGCTCTTCGCTACGGTCGCGGCCTCGGCCGGCGGGGCAACGGTCCGGGTCGGGAAATTGGTCCTGCGGGCCGACGGAGGATTTGCGCCCCGGATGCTCCCTCGACGCGAGTACGCGCCGATCCGCTTCCAGGGACACGCCGACATCAAGACCACCGACGGGTCGCCGCCGCCGGCGCTGCAGCGCATCCGGCTCGACTTCGACCGCGACGGAAGATTGACGACCGCTGGGCTGCCGGTCTGCCAGCCGGCGCAGCTTGCGGGCGCCACCCCGCAACAGGCGCGGAGCCGCTGCGCCGGCGCCCTGGTCGGCACCGGCCACGTGAAGGCGACGATCGGCGTTCCCGGGCTCAGGGTCAACGTCACGGCGCCGCTCTCGCTCTTCAACGGCCCGGGCCTCAGCGGCAACAGGACGGTCATCGCTCACTCCCAGACGATCTTCCCGCTGCCCGAGACCTACGTCGTCACGATCCCGGTCGAACGGCGGCGGGGCGTCTACGGCTACCGCTCGACCTTCGACCTTCCACCGATCGCCGGCGGCTTCGGCGCCCTCACCCACATCGACGCCAAGATTGGCCGCCGCTACCGCGCCGGGGGCGCCGAACGCAGCTACATCTCCGCCCGCTGCTCCGACGGAATCCTGCAGACGCTCGGCCTCGCGACCTTCGCCGACGGGACGGTCATCAGCGGCAGCCTCTTCAAAGGCTGCCAGGCCCTGCCCTAGCCACGCCTCTCTCTTCCTATACTTGCCGGTCCCGGGCCGTTAGCTCAGTTGGTAGAGCAGGAGACTCTTAATCTCAAGGTCGTAGGTTCGAGCCCTACACGGCCCATCGCGATCAGAAGGCTTCCATGCCGTAGCTTCCTGCCGGCGCCACTTCCAGTTCGCCATACGGCGCCGCTCCGCCAGCGCTGGGCTGCACCAGGAGGGAGAAGGCATAGATTTCTTCCGGGTTGTCCGGGGTCATCAGGAAGTCGCCCACGGATATCCATGGGTTCTGCTGGGGGCACCAGTCGTCCCACTCGACTTCGAAGCGGATTTCGTTGACGACAACCTCGTATTCGTAGCCCCAGCCACCGGCTTCGGCCATCGCCTGCAGGGGCCAGGGCGTCGTGCTGGCGGTGCCCACCCCTTCGCACCAGGTGCCACCATAGAAGCCGAGGCAGTTCGCCAGGTCGAATTCGGTCATCTCACCGCCGCCGCCGGGTTCCAGAGTCGCACCGCCGTCGACTTCGCAACTCCATGAGAGCACTCCGGGGAGGTACCAGCCGATCATGCCGGCAAATTCGATGGTTTTCGATTCTTCGAGCGGTTCGCCTTCCTGCCACCAGTAGGCCGAAGGCCCAGGTTTGGTGGTGAAGGTTTTGTCTTCGCCGTAGGCCGTCCCCTCGTCATTGGTCGCGGCAACCCGGAAGTGGTACGTCGTCCCCGGCGTCAGCCCGACGACCGCCTCGCTCACTTTGACGTTTTTGCTTTCAGAGCCGATCGATGCGGGGACGGCGGGGGCCTGATTGCCGTACGAGGTGGTGGTGCCGTATTCGAACCGATAAGTCGTCACTGCACCTTTTGCGTTGACCGTGGAATTCAGGGTCGCCGACTGTTGTTTGACCGGCCCGGTGGCGGCTTCAGTGCTCACGGTGGGCTGGCGGGGCGGTCCAAACCACCTCTGAATCCGGTTGTTGTTGCCATCGGCGATCCAGACGTTGCCTTCCGAATCGGGAGCAAGCGCGGCGGGGGCCTCGAACTCGCCGTTGCCCGAGCCTTTGGAGCCAGCCTGTTCCTGGTAGGTGCCCAGGGAATTGAACTTCTGGATGCGGTTGTTGTTGCGGTCGCTGATCCAGATGTTTCCTTCCAGGTCGATCCCGACGCCACGCGGATTTTCGAGTTGGCCGACGCCCGAGCCTTTGGAGCCGAACGACCACGACATTTTGTATTTGCCGGCCGAAAGCGTTATCAACCGGATCCGGTTGTTGTTGCTGTCAGCAACCCAGACGCTTTTGAACGACGTTATCGCTATCCCGGTGGGGAAGTCGAACTCGTTACTGGCCGTGCCTTTGGAGCCGAACTGTTCCAGGTAGTTGCCCGACGAGTCGAATCGCTGAACCCGATGATTGCCGCTGTCGGTCACCCAGAGCCTGCCTTCAGGGTCGATGGCGACGCCGTGCGGTTGTTTGAATTGACCGTTGCCGGTGCCTTCGGAGCCGAATTTCGAAAGATATTCGCCTTTGGAGTTGAACTTCTGGACGCGGTTGTTGCCGGTGTCCGCAACCCAAACGTTTCCCACCCCGTCGATCGCCAAGCCCATCGGAGCGTTTAGCTGACCGTTGCCGGACCCTTTGGCGCCGAACTGGCCCAGGTATTCGCCTTTGGAGTTGAACCTCTGGATACGATTGTTTTCGGAATCGGCAATCCAAACATTGCCGACTGAGTCGCGGACCATGCCAGAAGGGACTGTGAACTGGCCGCTGCCGGTTCCTTTGGTCCCGAAAATTTCGGCGGGCAGGGTCGAGAACTCGAAGTCGGCACCCAGCTTGGTGCCGAATTCGTTGGTCGCGACCACCTGGTAGTGGTAGCTCGCGTTCGGCTTGAGCCCTTCGATCCCCTCTTCGAGCTCCACGGCCACCGAACCAGAGCCAATGCCTTCGGCGGCCAGCGGGACTTTGCTGCCGTAGGCGGTCGTTCTGCCGTACTCGAGCTGGTAGGTGGTCGCGCTGCCGACCGGATTGACGGCAGCCGTCAAAGTCGCTTTCCTGAGGTCGATTCCCGTAGCGGCTTTGGTTGCCACGATTGGGCGGAAATCGGCCACGAAAGGCTGGTCTTTGCCGGTCGTTTTCCCTTCGGTATTTTCCGCCACCAGCCGGTAGTGGTATTCGCTTAGATGGGTCAGGCCTTCGATCGTCTGTTCGACCGTCACGTCACCGGTTTCCGAGCCGATGTTCGAGTTTGGAATCGGGACGAGGTGGTTGTATTTGCCTTCTTCGTATTCGGTTTTGGTTCCCCACTCGAAGCGGTAGCTGGTGGCGAAGCCGGTGGGGTTGACTTTGCCCTTGAGGGTCACTTTGCCCGGTGCGACCGGGGTGGCGCTCTCTCCGCCGACGACGGGCCGCCAGTCGGGCGTGGTGAAGGCTTGGTCGGCACCGGCACTGGTGCCTTTCCCGTTCGAGGAGAAGAGCCGGTAGTGGTAGGTCGTCAGCCCTTTCAGGCCGGTGATCGCGCTGCTGACTCCGATGTCGGCCGATCCGGACACGCTTTTGTCGGGGACCGGCGAGTTGTTGCCGTATGAAGTGGTTTTGCCCCATTCGAACCGGTAATTGGTGGAGAGCCCCCCCGGTTCCACCGTGCCGTCCAAAGTGGCCACGCCGGGGGGGCCAACCCCTGTGACGGGCCCCGTCGTCGCGATCGGCGCGGCGGTGAGAGTGGTGAACGTTTGGTCGGCACCGTGGCTGGTGCCGGCGGAGTTGGTGGCGACGATGCGATAGTGATACGTGGTAGCCGGCCGTAGATTGGGGATCGTCCCGTTGAATTCGCCCGCTCCCCAGCCCGATCCGGCGTTCCAGCTCTGGGTGGTGCTGCCATAGCCGCTCGTGGTCCCGTACTCGAAGCGGTAGGTGGTCGATATGCCATTCGGATCGACTTTTCCGTTACCGGTCGCCTGCCGCCCTTGGACGTCACTGGCGGCAAGCGTCTCAGCGGATGGGTTGTTGCCAACCCGCGTTGCGACGGTGACACCGAGCTGGCTGGTGGCTTCGGTTATCTCGGCGTAATAGCCGGTCACGCTGCAGTCGTGGACAAATTTATTGCTCGTTCCCGACCAGATTCCCAGCGCCGTGTTCCCAGCGAATACAGGCCCACCGCTGTCGCCTTCGTCGTGACAGATTGGGCCGACTTCCGTTAGATGGTGGACTGCGCCCTGCGGGTAGTTGGCCGTCTTGTCAATTTTGCTGACAGTGCCACAATGGCCGCCGGTGGTGATGCCTGCATGGCATACCTGTTGGCCCACGTAACTTGAGCTTTCTGCATTGATCGTACGCTGGTTGTCGTTTTCCCAAAAGGCAACCATGGACGGCCAGGGGTTGCCATCCCATACCGACCCGTTCGCGTTGATCGCTGCCCAATCATGGTTTGGAAAATCCACCGCCTGAGTGGATCCGATTTTCTTTTCTTTGCCACCATCTTCGGAATCCCTGGTGTACCAGGTCGGCCAAGCCGTGGCGCAGTGACCAGCGGTCAGTATGAATCTATTGCCGTAGGTGTTGCCAATTGCCTTGAAGCCGGCGGTGCACCGGTAAATGAAGTTGGGATCGGTCCACTTTATGAGGACCCCTCCGCGCAGTGGGTAGCCACATATCTTTTCCGCCAGAATGCAGCCGCTGGTACCGGCGTTGAAACGCTCGGTCTTCACTTCTCTTGCTTCCACCCGGACATCCTGGGCTGCCGCCAGGCTTTGAATTTGTTCCAGCTCGGCCTTGCCAGCTCCTTCGGCGAACTCGATGACGACTGCGTTGGTGCGAGGATCGAGGAAGGTCTGCACGAGGTCCTCTCCGATCAGCGGGAAGAGCTCCTTGTCGAGCCGAGTGTGCGTCGCTTCCAACTCTTCCCAGCTGGAGCTGGCCGCATCGATGCGGAAGTCTGCACCAAGCGATGCCTTGGCCAACTCGTCTTCGACCTCGTTGCGGCTGGCGCCGGGGAGGAGCGGGACGACAAATTCGCCGGTCTCGTTGTCGAACCAGACGCCCGCGTAACGCTCGTCCAGCGCTTGTTCGAGCTGACTGACGACCCCGGCGCCGCGTCGTTGGGTTTCCAGAGTAGCTTCAGCCCGAGGCTCGGATACACCGAAGTCGCGGGCGTAGTCCTGGACTTCGAGACTGCCGACATCCGCCGTGCCGGTGGCCGGACTCCACACGGAAAGGAGAACGAACAGCAGCACCGCCATCGGCAGCGCCAGAGCGGGACGGACTTGCCGATCCTCTTGCTCGCGACGGTTGGGCTTCGACATCGCTCACCTCTCGACCATCAGCCCGAAGTCGCCTGGACTTGGAATTCGGCGGTGAGCGTGAAAGGGGTTCCGTAGGACGAGACGGGCGGAGCTTTCACTCCCGGATGCTGCTCGACGGTCTCGACAAACCGGTACAGACCAAAGGCGGCATCGCCAGGGATGGGATAGCGCCAGCAGGAAGCCGATACTCCGGGGCCGGCCCCGAGTTTGATGGCCGGCACCGCGTCGAATGGCAGCTGCACCGGCGCCCAGTTGGAGCCGTCGAAGAACTCGATCGCATAGCCGACGCCGAAGGTCAGCCAACCGCCTCCGTAGTTCTCGACCCTTGCGATAGCAGTGTCGCCTGGTCGAAAGATGGTTCCGTTCAGTGAAAACCGCGGAGCCTCCCGCTTGGGACGCAGAGCGCGGAAGTATTCGCCGAAGCGGCCGAGACGCTGGCCTGCCCGGTCTTCGAAGACGATTTCAAGCCTGTAGAGGCCGGGCTCGAAGTCGAAGCTCAAACGGAAGGGGGTGTGGCTGCCTTTTTCGGTCCGAGGTACGCGCGGGCCGGGGCGAGTCACCCCTCTGTGGCTGCTTGCCATGAGCCGCAGGGTGCGGCCGCGGCGGTCGACCCGGACCAGGCTGGTGGTCACGAGCCAGTCGAGCCTGGGCCGGGGCACTCCGCCCTCGGAGCGTTTGTAGGAGAGCGTAAAACCGACCTCCTTGCTTTCGAACAGGAGCGGCTGCTCCCCGCCTTTCCGTCTCAGGGACAGGCCTTTGGGGCCGAAGGGCAGTTCGGCCCCGGCGGGTAGGCCCCGCAGCTTCGGCAGCCGCTCCAGCGGCTTGACGTAGTTGCGGATGACCTCGGTTTCACAAAATCCGGCCGACGCGGCTGTAGGCGCGGAAACCCAACCCGAGAGCACAAGAACAGCCAACACCGTAAGGGCCGTTGCCCCCAAGCGGGTACGCCGCCGATCTTTGGTTTGGCCTATGGCAGGTTCCATTTAGTGGACAAAGCTTGCCCACTTGAAAGAGTCTTTGTATTAATGCTTGAAGAATTCTGCCCGGACGCCCTCGCAAGTCACAAGAGGTCGTGACCTTTCGTGGATCTCGACGCGACGCCTTCGGAGGAGAGCCCCGCGACGGTGGGCTTATCGAGTGCTACTGGCCGAGAGCGCCTGGGCCGAGGCCGCCGAGCGAGGGGCTCTGAAGCGCTTGCCCTCCGCCGCTCGCCGCTCGCTGGGCTTTGGCGAATTTCGCGCTCTGCTTGTCGAACCGCTTGGCGCGTTTGCGGTATTCGGCGAGTTGTTTTTCGACGTTTTTCGCTTCCGCTTTGGGGACAAGCGCCGCCGCCTGCTTCGCCGCCTTGTCCCCCGCCGCGAAGTTCCCGTCGAAGTACTCGTAGATCGCGAGGGTGCTGAGCGAACCGACGCTGGGCACCTCTCCGGCCGCGATCCGCTGCGCGGTGGCGGCGGTTTCGACGTTGGATTCGATGTCGAACAGGCTGGTGGCCCCCGCTTCCGCCACGCTGAAGAAGGTCGTGGCGACGAGCTGCGCCGCCGTCGGGTTGGGTTCGTCACCGGCCTGCTTCAGGTAGCGGTTCCAGGAGACCAGGGCTTGGTCGTAGTCGTCGCGGGCCTCGGCGGAGACCGGCTGGGGGGCTTCGCTTTCCGTGCTCGGTTCGAGCTTGGAATTGCCGGCGGAGATCTGAGCTCGGGTGAGCGCGAGCAGCAGCGCCTCGTCTTTCGGGTTTTTGGCCAGGCGCCCTTCGATCCGCTCGACCTGTTCTTCGAAGACCTCGCTGGCTTCGCTCGTGCCGCCGGTGTTGAAGAGTTCGCCGAGGCTGAAGGGGCCCACCGTGAGGAAGAGGCTGCCCCCCATCAGCAGCGCCAGGACCGCGTAGACGACGCGGACGACGTTCTTGCGCCGTCCCCGGATGTCAAACAGCATCTGTCGCTCGCCATCTCCCGCCATCGCTCGGTCACCGCTCCTGCGTCGAAGGTTTGGCCATGCCTCCCGCGGACCTCGACCTGCCGAAGGCCCTTGCAAGCAAGATACTCAACTCATATAGAACGAGCAGGGGAACCATCTCGATCAGCATCGAGATCGGGTCGATGCCGGGCAGCGCGGCGGCGAGAACCGCGATCCCGAGGTAGGCGTAGCGGCGGTTCGCGCGCAGCTGCTCGACGCTGACGATCCCCAGCCGCGTCACGGCGACGATCGCAAGCGGCAGCTGGAAGATCAGGCCCCCGGCGAGCATCGTGGTGGCGAAGAAGCTGTAGTAGTCGCGGGCGCGCACCTGGATGTTGAACTGGCTGTCGTTGAAGCCGAGCAGGAACTCCGTCGCCGGGGGCATCACGACGAAGTAGGCGAAGGCGACACCGGCGGCGAACAGGAGTGGGGCGAGCAGCAGGATCGGCAGGACGACGCGTCGCTCGACATCGCTGAAGGCGGGCAGCACGTAGGCGTAGAGCTGGTAGAGCAGGATCGGCAGCGAGAGGATGATGGCGCCGTAGATCGCCACCGTGAGGGTCGTCGTGAACGGCTCGGTGACGCCGAAGGTGAGCAGCTCGCGGTCGCCCGGCAGCGGCTCGGCGGCGATCTCCAGCAGTAAGTGGTTCTGCCAGAAGCAGAGCGCCAGGGCGACGCCGAGGACGGCGACGCAGACGACTATCCGGGTGCGCAGCTCGTCGAGGTGCTCTACGAGGGTGAGGTGGTCCTCATGGGAGACCGGCCTGACGCGGCGCGACATCGCCGTTGGCCCTCAGGGCCGCTTGTGCCCGACCGGCTCGCCCTTGCCCGGCTCGATTTCCCGCGGTGAGGAGGCGCGGGACTCATCCTCGTCCTCGTCGTTGTCCCCGCCGATCGACCCGCGGAACTCGCGGATGCCCTTGCCCAGCGAGCGCCCCAGCTCGGGCAGGCGTTTCGGCCCGAACACGATCAGGGCGATTATCAGGACGACGACTATCTCGAGGGGACCGATGTTTCCAAGCACTGTTCCCATGGTAGCGGGCATCCGGACTTAGGACCTATCCCCATAGGGAGGACTCCGACCCCGCTACGGCGAACCCCTGAGCCGATCTGCTGATCGGACATAGGAGGTAGGAGATGGGCTTGGTCGACCGGGACGACGGCTGGCGGATGCCGGACTGGCTGTGGGAGAAG
>DATMEP010000123.1:0-5225 GCA_035556755.1 Solirubrobacterales bacterium
TGATCCCCTTCGCCTCGAAGTCGGACCTGAACTCGCTCTCGTAGACCTCGGCGAAGAGGTCCTTGAAGCGGCCGTCGTAGCGCTTCATGATAGTGTTCTTGGTCGAAAGGTAGACGGGGTAGCCACGGTCGAGCCCGTAGCTCATCGAGGCGCGAGCGAAATCGCGGATCGAGTCGTCGAGGTTGTACATCGCCATCGCCACGCCGCCGCCGGGAAAGTCGTATACGTCGAGCTCGACCGGGGCGTCCCCGTTCGCCGGCGTGTAGGTGAGGGTCAGGCTGCCCTTGCCGGGGACGACCATGTCGGTGGCCCGGTACTGGTCGCCGAAGGCGTGGCGCCCGATCACGATCGGTTTCGTCCAGCCGGGCACCAGCCGCGGGATGTTCGAGATCACGATCGGCTCGCGGAAGATGACGCCGCCGAGGACGTTGCGGATCGTCCCGTTCGGTGAGCGGTACATCGCCTTCAGGCCGAACTCCTCGACCCGGGCCTCGTCGGGGGTGATCGTCGCGCACTTGACGCCGACGCCGTGCCGCTTGATCGCCTCCGCCGCTTCGACCGTGATCCGGTCTTCGGTCGCGTCGCGGCTCTCGATGCCGAGATCGAAGTAGACCAGCTCGACGTCGAGGTAGGGCAGGATCAGCTGCTCTTTGATGAATGCCCAGATGATCCGGGTCATCTCGTCGCCGTCGAGCTCGACGATCGGGTTGTCGACGTGGATCTTTTCGGGCACGGGCGCGGCGATGCTATCGATGCGACAATCTCGACGATGGCCACCGTCGAGCGCCACTCGAGCAGCACCCACGAGGTCTTCAACCAGCCTCCGCCGCTGGAGGACTACAACCCGTTCGACGCCGACCGCCCGCTGACCGAGGCGCTGCGGCGCGAGGGCGCCGAGTGGGCCGAGGGTCGCGCCCGCGAGATAGGGGCGATCTGCGGCTCGCACCAGACGATCCGCTGGGGCTTCGAGGCGAACGAGCGCAAGCCCGAGCTGAAGACCCACGACCGCTACGGCAACCGAATCGACGAGGTCGAGTTCGACAGCTCCTGGCACGAACTGATGCGGATCGGGGTTGGCAACGGCATGCATGCCGCGCCTTGGCGGGAACCCGGCCCGGGGGCGCACGTCGCCCGCGCCGCAACCTTCATGCTGCTGATGCAGGCCGAGAGCGGCGTCGGCTGCCCGATCTCGATGACCTACTCGGCGATCCCGGCCCTGCGCAAGCAACCCGAGCTCGCCGAGGAGTGGGAGCCGCGCTTCCTCTCGCTCGATTACGACGAGCGCTCGCTGCCGGCCGAGGGCAAGAGCGGCGCGCTCTGCGGGATGGCGATGACCGAGAAGCAGGGCGGTTCCGACGTCCGCGCCAACACCACCACGGCAACGCCGCTGAACGGAGGTGGGCCCGGCGCCGAGTACGAGGTCGTCGGCCACAAGTGGTTCTGCTCGGCGCCGATGTGCGACGCCTTCCTCGTCCTCGCCCAGACCGACGCGGGCATCTCCTGCTTCCTGATGCCGCGCTGGACGCCGGACGGCGAGCGCAACGCCTTCCACATCCAGCGGCTGAAGGACAAGCTCGGCAACCGCTCCAACGCCTCCAGCGAGGTCGAGTTCCGCGGCGCCTGGGCACGCCTGATCGGCGAGGAGGGACGCGGCGTGCCGACGATCATCGAGATGGTCAACCACACCCGCCTCGACTGCGTGATCGGCGCCACCAGCGGCTACCGGGCCGGCGTCGTGCAGGCGCTCAACCACACCGCCAACCGCTCCGCCTTCGGCGCCGACCTGATCGACCAGCCGTTGATGCAGAACGTCCTCGCCGACCTCTGCGTCGAGTCGGAGGCGGCGACCGTCGCCGCGATGCGGCTGGCCCGCGCCTACGACGAGGTCGCGGCCGGCGACGAGGAGGCGACCGAGTTTCGCCGCCTCGCCAACCCGGTGCTCAAGTACTGGCTCTGCAAGCGCGCCCCCTGGCACGCGGTCGAGTGCCTCGAGTGCTTCGGCGGCAACGGCTACGTCGAGGAGTCGGGCATGCCCCGCCTCTACCGCGAGGCCCCCCTGGCCTCGATCTGGGAGGGCTCCGGCAACGTCCAGTGCCTCGACGTGCTGAGGGCGATGGTCAAGAACCCGGCCTCGGTCGAGGCCTTCTTCGCCGAGGTCCTGGAGGACTCCGGCGCCGAACCGAAGCTCGACGCCTACGTCACCGCCCTGCGCGACGAGATCCCAGGCGACGTCGACACCATCCAGACCCGCGCCCGCGGCATCGTCGAAAGGATGGCGCTCGCCCTCCAGGCATCGCTGCTAGTCCGCTACGGCGACCCGGCGACGGCGGACGCCTTCTGCGCCTCCCGCCTCTCGGGCGAGTGGGGCCACGCCTTCGGCACGCTCCCCGCCGGAACCGACTTCGGCCGCATCATCGAGCGGCACCGCGTTTCCTGAAGATCAGCTGGCGGCGTCGCGGAGGGCGCGACCTACCTGCTCCGCGGTTATGACGCCGGAGAGTCGGCCATCTGCATCGACGGCCATGAGAGCCCCAAAACGTCTGAGGGCGCGGTTGGCGAGCAGCGAGTCGAGCGGGGCATCGTCGCGGACCTGGAAGGTGCCGTCGTCGCTGTCGCTCTCCACGAGATCTGAGATCAGAGCTGTGGCACGTGAGGTCTCCGGGACCTGGTCGGCGCTGTCACGGACAACCAGGCCGCGAAAGCGATGCGCGGCGTCCACCACGGGGAACCAGGGCCAGTGGTAGCGGAGGAAGTACTCGTCCAGTGCCTGCTCGACGGTCAGCTGATCCGGGATCGCGACCGGCTCGCGGTCCATCACGTCGGCCACCCGCATCCCCTCGATCCGCCCGGTGATCCGGGTCTGGGCGGAGGCGGCGCGAGCCGAGCCGTTGATCACCATCCCGATCAGGGCCAGCCAGATGCCGCCGAAGATCATGCCGTTGAAGACCATCAGCAGGCCGACGCCGATGAAGAGGTAGGCGAAGACGCGACCGAGGTTGGCGGCGAAACGGGTGGCCGAGGTGCGATCGCCGGTCCGCCGCCAGGCGATCGCCCGCACGATCCGGCCGCCGTCCATCGGGAAGGCCGGCAGCAGGTTGAAGACGAGGACGAGGAAGTTGATCGAGGCGAGCCAGGCGATCATCGCCAGCACGCCCGAGGTGCCGGCATCGCTCTCGACCAGGGCCGCCTCGAGGAAGTCGTTCCAGCCGGAGGCCGCGACGCCGACAACGGTGAGTACGACGACGATCGCCAGGGTGACCAGCGGCCCGGCGACAGCGACGTCGAACTCGGCTTTGGGGCTATCGGACTCGCGGTCCATCTGCGCCACGCCGCCGAAGATCCAGAGCTGGATGCTGGTGATGCCGATCCCGTTGCGCAGGGCGACCATCGCGTGCCCCAGCTCGTGCAGGACGATCGAGCCGAAGAAACCGACGGCGCTGATCAGGGCGAGCACGAAGGGCGTGGAGGACGAGCTGCTCTCGCCGAGCACGTCGCCGTAGAACTGCGAGAGCCAGAAGATCACCAGGAAGAGGACGAGGAACCACGACCAGTCGACCGCGATGCGGATCCCGCGCACGTGGAAGAGGGTGATCGAGGCGCCGCCGAGCATGTCCCAATGGTAAGCGCCCACCCTTTGGGCGAGGTAAGGTCGCGCCGCGATGCAACCTGACCGGGACCGGATGCGCGAGCTGCTGGAGGAGTTGGAGCGAATCGAGCGCCCCTCCGCCTCCGAGGGCGAGCGCCGCGCCGCCGAGTGGCTGGTCGAGCGCTTTGCCAGGCTGGGTGCCGAGGCGCGGATCGAGGCCGAGCCGGCCCACGGCACCTACTGGTGGCCGCTCGGGATCGGCGCGGCGCTGGGGGCGCTGGGCGGGATCTCGGCGCTGCGCGGACGGCGACTGCTCGGCGGCGCGCTGGCTGCCGGCGCAGCGGCGGGAATGGCCTCCGACTACCCACCCGGCAAGCGCCTGCTGCGCCGCGCACTGCCGAAGCGGACCACCTACAACGTCGTCTGCGAGATCGGTCCCGCGAAGGCCGAGCGCACCGTCGTCCTCATCGCCCACCACGACGCCGCTCACGCCGGGCTCGTCTTCCACCCTGCCCTGCCGAAGATCGCCGACCGGCTCGGCTTGATCGAGCACAGCGACACCAGCCCGCCGCTGATGGCGCCGGTCGTCGGCGGGCCGGCGCTCGCTGCCCTGGGGGCGCTCACCGGCCGGCGGTCGCTGACCAAGATCGGCGTCCTCCTCGGCCTCGGCTCGGCTGCGGCGATGGCGGAGATCGGCGCCCGCGACACCGTCCCCGGCGCCAACGACAACGGCACCTCGGTGGTCGCCCTGCTCGCCCTCGCCCAGCATCTGGTCGAGAAGCCGCCGCAGAACCTGCGCGTGATCCTCCTCTCGACCGGCTCGGAGGAGTCGTTCAGCGAGGGGATGAAGGCCTTCGGCGAACGTCACTTCCCCCACCTGCCCCGCGAGAGCACCTTCTTCCTCTGCCTCGAGTCGCTCGGCTCCCCCCACCTGCTCGTCCTCCGTGGCGAGGGGTTCCTGCGGATGCGCGAGTACCCGCGGGAGGCGCTCGAGCTGATGGACGGCCTCGCCGAGGAGATGGGCATCTGGCTCTACCCCAACCTGCGCCTGCGCAACGGCACCGACGGGATGGAGCCACTCGCCGCCGGCTACCAGACCGCCGCCCTCTGCGCCTGCAACGAGCTCAAGCAGCCCGCCTACTACCACTGGGACGACGACGTCTCCGAGAACGTCGACTTCGACACGGTCACCGACGCGGTGCGCCTCTCCGAGGCGGCGGTCCGGCGCCTCGACCAGCGCTGGCTCTAGCCGCCGACGGGCCGAAAACCGGACGTATATCGACCGAAATCGGCCCGTCGGCGGGGATCAATTCCGACTGCGCTGTCGGATTTCGCATCTATAGGATCGCTGCGTGCCCACGCATGACGTGCTCGTAATCGGCGCCGGCCTCGCCGGGCAGAGGGCGGCTCTTGCGGCAGCCGAGCAGGGCGTCTCGGTCGGCATCCTGAGCAAGGTCCACCCCGTGCGCTCGCACTCCAACGCGGCGCAGGGCGGGATCAACGCGGCGCTGAACCCCGGCGACTCGTGGGAGTCGCACGCCTTCGACACGGTCAAGGGCTCCGACTACCTGGGCGACCAGGACGCGATCGAAGTCATGACCCGCGAGGCACCGGAGGAGATCCTCCACCTCGAGCACCT
>DATMEP010000124.1:0-9674 GCA_035556755.1 Solirubrobacterales bacterium
GCCGAGGTGAAAGCGGTGCTCAAAGACTTCGAGGCGGGCAAGGTCGACGTCCTGATCGGCACTCACCGCCTGCTCTCGCGCGACGTCCGGGCCAAGGAGCTGGGCCTGGTCATCGTCGACGAGGAGCAGCGCTTCGGGGTCAAGCAGAAGGAGCTGCTGCGCCAGCTGAAGCTGAAGGTCGACGTCCTGGCGCTCTCGGCGACGCCGATTCCCCGCACCCTGCAGATGAGCCTGGCCGGCCTGCGCGACATCTCCGTGATCGAGACCCCGCCCGAGGGCAGGCGCCCGGTCCGCACCTACGTCGGCCCCTACGACGAGGACCTGGTGCGCACGGCGATCGAGCGTGAGCTCGAGCGCGGCGGCCAGGCCTTCTTCCTCCACAACCGGATCGACAGCCTGCCCGAGGTCGCCGAGCGCCTGCGCGGCCTGGTGCCCAAGGCGCGTGTGGTCGAAGCCCACGGCCAGATGGACGAGGCAGAGCTGGAGAAGACGATGCTCGCCTTTCTGCGTGGCGAGGCGGACTGCCTGGCGACGACGACGATCATCGAGTCGGGCCTCGACATCCCCACCGCCAACACGCTGATCGTCGAGCGGGCCGACCGGCTCGGCCTCTCCCAGGCCTACCAGATCCGCGGCCGGGTCGGGCGCTCTCGCGAGCGCGCCTTCGCCTACCTGCTCTACCCCTCGGCCGAGGCCCTGACCGAGGAGGCGGCGGCGCGCCTCTCGACCCTCGCCGACCACACCGAGCTCGGCTCCGGCTTCCGGATCGCGATGCGCGACCTCGACATCCGCGGCGCCGGCGACCTGCTCGGCGACGAGCAGTCCGGGCACGTCGCCGCGGTCGGCTTCGAGCTCTACTGCCAGATGATCGACGAGGCGGTGGCCGAGGGCGGCGCAGCCGGCGAGGAGGGGGAGGAGGCGCCCGAGCCGCTGCGCTTCGACGTCCCGGTCGATGCCTACCTGCCGGCCTCCTTCGTCCCCTTCGAGGCGGCGAAGATCGACGTCCACCGCCGCATCGTCGCCGCCCGTGCGCCGGGGGAACTGCGCGCGATCCGCGACGAGCTCAGCGACCGCTTCGGCCCGCTGCCGCGCGAGGCGGAGAACCTGCTGGCCCTGCAGCGGGCGCGGATCGAGCTGCGGCTGGCGGGCGCCCGCAGCGTCGAGCTGCGCGGTGGGCGACTCAGCATCCTCGGGGTCGAGCTTGACTCGGATGGCGCCGGCGTCCTCAGCGAGCGAGTCGAGGGCGCGCTGTACGAGTGGCGGGAGAAAACTGCCTCGGTCCGCGTCCCGGACGATCCCGAGGCGCGCCTTGGGGCTGTGCTGGCGATGGCGGGCGGCTTGGGCGAGGCCTTAAGTTCGAATTTAGTCAAAAAAGATATGCTCCCGAGCTCGTGAGTCCTCAGGGTGGGAGACAGGCGTCGGGCGGGGGGCGTGGTAACGCCTCCGGACCCGCGGCTACGCGCCGGCTCGGCCTGCTCCTCTTCGGCCTCACCTTCGTCGTCCTCTTCGCCGTCGTCGCCATCGCCGAGGGTCTCGGCGATCCGAGCGTTCCCTCCGGCGACGTGATCTTGGTCGAGGAGGCGCCCGGTGACAGCGGCAACATCACCAAAGAGGAGTTCGACCATGAACTCGAGCTCGCCGCCGCCCAGCTCGGCCAGAAAAAAGTCCCCAAACCCGACAGCGCGAAATACGACGAAGTCAAGGAAGCGGCGCTGACCAGCTTGCTTGAAGCTGTCTGGCTGGAGGCAGGTGCGGCGGAAATGGGCCTCACTGCGACCGATGCCGAGATCGCCAAAGAACTCGAAAAAATCAAAAAAGAAAACTTCCAGACTGAGGACGAATTCGAAAAATTCGTCAGCGCCTCCGGCTACACCGATCAGGACATCGACGCGAGGGTAAGGAGCCAGATCCTCAGCGCGGAAATCCAGGAACAGCTGAACGAAGACACCCCGACGCCGAGCCAGGAGGAAATCGAGGACTACTACGAGGCCGGCAAGGCGAACCAGTTCACGCAGAAACCGAGCCGCACCCTCCGTCTCGTCTTCAACAAAGACAAACAGGAAGTCGAGCAGGCGCTCGCCCTGCTGGAAAAAGACAACACGTCGAAAAGCTGGAACAAGGTCGCCAAAAAATATTCAGAAGATCCGGCCGGCAACAAAGAAGGCGGCCTGGTCTCCAACGTGGAAGAGAAATTCTACGAAGAACCCCTCAACGAGCTTGTCTTCAGCTCGCCGGAAGGACAGCTCGCGGGTCCGGTCAAGACCCCCCTTGGCGGCTGGTACATCGTCGAAGTCCAGAGCTCGAAACCGGAAACCGTGCAGGACCTGAAAGCCGTCGAAGGCGGGATCAAAAACCAGCTGAGCCAGGAAGCCGAACAGGAATACCTCAACGCCTTCATCTCCAACTTCAACTCGCTCTGGATCTCCCGCACCTTCTGCGCCGACGATTACGTGACCGAACGGTGCGCGAACTTCGAGAGCGACGGCCGTCCGGCGAGCGCACCCCCTGCCTGCTACGAAGCCGATCCGGACGGGGGGCGCCCCGAAGCCTGTCCGGCACCTGTCTTCCAGTTGATCCCGGCGGTGCCAGGCTCGATATCGCCGCTGGCGCCGAAGGGCAACCCGCTGGCGCAGCGCCCGGTGCCGGCTGGGGGCCCTGCTGCGGGCGGTGGAGCGGAAACGGGCACGCCGCCCGCCGGTGCGGTGCCGCCGCCCTCTGAAGCTCCGCCCACCGAAGAAGCTCCCTCCGAATAGTTCCGGAGGGTCTGCCGCCCTCCGTCCCAATAGACTGGCGCGCCCGTGAGCGCCATCGCCTCCATTCACGCGCGCCAGATCCTCGACTCGCGTGGCAACCCGACGGTCGAGGTCGAGGTCGTCCTCGACTCCGGCGCCCGCGGCCTGGCAGCGGTCCCGTCCGGCGCTTCCACCGGCGAGTTCGAGGCGGTCGAGCTGCGTGACGGCGGCGATGCCTGGCTGGGGAAGGGGGTCTCGCGGGCGGTCGCCAACGTCAACGATGAGATTGCGGAGGCGCTGAAAGGGGTGCGAGCGGCCGAGCAGGGTGCCCTCGACCAGACGATGATCGAGCTGGACGGGACGCCCAACAAGGGACGGCTGGGCGCCAATGCGATCCTCGGGGTCTCGCTGGCGGCGGCCAAGGCTGCCGCGGCGGATTCCGGGCAGCCGTTCTACCGCTACCTGGCTGAGCTCTACGGGGGCGGCGAGCCGACCCTGCTGCCGGTGCCGATGATGAACGTCCTCAACGGCGGCGCCCACGCCGACAACTCGGTCGACTTCCAGGAGTTCATGGTGGTGCCGGCGGGGATGTCCAGCTTCTCCGAGTGCCTACGTGTCGGCACCGAGGTCTTCCACGCGCTGAAGAAGAACCTCGCCTCGAAGGGGCTCTCGACCGCGGTCGGCGACGAGGGCGGCTTCGCGCCCGACCTCGACTCCAACGAGGCGGCCCTGCAGGCGGTCCTCGCCGGTGTCGAGGCCGCCGGCTACGAGCCCGGCGGCGACGTCTTCATCGCCCTCGACCCGGCCACCAGCGAGGTCTACGAGGGCGGTGCCTACGTGCTTGAGCACGAGGGCCGCACGCTCTCCAGCGAGGAGATGGCGGCCTACTGGGGGGACGCCTGCTCGCGCTACCCGATCGTCTCGATCGAGGACGGCATGGACGAGGAGGATTGGGACGGCTGGAAGCTCCTGACCGAGCGGATCGGCGATCGCGTGCAGCTGGTCGGCGACGATCTCTTCGTCACCAACCCCGAGCGGTTGCGGCGCGGGATCGAGCTCGGCGTCGGCAACTCGATCCTGGTCAAGGTCAACCAGATCGGCACCCTGACCGAGACGCTGGAGGCGATCCGCGTCGCCCGCAAGGCCGGCTACAGCGCGGTTATCTCCCATCGCTCCGGTGAGACCGAGGACACGACGGTCGCTGACCTGGCCGTGGCGACCGGCGCCGGACAGATCAAGACCGGCGCCCCCTCGCGCTCGGATCGCACCGCCAAGTACAACCGGCTGCTCCGCATCGAGGAGGAGCTGGGGACTGCTGCGGAATTCCCCGGTCTGCAGGCATTCGCCCAGCGCGTCGGCTAGATGCAGGAATGCGGGGCCCGGCCTCGTAGGACCGGGTATGGCAGCCCCCGCCAGGAGCCGGACCGCGACCGCGTCCCGGCCGAAACGCCGCCCGGCCGCGCGTCGCAAGCCGGCGGCGCGGCGCGGGGGGAGCCGGATCCGCTGGGACCGGGTGGGGCGCATCGCGCTGACCTTCGTGCTCGCTGCCATTCTCTACTCGTACCTGAACCCGGCCATCAACCTGGTCCAGACCTATGTCGCGACGACCGCGGCCAAAGCCGAGTTCCACGAGATGCTGCGCGAAAACAAGCGGCTCCACCACCGGATCCAGACCGCCGACGACCCGATCGTCGTCAATCGCAAGGCGAGGGCCCAGGGCATGATCTCCGAAGGCGAGACGCCGATCGTCGTCCGCGGCCTGGGCGGCTGAGCAGCCCGAGCGGAGCGACCGGTGGTTAGCACCGGGTCCTATATCCTCAGCGCGATCCTGCTGGCGGTTCTGGTTCTGTCGCTGGGGTTCTCGGCGGTTCGGCTGCGCCAGCGCTTTCTCCCCGACTGGGAGGGCGCACCGGCCTATCTGGTCGATGCGATCGTCGGGGTGGCGCTGCTGATCTGGCTCTCCGAGCTTCTCGGCGTCATAGGTCTCTTCTATGCCTGGATTCTCGTCCTGGCTTCCATGGCGCTGGCCTTGGGGATCGCGTTGGCGCTCGGGTCGGGGGGGAGGCAGGGGCAGCCCGACCGCCCTGCCCCTGCCTCCCTCTCAGGGACGACCATCGTTGCGATCGCGGTCGTGATGCTCGTATTCGCGCACTGGGGCCTGACCGCCAAAGACGCACTGGGTCGAGGCATCTTCAACTTCGATTCCCTCTGGTACCACATGCCATTTGCGACGGAGATGGCGAAGAGCCATTCCCTGGCGGGGCTGCACTACACCGAGACCGTCTTCACGAACTGGCTCTACCCGCAGAACTCGGAGCTGATCCACGGCGTTGGAATCCTGCTGACGGAGCGGGATACCCTCAGCCTCTTCATCAACTTTGGCTGGCTCGGGATGGCCTTCTTGGCTGCTTGGTGCATCGGCCGCCCGTACGGCCGAGGAGCTCTCTGCGTGGTCGCCACCGCCATCGTCCTCTCCAGCCACACGCTCGTGGTGCGAGAGCCAGGTGCAGCTAAGAACGATGTGATCGCCGCAGCTCTCCTCCTTGCGGCCATCGCCGTCCTGATCAACGCGTATGCGACGCGGGTGGCGCGGGGGCGGGGGTCCCCCATGGCGGAGGGCGCGGAGCGTCCGAGCACATGGGGGAGGGCCGCCGCGACAGACCCCGCGTCCCAGATGCTCCCGTTGGCCATAGCTGGGCTGGCGACGGGCATGGCGGTTGGCACCAAGTCGACCGTGCTCGCGATGGCTGCCGCCCTTACGGTCGCCGTGGTGGCTCTGGCACCGACAGGCCGCCGCTGGGCCGCCTTCGGCTGGTGGTTCGTGCCCGCTCTCGCCGGCGGCGGCTTCTGGTACCTGCGCAACCTGGTCGTCACCGGCAATCCGCTGCCGCAGGTGGAGAGCCTCGGGCCGATCTCGCTGCCGCACCCGGAGCAGGTCCAGAGCGGCCGGCCGGACTTCAGCATCGCCCACTACGCGACCGACACGGGGGTCTGGCGCGAGTACTTCGGCCCCGGGCTGGATCACGCCTTCGGGACCCTGTGGCCGCTCGTGGTGGGCGCGGCGATCCTCGGGGCGCTGCTGGCGATCTTCCGCGGCCGCGACCGGGTCGTGCGCTGGATGGGCGGCGTCGCCCTATTCGGCATGCTCGCCTACCTCTTCACGCCGCTCAGCGCCGCCGGCGCCGAGGGCGCCCCCACCGGCTTCGCGATCAACATCCGCTACGCGATCCCCGCCCTGCTTGCCGGCCTCGCCCTACTGCCGCTGGCCCGCGGGCTGGAGAGCCAGCGACGCCAGTGGGGGCTGCTAGGGGCGCTGGTCGCGATCCTCGTCCTCACCGATCGCTCCGACGCGGTCCTCCGCGACCCCGACCGGCTCTTCGCCTGGGGCCTCGCGCTCCTGCTGGTGCTTATCCCCGCGGCGGTGCTGCTGGTCGCCCGGCACCGTGGGGCCTCACGGGGCATGGTCGCCGCCGGCTTCGCGGCGCTGGCGCTGGTCGTGGTCGCGATCGGCTACCCGGTCCAGCGCGACTACCTGCAGGACCGCTTCCGCAACGCCAACCCGGAGACGAGCATCCCGGGCATGAACCTCGACTCCGCCTACCGCTGGGCGCGGGACACCGAGGGCGCCCGCATCGGCCTCGCCGGGACGACGGCCGGTTTCCTCCAGTACGGCTTCTACGGCACGGACCTGTCCAACCGGGTCCGCTACATGGGCGTTGAGGACCCGCACGGCGCCTTCAACCCAATCCCCGACTGCGGTGGTTTCCGCGCCGCGGTCGACGCCGCCGAGCTCGATTACCTGGTCACTGCGCCCTTCCTCAACTTCATCCACCCGGAGGACCCGATCGCATCGCCCGAGGCGGGCTGGCTGCGCGGCGAGGACGCGGTGACGCCGCTCGACCGCAGCGGCCCCGTCGTCGTCTGGCGCGTCCGCGGGCGCCTCGACCCCACCGCCTGCGGGCCGCGCAACGCGCCGCTCCGTTACGTGCCCCAGCAGCCCGGGTAACCTCGTCGAGGTGAGCTACCCGCTCGAGAACGCGCTCTTCCAGTGGGAGGAGGGACGGCGGGTCCTGGAGGGCCTCCGCGACGACCCCGCCGAGCGGCGCCGCGCCGATCGTGTCGTGAGCGCCGTCCAGGACGAGCTGCGCCGTCGCATCGGGCCGACCTTCCCTGCTGCGGGGCTGGCCGAGCTGTACGGGCGGGGCACCGACTGGTGCCTGCAGGTCGCGCTCGACGCGGCGCCGGACATAGCCACCGACCCTCAGTCGCTGGCAGACGCAGCCTTCTGGCTTTACCTACGAGGCGCCACCGACTTCGCCGGTGGGCGACGCCTGCCCGTCTGACCGGCGCATAGCGGCGTCCTCGGTCGCTCGCGCGCAGAGCACGCCACGCTCCCTGCGTCCTTGCTCTGCTTGGTCAGACGATCAGTCGCTACTCGTCCGACTCGTCGGAGGCGTCCTCGCCGCCCCCGGCCCTGCGGATGACGATCCGGTCGGCCTCGATGCTGACCGTGACCTCGCGCTGACCGGCCCAGTGCTCGGTATAGACGGGGTTGTCCTTGACCGTGGGGTCGAGCCAGAGGCCGTAGCCGTCGGTCTCGCCGTGGTCGAAGGTCGCCTCAAGCTCTTTGCGCCGCCCGCGACCGCCGCGCCTGCCGCGCCGTCGCCGGCGCCGGGGGCGGGCTGCGCCCTCCTCGCCGTCGCCTGCCTCGGACTCGTCCTTCTCGTCCTTCTCAGCCTCCTCGTCGCCCTCGGGCTCCTCGTCCGCCTTCTCTTCCTCTTCGGCGGTCGCCGCCTCGACCTCGGCCTCGATCTCGTCGCGGAGGTCGATGTCCTGCGCGCTCGTGTCGGTCTCGTCGGCAGTCAGGTCGTGCTGCTTGCGGAACTCGCGCAGCTCGGATGCGGAGATTTCGAGCTGGTGCGCAATCCAGGCGTCCGTACGTCCCTGTTGGACCCAGGCGCGGATCTGGTTGAGCTGTGGCTTCAGTGAGCGTCGTGCCATCGGCGCGCGAGTCTATTCAACCGGGGCGGTGGGTCGCGGCACGGCCCACGCCTACGCCATCAGGAACGAGAGCGCCTCGAACATCGCGACGACGACGACGATCACGGTTGCGGTCAGGCAGACGGCGAGAACGCTGAACCGCACCTTGCCGTGCTGCTCGTTGCGAGTCATGCGGCGCACGCGCGAGCGGTTCGCCGCGCGGCGGCGCAGCTGCTCGCGCCGGCGGCGCTCCAAGGTCGTCTCCTGCTCGAAGGCAACCTCGAACTGGGAAATGCTCTGTCGCATTCTCATAAAGGAAGCGGCCCGAAAGGGGGCCGCGGCGCACCGTAGCAAAGGCGCACAAACGCTTGCAAGGTTAAAGAACGTGCCGAACGGCACGAGCGATCACGGCGCGCAGGTGCCCCAAAGCCCCCTCCCAGCCCGGGCGGCAGCCAGCTCCAAGCGCCGGAACAGCGGCGCGAATCGATCGTTGGGAGGGATCGTCAGCGAGCGAGCGAGCCCGCGGCGGACCAGGGCCGCGTTGGCGAAGCGCTCCTGCGAGCCGGCCCCCAGGTAGACGTAGGCGAGCAGCCGCCCGTAGACGTCGCGGCGCTCGGCGCCGAATTCGAGCCGCACCTGGCGACCGTCCAGCAGGCGGTGGGCGAAGCGGGAGGCCTCGGGCCCGAAGCACTGCACCGGCTCCCCCGGCGTGACCGTCTCCGGCGTGTCGACTCCGATCAGCCGCACGTCCTCCTCCTCGCCCCCGATCCGCGCCTCGATCGTGTCGCCGTCGACGACCCGCGTCACGACCGCCGTCCCCGACGCGGGTCCGTCGCCGCCGTCCCCTTCCCACGGCCGCAGGATCAGCAGCGCGACCACTACCAGGAGGATCGCGCTGCCTATCCAGTGCCGCTCCATGCCCTTCAAAGGCTGTGGGCGGAAAATCTCTCCCCGGGGGAACCGCTAGGGGATGCGGCGCACGTTGGCTAGCAACGTCTCCTTGATCTGGCTGATGATCTCCAGCGCGTCGTTCCACTCGCGCTGCCAGACGTTGCGGCCGAAGATGACGCCGCTGCCGCCGGCCTGCATGATCTCGCGGGTGTTGGTGAGGACGGTCTCGTCGTCGACCCTGGAGCCTCCGGAGAGCACGACCAGCGCGCGGCCGGCCGACTCGACGCACTGGCGGATGGCCTCGGTCTGGTCGACCTCCATCTCGTTGTAGGGGGCCTGCGCGTCCTTGTCCTTGGCCGAGTCGACCTTCGGCATGTTGAGCTTGACCACGTCGGCGCCCATCTCCATCGCCAGCCGCGCCGCGTAGTCGATCGCGTAGAAGGAGTTGGGGCCGCCCTTGCCGTCGACCGCTTCGCCGCGCGGGTAGGACCAGACGATCAGCGGCATCCCGTAGCGGTCGCAGTCTTCGCGCACAGTGCGCAGCTGGGCAAGATCCTCGTCCTGGCGGGGCGAGCCGACGTAGAGGGTGTATCCGACCGCGTCGGCGCCGAGCCGCACTGCGTCCTCGACGCTGGCGTTGCAGCTCGAGAACGCCTTGGCGGAGGAGGGGATGTCGGTCTTGCCGTTGACCTTGAGGATCAGCGGCACCTGACCCGCGTAGTCGGGGTAGTACTTGCTTGCCATGCCGATCTGGCAAGCGAGCGCCGAGTAGCCGGCCTCGGCGGCAAGCCGGAACTGGTAGTCCGGGTCCTTGGAAGCGGGGTTCGGGAAGAAGTCGCGCGGGCCGTGCTCGATGCCCTGGTCGATCGGCAGCAGCATCAGGGTGCCGTTGCCCGGTCCGAACTCGAAAAGCAGGCGGCGCAGGCGGGTCCGTTTGCCAGGCGCCAGCTCGGCCAGAAGCGATTTCTGCTCGGTCAGACTCTTCAACTCCACGCTGTATTCCTCCTCGAAGACGGGTGTTCCCGCAGTATGCCACCGGCGGCTCGGGGGCAAGCGGCTGGGACTGGGCGG
>DATMEP010000125.1:0-10605 GCA_035556755.1 Solirubrobacterales bacterium
CGTCCCCAGCGAGGTGTGGGCGGCCATCGTGATGCAGACCGAGGAATCGATCCGGGCCAGCTCTTCGACCGCCAGCACGTAAGACAGCGTGTCGGCGCCGCCGCCCCCGTACTCCTCCGGAAACGGAATCCCCATCAGCCCAAGCGACCCAAGCTTCGCGACGATCTCGTAGGGGAATGCCTTGGTCCGATCCAGCTCCTCCGCCACCGGCGCCACCTCCTGCCGGGCGAAATCGCGCACCGTGTCACGGAGAAGCTTCTGCTCGTCAGTCAGGTCGAAGTTCACGCGCGGCAGCCTACGCGAGCGCTAGAGCTGCAGGCTCTTGACCTGCAGCAGCTCCTCGATCGCAAAGCGCCCGTTCTCGCGCCCGTGCCCCGACTGCTTGTACCCGCCGAACGGCGCCAGCGGGTTGAAGGCGCCGCCGTTGATCTCGATCTGGCCGGTGCGGATGCGCTTGGCGATTCCGATCGCCCGCTCCTGGTCGCCCGACCAGACCCCACCGGCGAGGCCGTAGTCGGTGTCGTTGGCGATCCGGACCGCGTCGTCGGTGTCCTCGTAGGGCTGGATCGCGAGGACCGGGCCGAAGATCTCCTCCTGGGCGATCGTCATCTCCGGCGTCACATCGGAGAAGACGGTGGGGCGGACGAAGTAGCCGCGGTCGAGGCCCTCGGGCGGGGCAGCGCCGCCGGTCAGCAGCTTCGCGCCCTCGGCCTCGCCCTTCTCGATGTAGCCGCGGACCCGCTCGCGCTGCACGTCGGAGACGAGCGGGCCGAGCCGGGTCGAGTCCTCGAACGGGTCGCCGGGCGTGAAGGCCTCGGCGGCGGAGACGGCGAGCTGCTCGGCCTCGGCGAGCTTCTCGCGCGGCACCAGCATCCTGGTCAGGGCGCTGCAGGTCTGGCCCGAGTTGAGGTAGCACTTGGCGACCCCGTCCGGAACCGCGCGGCCGAGGTCGGCGTCGTCGAGGATCACGTTGGGCGACTTGCCGCCCAGCTCCATCGCCACCGGCTTCACCGTGGCCGAGGCCAGCTCCGAGACGCGACGCCCGGCCCGGGTCGAGCCAGTGAAGGAGACCATGTCGACCCCTGGGTGGCCGGCGATCGCCTCGCCGACGACCGGCCCCGTCCCGGTGATCAGGTTGAAGACGCCGGCGGGCAGCCCCGTCGCCTCGATCACCTCGGCGAGGATGAAGGCGTTCAGCGGGACGACCTCGCTCGGCTTGAGCACGACCGTGCAGCCGGCGGCGAGCGCCGGCGCGACCTTGGCGGCGATCTGGTTGAGCGGGTAGTTCCACGGGGTGATCGCGCCGAGCACCCCGACCGGCTCGCGCACGACCCGCGAGTTGCCGATCTCCTCCTCCCAGGCCACTTCCTCCATCAGCCCCGGCATCGCCGCGAACTGGCCGGTGGGGAGGCCGGCTTGGATGATCTGGCTCAGCTTCAGCGGCATCCCCAGCTCCTGGGCGATCGTCGCGGCGATCTCTTCGGAGCGCTCGCCGAGGCCGGCGGCGATCGCGCTCAGGTAGCCGGCGCGCTCCTCGCGCGAGGTCTGCGACCAGGAGTCGAAGGCGTCGCGGGCGGCCCGGACGGCGCGGTCGGCATCCGCGGCGGTGCAGGCCGGGATCGAGCCCATGACCTCCTCGGTGGTCGAGTTGATCACCTCGATCGTCTCGGTCCCCTCCGACTCGACCCACTTGCCGCCTATGAAGACCCTGTCTCGAACCTGAAGCTCAGCCGCCGTCGCCATCGCAGTCTCTCCTTCTCGTCGCTCGCGCCACCTTGGCCGTACAGCCAAAGCTAGCGCGCGGTGGCGAGCTCGGCTTGCTCGGGAGAGGTCTTGAGGCCGGGACCGGGCAGGGGACGGGCGTCGCGGGCATGCAGGACCTCGCCGCAGTTCTCGCAGATGCCCCTGTCGCTGACACGGCCGCCGCACTCCTTGTGGACGATCAGCATCGGCGGGCCGTTCGGCTCAGGAGAGTGGCGATCGCCCCAGCCGAGCAGGGCGACGAGGGACGGCCAGAGGTCGAGCCCCTTCTCGGTCAGGAAGTACTCGTAGCGATCCGGGCTCGTCTGGTAGGGCCGTCGCTCGAGGATGTTCTCGTCGATGAGGCGCTGCAGGCGGGCGGAGAGGACGTTGCGGGCGATCCCGAGGCCCTTCTGCAGCTCGTCGAAGCGCCGTCGGCCGTTCATCACGTCACGCACGATCAGCAGCGACCAGCGCTCGCCGATCACCTCCAGCGCCTTGGCGATCGAGCAGATCTGTCCTGGGTAGTCGCTGCGCAGCACAACGTGATCTTGGCACACTAAGTTGCGTAAAGCAACTGACTCGGCTAGGGTGGGGCCCATACCCAAGTTGCTTGACGCAACCCAGGACGAACGAGCCGATTGGAGGCGTTCGATGAGGCTGATCTCGAAACATAGGAACCAACCCCGGACCAAGATCCCCCGCATCGCGATAAGCCAGGCTGAGATCACGGCCGATCTGCACTACCCGGCGAGTCATAGGGTCGCCGGCATCGGCGACGGCAGCCGCCGTCGTGGGAGCGGCCGGTGAGTCAGGACGGCATCGGGACTACCGAGGACGGAGCAGCGCACGACGGCGTCGCCGCCAAGGTCGCGGCCGCCGCCCGCGAGGGTGGCACCGCGGCCGAGGCGGCGCTGATCTTCGCCGAGGCGAGTCCCGAGACCACCCGCAGCCGCACGCTCGTCTGGCAGGACCCGGTCCCGACCGCGGCCGCCGGGGCGACGATGACCGGTATGGAGTACATGGAAGCGATCGTCCGGGGCGAGTTGCCGCCGCCGCCGATCGCGGTGACGCTGCGGATGGGGCCGATCGAGTTGGGCGAGGGCCGCGCTGTCTTCGCCGGCGAGCCCGGCGAGGAGCACTACAACCCGATCGGCGTCGTCCACGGCGGCTACGCCGCGACCCTGCTCGACTCCGCGCTCGGCTGTGCCGTCCACACCACGCTGCCGGCCGGTGTCGGCTACACCTCGCTTGGCCTCGAGGCCAAGTACGTGCGCCCGATCACCCGCGATACGGGCCGCGTCCTCTGCGAGGCCAACGTCCTCTACCGCGGCCGCAAACAGGCGACCGCCGAGGCCAACCTGACCGCAGCCGACAGCGGCAAGCTGCTCGCCCACGGCGTCGCCACCTGCATGATCCTCGGCGCCGACTAGCTAGGAGCCGAGGCTGCGGGCCAGCTCGACCAGGAGGCGGACGCCGACGCCGCTGGCGTCGTTGCCGGTGTAGGGGCGGCCGACGTCCCAGGCGGTGCCGGCGATGTCTACGTGGGCCCAGGGGGTCTCGCCGACGAACTCCTCGAGGAAGGAGCCGGCGTAGATCGTGCCGGCCTTCCGCTTCGCCGAGGCGTTGGTCAGGTCGGCGACCGTGCCCTTGGTCAGCTCCTTGTACTCGGGGTGCAGCGGGAGGCGCCAGACCAGCTCGCCGGTCGTCTTGCCGGCGTCCTCGACTGCGGCAGCAAGGTCTTCGTCGTTGGAGATCAGCGCCGCGTAGGTCGAGCCGAGCGCGATCACGACGGCTCCGGTCAGCGTCGCCAGGTCGACGATCCGCTCCGCCCCCAGCTCGACCGCGTAGGCGAGGGCGTCGGCGAGGATCAGCCTGCCCTCGGCGTCGGTGTTGTTCACCTCGACCGTCTTGCCGTTGTACTGGGTGATGATGTCGCCGGGCTTGATTGCGGTCCCGGAGGGCATGTTCTCGGTGGCGGGGACGACCGCGACCAGGTCGACGGCCAAGCCGAGCTCGGCGATCGCCCCGACCGCCTCCAACACCGCCGCGGCGCCCGACATGTCCATCTTCATCTCGTGCATCGCCGCCGAGGGCTTCAGCGAGATGCCGCCGGTGTCGAAGGTGACGCCCTTGCCGACCAGGCCGAGGGTCGGCCCCGATCCGCCCCCGGCGTAGCGCAGCACGATCAGCTGCGGCTCCTCCTCGCTTCCTTGGCTGACGGCGACCAGGCCGCCCATCTCCTTGGCGGCGATCTCCTCACCCCCGAGCACGTCGGTGGTGACCGCAGGATGCGCCGAGGCGATGCTGCGGGCTCGCCGGGCCAGGTAGGAGGGGGTGGCGACGTTGGACGGCAGGCTCTGCAGGTCGCGGGCGCGGTTCTGCGCCTCGGCGCCGATCCGGGCCGCCTCGGCCGCGTCGGCCGTGCTCTCGGGCGCGATCAGCGTCAGCGACTCGATCCGTGCGGGGCTCGGGTCATCGGGATCGGTGCTGCGAAAGCGGTCGAAGCGGTAGCTGCCGAGGATCGTCCCGGTGACCAGCCCCGCGACGATCTCGCCGTCCGGCTCGGGGGGCCCCCAGGCGAGCGAGGTCGCCTCCAGCCTGCCCGCCTCCTTGGCCGCCAGGGCTGCGGCCACGCGGGCCCGCTCGGCGTCGAAATCCTCGCGCGGGCCGAAGCCGACGACCAGTACCGGACCCGGACTCTCGGGGCGGAGCAGGGTCAGCTTCTCGAAGCCGGCCTTGGCATCGGCGGCGCCCGCCGCGTCGGCTAGGTCCGCCGGCAGCTCCCCGTCCTCGTAGAGGCCGACCGCGAGCAGATCGGCTTCGGTCTGAGGGATCGCGGTCTGGCTGACGTCGACCTTCACGGGCCCGCGAGTCTATGCGCTTGCTCACGCTGCTTTTTTACGCTCTCGGTATCGTCCCGGTCAGGGCCATGCGGCCCATTCGAGCCGAGACCCGGCATAAAACCGACGTAGAAAGGCCGCCAGATGCCCAGCACCGTCATCCTTGGAACTGCACGCACGCCCTTCGGCAAGATGGGCGGAACCCTCTCCTCGCTAGACGCCACCGACCTCGGCGGCCAGGCGATCGAAGCCGCGCTGGAGCGCTCCGGCGTCGATCCGACGCAGGTCGAGCAGGTCGTCTTCGGCCAGGTCCTGCAGGCCGGCCAGGGGCAGATCCCCTCGCGCCAAGCCCAGATCAAGGGCGGCATCCCGAAGGAGGTCCCTTCGGAGACGATCAACAAGGTCTGCGCCTCGGGCATGCGCTCGGTCGGCATCGCCGACATGGCGATCCGGGCCGGCGACACCGACGTCGCGGTGACCGGCGGCATGGAGTCGATGAGCCAGGCGCCGCACCTGCTGCCCGGTGCCCGCTTCGGCTACCGGATGGGTCACGTCGAAACGATCGACGCGATGGTCCACGACGGCCTCACCAACCCCTTCACCGAGAAGCAGATGATCAACGAGGCGAGTGAGGTCTCCAACGAGCTTGAGATCACCCGCGCCGACATGGACCGCTTCGCCGAGCGCTCGCACCGGCTCGCCGCCGAGGCGACCGACGCCGGCCGCCTCGCGGACGAGATCGTCGGCGTCACGGTCAAGTCGCGCAAGGGCGAAAACACGATCGAGGTCGACGAGGCGATCCGGGCGGAGACCACGGTCGAGACCCTCGCCGGGCTGCGGCCGATCGGCGGCGAGGACGCCACCCACACCGCGGGCAACGCTCCCGGAGTCAACGACGGCGCCGGAGCGATCGTCGTCGCCTCCGAGGAGTGGGCGGACAAGGAAGGGCGCACGGTCCTGGCCCGTGTCCTCGCCTACGGCACCGTCGCCGACGACTTCCCCTACCTGGCGAAAACCCCCGCCAACGCCGCCAAGCAGGCGCTGGAGAAGATCGGCAAGAGCCCCGAGGAGGTCGACCTCTGGGAGATCAACGAGGCCTTCGCCTCGGTCGCCCTCAACTCGGTGCGGATGCTCGGCGTCGACGAGGACAAGGTCAACGTCAACGGCGGTGCGATCGCCCTCGGTCACCCGATCGGCGCCTCCGGCGCCCGCATCGTGGGTTCCCTGGTCCATGAGTTGAACCGCCGTGGGGGCGGTCTCGGCGTGGCCGCGATCTGCAGCGGCGGCGGGCAGGGCGACGCGATCGTGATCGAAGTCAACGGCACCTAGCCCGTGAGCCGCGCCGCGGCCTTTTTCGATCTGGACAAGACCCTGATGGCGGGGTCTTCGGGGATGCAGTTCGCCCGCGTCGCGACCCGGCACGGTGTCATCGGACGCCGTCAGCTGTCGAGCTGGGCCGTCGAGCACCTGCGCTACCGCCTTCGCGGCACCACCGACGAGCGCACTGTCGAGGTGCTGCGGGTCGCACGCGAGCTGATCGCCGGCGTGCCCGTGCGCAGCGTCGAGCGGATGAACCCCGAGGTGATGGCGGCGATCCTGCCGCGCGTCTACCCGCAGATGCTCGACGAGGTCTACGCCCACCAGGACGCCGGCCGGGCGACCTTCATCGTCAGCGCCGCCGGCAACGGCGTGGTCGAGTCGCTGGCACGGGTGCTGGGCATGGACGGCGGGATCGGCACCAGCTACGAGGTCGACGGCGACGGCGGCTTCACCGGCCGCTTCGACGGCCCCTTCGTCTACGGATCGGGCAAGGTCGAGGCGATGGAGGCGTTCGCGGCCGAGCACGGGATCGATCTCGGCGAGTCCTACGCCTACTCCGACTCGCTCTCCGACCTGCCGATGTTGCGCGCGGTGGGCCACCCGGTGGCGGTCAATCCCGACCCGGCGCTGGCCGAGATCGCCAGGGAGGAAGGCTGGCAGACGATGCGCTTCGAGCAGCTCGGCCGCCGCCTCGTCGCCCTGGCGCTCACCCTGCTGGCGACCGTCGCCGGTTTCGGTGCCTCGCGCATCGCGGCGCGGCGCAGGGTGCCGCCGCCGCGTCGCTTCCCGATCCGGCGCTGAACGCATCTAGACTCCTTGCCATGGCGACCGAGCCGAAGCGCAAACCAGCGCTGGAAGAGCGCGAGTCGGAGTTCTCGACGATGTCAGGACACCCGATTGCGCCGCTCTACGGCCCCGAGGTGGCCCCCGCCGACCCCGACGCCGAGATCGGCCGTCCCGGCGAGTACCCGTTCACCCGCGGGCCCTACGAGTCGATGCACCGGGGGCGGCTCTGGACGATGCGCCAGTTCGCCGGCTTCGGCACGGTCGAGGAGACCAACGAGCGCTTCCACTACCTGCTCGACCACGGCCAGACCGGGCTATCGACCGCCTTCGACATGCCGACCCTGATGGGCTATGACTCCGACCACGTCCGCAGCCTCGGCGAGGTCGGCCGCGAGGGGGTCGCCGTCGACAGCCTCGACGACATGGAGCAGCTCTTCGAGGGGATCCCGCTGGCCGGGGTCAGCACCTCGATGACGATCAACGCGCCGGCGGCGATACTGCTCGCCTTCTACGTCCTCGTCGGCGAGGAGCAGGGGGTGGCGCCGGAGAAGCTCGGCGGCACGATCCAGACCGACATCCTCAAGGAGTACATCGCCCAGAAGGAGTGGTGCTTCCCGATCGAGCCGGCGATGCGGCTGGTCACCGACATGATCGAGTGGTGCTCGCAGAACATGCCCCGCTGGCACCCGGTCTCGATCTCCGGGTACCACATCCGCGAGGCGGGCTCGACTGCGCAGCAGGAGCTGGCCTTCACGCTCAAGGACGGTTTCACCTACGTCGAGCGAGCTCTGGAGCGCGGCCTCGACGTCGACGATTTCGCCCCCCGCCTCTCCTTCTTCTTCAACGCGCATATCGACTTCTTCGAGGAGATCGCCAAGTACCGCGCCGCGCGCCGGATCTGGGCCCGCGAGATGCGCGACACCTACGGCGCCAAGCGCGAGGAGTCGATGCGGCTGCGCTTCCACGCCCAGACGGCCGGCGTCTCCCTTACCGCGCAGCAGCCGCTCAACAACGTCGTGCGGACCTCGCTGGAGGCGCTCGCGGCGGTGCTCGGCGGCACCCAGTCCCTGCACACGAACTCCTTCGACGAGGCGCTGGCGCTGCCGACCGAGGAGGCCGTGCGGGTGGCGCTCCGCACCCAGCAGATCATCGCCTTCGAGTCGGGCGCCCCAAACACCCCTGACCCCCTGGGCGGCTCCTGGTTCGTCGAGAAGCTGACCGACGAAATGGAGGCAGCGGCCTACGACTACTTCGCCCGGATCGACGAGCTGGGGGGGATGGTCGAGGCGATCCGCCGCAACTTTCCCCAGCGCGAGATCGCCGACGCCGCCTTCACCTACCAGCGCGAGCTCGACCAGCGCAAGCGGATCGTCGTCGGCGTCAACGACTTCGTCCAGGAGGACGAAGACGAGACGCCGATCCTCCGCATCGACCCGGCGCTCGAACGCAAGCAGGTCGAGCGCCTGCAGGGCACCCGCGCCCGGCGCGACGGCGCCGCGGTCGAGACGGCGCTCGCGGAGCTGAAGCGTGCCGCCGCAAGCGACGCCAACCTGATGCCGCCGATCGTCGAGGCGGCACGGGCTCGTGCGACCGAGGGAGAGATGATCGCGGCGATGCAGGAGGTCTTCGGCACCTACACGGAGTCCCCGGTCTTCTAAGCTCCCCGCCCCGCATGGAGGCAGCAACCGCAAGGAAGATCCGCGTCGTCGTCGCCAAGCCCGGCTTGGACGGGCACGACCGTGGCGCCAAGATCATCGCCCGCGCGCTGCGCGACGCCGGCATGGAGGTGATCTACACCGGCCTCCACCAGACGCCGGAGCAGATCGCCGAGACGGTGATCCAGGAGGACGCCGACGCGGTCGGCCTCTCGATCCTCTCCGGCGCCCACATGACGCTGGTGCCGCGGGTCGTCGCGCTGCTCGCCGAGCAGGGCGTCGACGACGTCCTGGTCACGGTGGGGGGGACGATCCCAGCCGAGGACATCCCCGAGCTGAAGAAGCTCGGTGTCGCCGCGGTCTTCACCCCTGGGGCCGGAACCGACGAGATCATCGACTTCATCAGGGCCGGCGCCACCGAGCGCCACGAGCGCGAAGCTTAGAGGCCTGCCCCGGCAAGCCTCTGGTTTCGAGCGTGATAAGCATCACACCAAGTCACACGTCCGCGTGTAGAAGATAGACTGATTGACTGGTCAGTCAACCAGCCCTGAGCGACATTCGAGGAGGCTTTCAACTTGAAGATCTGCGTCCTGGTCAAGGAGGTACCGGACGCCGCCGTCCAGAAGCGCATCGACTCCAACACGATGCGATTGGACCGCAGCGGCGAGAAAAACCTCAACCCCTTCGATACCCATGCCATCGAGGCCGCCATGCAGATCAAGGAGGGCGGCGCGATCCCGGTCGAGGAGGTCATCGCGGTGACGATGGGCCCCGACTCGGCGGTCCGCGCCCTGCACAAGGCGGTGGCGCTCGGCGCCGACCGCTCGGTGCACCTCTCCGACGACGCCCTCTCCGGCTCCGACGTCTGCGCCACCGGCTACGCCCTGGCGAAAGTGCTCGAGTCCGAGAGCCCGGACCTGGTCCTGCTGGGCCAGCAGTCCGATGACGGCGAGTGCTACACGATCGGCGCCGTGGTCGCCGACCACCTGAAGATGCCCTCGCTGACCCAGGTGATCAAGATCGACGTCACCGACGGCAAGCTGCGCTGCGAGCGCCAGGCCGAGTACGGCTACGACACGGTCGAGGTCGAGCTGCCCGCCGTGATCAGCGTCGGCGACGCGATCAACGAGCCGCGCTACCCCAGCCTCAAAGCGATCATGGGGGCGAAGAAAAAACAGCTGGACGGCAGGGCGACCGCCGACGTCGGCATCGACGGCGGCATGGTCGGCGAGTCCGGCTCCAAGACCGCGGTCCTCGCGCTCAACCCGCCGCCCGCCAAGGAAGCGGGGGAGATCATCGAGGACGAGGACACCAACGAGACGGTCGAGAAGATCGTCGCCTGGCTCGACGAGAGGAAGCTGATCTAGATGGCAGGCATCCTGGTTTACGCCCTTCACGACGACGAGGGCAACTTCAACAAGAACTCGCTTGGGGCGATCTCCGAGGCGGCCAAGCTGGCCGGCGAACTCGGTGGCGAGGCTGCCGCGCTGGTGGTCGGCGACATCGCCGACGACGCCTGCGCCTCGCTCGGCAACTGGGGCGCGGCGAAGGTCTACCGCGCCAAGGACGTCCCGGAGGGCCTCGCCCAGCCGATCGTCGACGCGATGGCCAAGGTCATCCAGGACGAGGGCTTCGGCTACGCGCTGTTCGGCGGCGGCCTGCTCGGCTTCGAGATCGGCGCCGGGCTCACCGCTCGCCTCAACGCCGGCGTGACGATGGAGGTGACGGCGGTCAAGGTGCAGGACGGCAAGCTGGTCGTCGAGCGCCCGATCCTGCAGGACTCCCAGGTCGCCGACGTCGGCTACGTCGCCGAGCCCGGGATCATCATCAGCCGCCTCAACGCCTTCGACGCCAAGGAGAGCGGCGGCACCGCCGAGGTGGTCGACGTCCAGGTCGAGCTCTCGCCTTGGTCGACCAAGGCGAAGCTGGTCCAGCGCGGCGAGCAGCGTGGCGCCGACGTCAACATCGAGGACGCCGAGATCCTGGTCGGCGGCGGTCGCGGTCTCGGGGCCAAAGAGGGCTTCGAGCTCTGCGAGCAGCTGGCTGAGTCGATGGGCGGCGCCGTCGCGGCGACCCGTGCCGTCGTCGACGCCGGCTGGTACCCCTACGCGGCCCAGATCGGCCAGACCGGCAAGACGGTCGCGCCGAAGCTCTACCTGGCCGCCGGGATCTCCGGCGCGATCCAGCACAAGGTCGGGATGCAGAACTCGGAGAACATCCTGGCGATCAACAAGGACCAGAACGCGCCGATCTTCGAGTTC
>DATMEP010000126.1:0-10508 GCA_035556755.1 Solirubrobacterales bacterium
TCGATGCTGAAGGAGTTGCCTTCAGCCGCCACTGGCGGCGGCACCGGCGCCCCACCGCTCCCCTCAGCCCGTATCGCCCGCGCTCCGACCAGCAGCAGCGCAATCGCCACCGCGCCATAAACAAAGACCTGAGACCGACTCAGCTCGGGCATGTCCGCCACGCTGACGGCTGCCGGCGCACAAGTGGCGCGCCAAATCTAAAAATTCACAGACGACTGAACCGCGAGAGGCGCGCGCCTAATCCTCTTCGTCGTAGCCGGAGACCTCGGCCAGTTGATCGCTGTACAACTCGGCCGCGGCGACGGGCGGCGACTGGACGGAGACGCAGACCAGCGTCTCCTCGGCATGGTTGGCGATCGAGTGGTCGGTCGCGGGCGGGACCAGGATCAGGTCGCCCTCCCCCACCTCCTGCGTATCGCCCGCCACCGACATCGTGCCGGCGCCGCGCACCACGACGTAGACCTGCTCGGCGCCCTCGTCGGAGCGCAGCGTGCGCTCGGCCCCGGCGGAAATTTCCAGCCAGGTCACCGAGAGGTTGCGGGCGCCCATCTCCCCCGCGTCCATGAGGACGCGATAGTTGAGCTTGTGCCACTCCTCCGCGGGGGCTTCTGAGAGACGCCTCACCAACATGCGGCCGCTTTGTACCAGATACCGCAGTGAAGTCGTGCAAACCTCAGCGAACCACCAGGTTCACCAGCTTGCCGGGAACGACGACCTCCTTGACGATCTCCTTGCCGTCGAGGTGACGGCTCACCTTCTCGCTGGCACGCGCGAGGGCGAGCAACTCGGCCTCCGATGCGTCGGCGGCCGCCTCGATCCGGTCGCGCAGCTTGCCGTTGACCTGGACGACGAGCGTCACCGTGTCGCTGCTCAGCAGCTCGGGGTCGGCCTCGGGCCAGGGCTCCTCCCAGATGCGCCCCTCGCGGAGACGCTCCCAGACCTCGGCGCCCAGATGCGGCGCAAAGGGGAAGATCAACGAGGCGGCGGTCGCGGTGGCGAAGCGGACCACGCCGGTCGAAGCGGGGTCGGCGTAGAGGGCGTCCTTGACCCGGTATGCGTCGTTGACCAGCTCCATCACCGCGGCGATCGCGGTGTTGAACTGGAAGCCCCGCTGGATGTCCGCGGTGACCTTCTCGATCGCCCAGTGGGCCTTGGCGAGCAGCTCCCGCGCCTCGCCCTCGACCGCCCCTGACTCCTCGGCCGGCTTGCCTTCGACCTCCTCGCAGAGCCGCCAGAGCCGGGAGAGGAAGCGGTTGACGCCCTCCACCCCCTCGTCGGACCAGTCGCCGCCGCGCTCGGGCGGCCCCATGAAGCAGACATAGGTGCGGGCGGTGTCGGCGCCGTAGCGCTCGACGTACTCGGCCGGGCTGACCGTGTTGCCCTTCGACTTCGACATCTTCGCCCCGTCGCGCGTGATCATCCCCTGGGTGAAGAGGTTGGCGAAGGGCTCCTGAACGCCGAGGTGGCCGAGGTCTGCGAGCGCCTTGGTGAAGAAGCGCGCGTACATCAGGTGCAGGATCGCGTGCTCGACGCCGCCGATGTACTGGTCGACGGGGAGCCAGTGGTCGGCCGCAGCGCGGTCCCAGGGGGCCGCGTCGTTGCGCGGGTCGAGGTAGCGGATGAAGTACCAGGAGGAGTCGACGAAGGTGTCCATCGTGTCGGTCTCGCGGCGAGCGGGGCCACCGCAGCGGGGGCACTCGGTCGCGACCCACTCCTCGGCCGCGGCAAGCGGGCTCTTCCCCTGGGGCGCGTACTCGTCGACCTCGGGCAGCTCCACCGGGAGCTGGTCGTCGGGGACCGGGACGATCCCGCACTCGTGGCAGTAGACGACCGGGATCGGCGCCCCCCAGTAGCGCTGGCGCGAGACGAGCCAGTCGCGGAGGCGGTAGTTGACCGCGGACTCGCCCCGCCCCTCGGAGGCGAGCCACTCGACGATCTCCTCGTAGGCCTCGCGGTTGCCCACCCCGTCGAAGCGGCCGGAGTTGACCATCGGGCCGTCGCCGGGATAGGGAAGGCCCTCGTCGTCGCGCGCGACCTCCTCGTCGACCCCCTCGATCACCCGCTTGACCGGCAACTCGAAGGCCTTCGCGAACTCGTAGTCGCGGGTGTCGTGGCCGGGCACCGCCATGATCGCCCCGGTCCCGTACTCCATCAGCACGTAGTCGGCGACGAACATCGGGATCTCCTCGCCGTTGACCGGGTTGACGACGCTGCGGCCGAGCGGCACCCCGGTCTTCGGCCGGTCCTCGTCGCCGCGCTCCTCGGCCGACTCGCGGGCGACCTGGTTGACGTACTCGCGCACCGCCTCCTCGGCCGGCGTGCCGGCGACCAGCCGCCCGAGCTCCGGGTGCTCGGGTGCGAGGACGAAGAAGGTGGCGCCGAAGAGGGTGTCGGGACGGGTGGTGAAGACCGGGAACTCGAGGTCGAGCTCCTCGCAGCGGAAGGTCACCTCGGCGCCCTCGGAACGGCCGATCCAGTTGCGCTGCATGGTGATCACGTGCTCGGGCCAGGACTCGAGCAGGTCGAAGTCGGCGAGCAGGCGGTCGGCGTACTCGGTGATCCTGAAGAACCACTGCTCTAGGCGACGCTGCTCGACCGGGGTGCCGCAGCGCTCGCAACGGCCGTCGACGACCTGCTCGTTGGCGAGCACGGTCGCGTCTACCGGGCACCACTGGACCGGCGCCTCCTCGCGGTAGGCGAGGCCGCGCTCGAACAGCTGCAGGAAGATCCACTGGGTCCAGCGGTAGTACTCGGGCGCGTGGGTGCCGAGCTCCCGCGACCAGTCGATCGAGATCCCCCACTCGCGGAACTGGCGCCGGAAGGACTCGACCGAGCGCTCGGTCGCCTCGCGCGGCGGCTCACCGGTCTTGATCGCGTTGTTCTCGGCCGGCAGGCCGAAGGCGTCGTAGCCCATCGGGTGGATCACCTCGAAGCCGTGCCGGCGGCGGAAGTGGGCGATCGCGTCGCCGACGGCGTAGCACTTGAGGTGGCCGACGTGGGGCTCCCCCGAGGGGTAGGGCAGCATCTCCAGGACGTAGGACTTCGGCTTCGACTCGTCGTGGCCGGGCTGGCCGGGGTTGGCGACCTCCCAGGTCCGCTCCTCGGCCCAGACCTGCTGCCACTTGCGCTCGATCGCCTTCGGGTCGTAACCGGCCATGAGGCGCGATCTTACGAGGCGCCTCAGAAGGCCGGGGAGACGGCCTCGAGGATCTGGGGCCAGACGTAGACCTCGATCGTCGCCGCGACGACGACGACCGGGATCGCCAGCAGGACGGTGATGAAGGTCGCGGCGAGGAGCTGGTTCCACTCGCCGCGGCGGCTGGCGATCAGCCAGGCCGCGAGCGGCAGGAAGAGCGCGGTCAGCTCGGGGATCGCGTGCGGGAGGACGCTGAGGATCAGGGTCGCGTGGGAGATATCGAGCTGGTAGGCGATGGTCGAGCCCTGGAAGCCGAGGTAGAGGGCCTGGGTGGAGAGCGAGAAGAGGGTGACGGCGGCGACGAAGAGGATCGCGAATTTGGCGGCCTTGACGTGAATCCAGCGCGAGACCCCCATGCGCTGGGCAGCGGCGATCGGCATCGAGGCGCCGGCGATGAAGCCGGCGACGCAGGCGGTGGCGTGGAGGGCGAGGACCAACGAGTTGCGCCAGAGGATCGGCATCAGGTCACCGGGGTCGGTGGGCTCGGTCAGTCCCGGCATGTGGATCGGCGTGACGTCGGGCGTGAGCAGGCCGGCGACGACCCAGGTCGCGCCCAGCAGCGCCAGCGCCACCGCCAGGCTGAGCGCGATCCAGCCCCACAGGACCGTCCCCGGGTGCGCGTTCCAGGCCGCGAAGGTCTCCCGCGTGTCCCGCATCCCGTGCGAGAACACGTGCTCGTTGGCCGCGTTCATCGCTCACTCATCGGCAGCGACCGCCGCCGGTTTGAGAGCTTGAACCAGCCCCCAGAAGGAGACGACCGCCCAGACCGTCTCCAGCAGCAGGAACCCCCAGAGCCGCTCGTGCCAAGCAAGTCCCGCGAGGACCGCCGATCCGACCAGGTTGAGGACCAGGTAGGTCCGCGAGTGCTGGTCCATCGCCCCGAACTGGGCGGCGGCGTAGGCGACGAGGATCAGCAGCGCCCCGACGATCTGCACGAGCTGATCCATTCACGCCGAGCCTAGTGGAGCTGACGGGACTCGAACCCGTGACCTACGCGCTGCCAGCGCGTCGCTCTTCCAGCTGAGCTACAGCCCCAAGCCTCGCCGCCAGTTTAACGCGGCGGTTTCGCCAAAACCGCGACGGCGCTTCCGCTGAAAGCTAAGCGGCGCGCTGTTCGGGGCCCTGATCCTCGTCGACGTCGAGGATCAGGTTGTCGCCACGGGTGCGCCGCACGTTGAACTCGAAGGGCGCGCTCTCTTCCAGCTCCCGCAGTAGCTCGATCGGTTCGTCGAGGTTCATCGAGAGCGTCGCCCGGCCCTCGGAGAAGCGCTCGACCGAGATCTCGGAGGCACCGAGCCGGACGATCGCGTCCTCGAAGCCGACCAGCTGGGAGAAGTCGCCGAGCGGGCCGACCTCGAGCCTCACCAGGCCCTCGAAGATGCCCGCCGGGTCGAACCCGGAATCGCCGGTCGGCGCGACTTCGCTGGACGCGCCGTTCGCGCCCGGCGCGTGAGCATCGGTGAGCTCCTGCGTGCGGCGGCTGACCTCGACCGCCTCGCGCAGCGCTTTCATCCGAATCCGAGTCGCCTGCCCCCGTGCCTGCGCCTGGATCTCCTCGAGACGGCCGGCGGTCGACTCCAGCGAAGAGATGCTGCGGTCGTGGCGTGCGTTCGCCTCGCGCAGCAACTCGCCGAGGTTGCGGATTTCCCGCTCGCGCTCGATCACCATCCCGGAAAGGGAGCTGAGCTCCTGCTCTGCCCGCTCGGTCGCCTCGGTGGCGATCCGCGCCCGCACCTCGGCGTCCTCCGCGTCGCGCTCAAGCGCGACGATGCGCTCGTCGCACGCAGAGATCGCCGCGTCGACATCCTCGCGACGGTAGCCGAGCAGAGCCCTCTTGAAGCTACCCATGCGCGGCACGCTAGAAGCGGCTTCGGACGGCATTTCCGCAGAGGCCGCCGGGGAGGCTCAGGCGCTCGCAGCCGAACGAGCCCCGGGATCCGCCAGGACCAGCTCGAGCCGCGGCGCCTCGTGCCAGAGCTCCTCGAGCCCGTACCGCCGCCGCGCCTCCGCGGTGAAGACGTGCAGGACCGCGTCGAGATAGTCGAGGACGATCCAGCCGGCGGCGCCGTTGCCCTCGATCCCGGCCGGCAGCAGCTCGTGCTCCTGCTTCAGGCGCAGCTTCACGTCGTCGACGATCGCCCTGGCCTGGCGCTCGTTCCGGGCTGTGCAGATCGTCAGGAAATCGGTGTAGGAGGCCAGGGGGCGCATGTCGAGGACGACGATCTCCTCCGCGCCCTTGGCATCGGACAGCTCGGCCAACCGCCGCGCCAGCGCCTCCGAGCCCAGCCCACTCACGAGTAGATCTCCTTCTCCTCGATGAAGCGGGCGACCGCCTCGGGGACCAGGTAGCGAAGCGGCCTGCCCGCGGCCGCCCGCTCGCGCACCGACGAAGAGGAGACGCCGAACTGCGGCATCTCCAGCATCGTCGCGCGGCCGTCGGCGGCGAGGCTGCGCATGACCGCGCCGACGTCGGCGTCGGAGACGCCCGCCCGCCGCGCCACCGCGAGCCGCGCCAGCTCGACCACGCGCTCGGGCCGGCGCCAGCTCTCCAGCCCGACGGCGGCGTCCGCCCCCATCACGAACACCAGCTCGGTGTCGGGCCTTTCTTCGGCAAGCAGTTCCAAGCTCTCATACGTGTAGGACGGTCCCTCGCGGTCGACCTCGATGCTGGAGACGCTGAAGCGCGAGTCGTCGGCGGCAGCGAGCCGGGTCATCGCCAGGCGCTGCTCCCTGCCGGGGTCGTCGAGGATCCGCTTGTGCGGCGCCTCCCCGGTCGGCATCAGCACGACCTGGTCGAGTCCGAGCTGCCAGAGCGCCTCCTGAGCCAGCGCCAGATGGCCGAGGTGAGGCGGGTTGAACGCCGATCCGAGGACACCGATGCCAGGACGGACACTCTCGCCGCCGGGAACGCTACTCACGCACCTGGCCGTCGCCACGGACGACGTACTTGTAGGTGGTCAACTCCCGCAGGCCGATCGGGCCGCGCGCGTGCAGCTTCTGGGTCGAGTTGCCGATCTCGGCCCCCATCCCGAACTCGAACCCGTCGGTGAACCGGGTCGAGGCGTTGGTGTAGACGACGGCAGCGTCGACCTCGGCCGCAAAGCGGGCCGACGCCTCCTCCGAGCGGGTGACGATCGCCTCGGAGTGGCTGGTGCCATGCCCGTTGATGTGATCGATCGCCTCGTCGAGGGAGTCGACAACACCCACCACCATCTTCAAGTCCAGGTACTCGGTGCCCCAGTCCGCGTCGGTGGCGATGCCCACCTCGACATCGGGAGCAATCCCCTGCGCTCGCTCGTCACCCACCAGCTCTACCCCGACCGCCTGCAGGTCGGCAAGCAAATCGGGCAGGAGATCGCCCGCCACGTCCGCGTGGACGAGCAACGTCTCGGCGGCGTTACACACGCCCGGCCGCTGAACCTTGGCGTTGTAGGCGATCCTCCGCGCCATCTCGAGGTCCGTGTCGGAGTGAACGTAGACGTGGCAGTTGCCTGCCGCTGCGTACATGACCGGCACCGTGGCAACGCCCTTGAGCGCCGTCTTCAATCCGTCGCCACCGCGCGGGATCAGCAGGTCGACAAGGCCCTCCTGAGTCGCCAGCTCCGCCAAGTCGCTGCGTCCCTCGCCGACACGCAGCAACAGCACCGCGTCCTCGGGCAATCCCGCGTCCGTGAGCGCATCTTGAACGACCGACGCCAGCGCCCCGTTGGATCTCTCCGCATAGCTGGACCCGCGCAACACGATCGCGTTGCCACTCTTGATCGTCAATGCAGCGCAATCGACGGTCACGTTAGGCCGCGCCTCGTAGACCACTGCGACCACACCCAGCGGCACCCGCACCTTGCGCAGATCGAGCCCGCTCTCCAAAGACTTCCGTTCGAGCTCCTCGCCAACCGGATCGGCCAACGCAGCAATCGCCCGCGCCCCCTCCGCCATTGCAGCAACCCGCTCCTCGCTCAACGTCAGCCGGTCGCGCAGCGCCGTGGTCAGCCCTTCCGCCCGCTCATCTGCCAGATCGGCGGCATTGGCCTCGAGGATCTCGCCGCTCCGATCCTGCAGCAGCCGTGCAGTCGCCTCCAGCGCCAAGTTCTTCTGCTCGGCAGAAGCACCGGCAAGCACGCGCGCGGCCCGCTGCGCAGCCTCGCAAGTTTCAGCGACGGTTCTAGCCATAACTGCCATAGCCGCTAAGGGTAGCTGGGAGGGGTGGGGTGCCCCTCTCGCGCAGCGGCGTCATGTTTTTCGCACAGACCACTCAGCGAGAGTGGAAACGCGGGCGGCGAAAAACCCAGCAAGCGGGAGGGGCACCCCACCCCTCCCCCCACCCTCCGCACTTACAGCAACACAAACCGATCCCGGTGAATCACCTCATCGGCCGCATGCGGCAGCAGCTCCCGCACCTCCCCGCTCTTCAACCCCTTGACCCGCTCCAGCTCCCGCGACGAGTAGTCGGCGATCCCCTTGCCGAGCACAGTCCCGTCGGTGGCCACCTCGACGGCATCGCCCACGTCGAACGAACCGTCGACCCTGACGATCCCAACCGGCAGCAGGCTCGACCCGCTCTCGCGCAGCACCCGGGCCGCACCGTCGTCGACCGTCAGCCGGCCCTTCACCGTCTTCGCGTACTTGAGCCAGAGCTTGAAACTGGGGGCCCTACCGGCCTGGGCAGCGAAACGGGTGCCGGCTGGATCGCCGCCCGCCGCGGCCAAGAGCGTGCCGGCACTGGTCCCGTTGCAGATCGTCGTCGCGATGCCCGCCTCGCTCGCCATCTCGGCGGCGGCGACCTTGCTGCGCATCCCGCCCGACCCGAAGACGGAGGTGCGGTCGCCGATGTCCATGCCACCCAGGGCCGTGAAATCGCCGACCTCGGAGACAAGCTCGGCGCCAGGATCGGTGCGCGGATCGCCGCTGTGGAGGCCGTCGACGTCGGAGAGCAGGACGAGCAGGCGAGCATCGAGCAGGATCGCCACCTGGGCGGCGAGGAAGTCGTTGTCGCCGAAGGTGATCTCGTCGGTCGCGGTCGTGTCGTTCTCGTTCACCACCGGCACCACTCCCCACTCGATCAGGCGCTGCAGCGTCTGGCGCGCGTTGAGGTAGTTGGTGCGGGCCGCGATGTCGGCCGCGGTCAGCAGCACCTGCGCCGCCCGCGTCCCGCGCCCTGCCAGCCGCGACTCGTAGGCGCGGAAGAGATCGCCCTGGCCGACCGCCGAGGCGGCCTGCAGCTCGTCCATCGAACGCGGCCGCTTCTCCAGCTCCATCAGCCGCATCCCGCGTGCGATCGCCCCCGAGGTGACCATCACCACCCGCTCGCCGCCCTGCTCCAGCGCGGCGACCTGCTCACAGACCGAGTCGAGCACGTCGACGCGCAGCTCGCCGTCATCGGCGGCGACGATCGAGGACCCGAGCTTGACCACCAGCGTCATCAGTCGAGCCACTCCCAGGCTCGGCCCGAGACCTTCATCGCCGAGAAATCGCCCCGGTCGCGGATCCGCTCGGCCACGTCTGCCATCGCTTCCATCGCAACCCAGGCGAGGCTGCCGCCGACGCTGATCCGCTGCGCGCCGGCGGCGACGATCTCGGCCAGCGCGAGGCCCGGTCGGGCGAGCACGTTGACCGGCGCGGTCGCCGCGTCGCATATGGCCCGGATCTCGTCGGTGCTGCGCAGGCCCGGTGCGTAGACGACGTCGGCCCCCGCCCGCTCGAACGCCTGCAGGCGGGCGATCGTGTCGTCGAGGTCGGGGTTGCCGCGAAGGTGGTTCTCGGCGCGCGCGGTCAGCGTGAAGGGGAAGTCCAAGCCGCGGGCGGCCTCGCACGCCGCCGCCACTCGCTCCACCGCGTGGTCGAAATCGTAGAGCTCGCCTTTGGGGTCGTAGTCCTCGATCGAGCCGCCGACGGCCCCTGCCTCGGCCGCGCGGACGATCGCGTTCGCCGCGTCATCCGGCTCGGGCCCGAAGCCGTTCTCGAGGTCGACGGATACCGGCAGGTCGGTCGCCCGATCGACGGCCTGCACGTGCTCGGCCAGCTCGTCGAGCGTGACCTTGCCGTCGTGGCGACCCAGGGTGAGGGCGAATCCGGAGCTGGTCGTGGCCAGGGCCTCGAACCCGAGCCCGGCCAGGACCTTGGCCGAGCCGGCGTCCCAAGGGTTGGGGATGACGAACGCCTCGCCCTCGTGCAGGGCGCGGAAGCGGTCGGCCTTCTCTTGCTGGGTGGATGACAAGTGAGATCTCCTCAGCGTTCGCCGCTTCACGCTACTAACCTCAACCCGGTGACCGAGCTCCGCACCGTGCGAGTCGCCGCGGCCCAGGCGACGCCGGCGATCCTCGACGCCGAGGCGTCGATCGCGAAGGCGGTGGAGCTGGTCGAGCGCGCCGCCGCCGACGGCGCCGAGCTGGTCGTCCTGCCCGAGGCCTTCGTCCCGCTCTACCCCTCGCAGGCATGGGCGGCCCCCGCGGCGAGGTTCGACGGGTTCGACGAGCTCTGGCAACGACTTTGGGAAAACTCGGTCGACGTCCCCGGCCCACTCGTGGACAGGTTGATCGAGGCTTGCAACCGGACCGGCGCCCACTGCGCGATCGGGGTCAACGAGCGCGAGGAGGAACGCCCCGGCACGCTCTACAACACGCTCGTCCTGGTCGGCCCCGAGGGCCTCGTCTGGAAGCACCGCAAGCTGATGCCGACCCACCACGAGCGGCTCTTCCACGGGATCGGCGCCGGCGACGACCTCGCCGCCGCGCAGACCCCGCTGGGCAAGGTCGGCGGGCTGATCTGTTGGGAGAACAGGATGCCGCTCGCCCGCTACGCGATGTACAAATCCGGCCCGCAGATCTGGGTCGCCCCGACCGCCGACGACTCGGACGCCTGGCTCGCCAGCATGCGCCACATCGCGATCGAGTCGGGCGCCTTCGTGATCTCGGCGCCGCAGTTCATCCCCCGCGACGCGTTCCCCGACGACTTCCCGGTCGAGCTACCCGACCGCGAGGTCTTCGGGCGAGGGGGCGCCGCAATCGTCGAGCCCACCTGGGGCAATGTGATCGCCGGCCCGCTCTACGACGAGGAGGGGATCGTCACCGCCGATTGCGACCTGCGCGAGGGCCTGCGCGCCAAGCGCTGGTTCGACTCGGTCGGCCACTACAGCCGCGAGGACGTGTTGCTGCCAAGGACCGGCGGCGACGGTCGCTCAGCGCTCGAGGGCGCCGACCAGCTCCGTGCGCCGGGCGACGCCTAGCTTCTGGTAGACGTGGCGCAGGTGGGTCTCGACAGTCTTCGCGGTGACGAAGAGCTGCTGGGCGATCTCGCGGTTGGTCATTCCATCGAC
>DATMEP010000127.1:0-6469 GCA_035556755.1 Solirubrobacterales bacterium
CGAGTTCTTCGACGAGGAAAGCGGCAAGGTCGCCGCGATCGAGAAGGAACTCGGAGTCCCCACCGAGTAGTCGATGGAGGCTCGTACGGCAACCGTCCCGCGGCCCAGGGCAGGCATCCGCCTGCCCTGGGCCGGTGCCGCTCTGGGCCGCGGCATGGTCGTGCTCTATCTGAGTCTGATGGTGCTGCTGCCCCTGGCCGCCGTCGTGGTCGAGTCGACCGACAACGGGATGGGCGCTTTCTGGGACGCGGTCACCGGCCCGCAGTCGATCGCGGCGCTGAAACTGACCGTGATCTGCTCGCTGATCGTTGTGGCGATCAACGCGGTCTTCGGCACGATCATCGCCTGGGTCCTGGTCCGCGACGAGTTTCCGGGCAAGGCGGCGGTGAACGCGATCATCGACCTGCCCTTCGCCCTGCCGACGATCGTCGCCGGCCTCACCCTGCTTACGCTCTACGGCAGCGAGAGCCCGTTTGGGATCGACATCGCCTTCACCAAGGTCGCGGTGGTGGCGGCGCTGCTGTTCGTCACCCTCCCCTTCGTCGTGCGCGCGGTCCAGCCGCTGCTGATCGAGCTCGACCGTGAGATGGAGGAGGCGGCGACCTCGCTCGGGGCCGGCGGCTTCACCGTCTTCCGCCGCATCATCTTCCCCAACCTCCTCCCGGGCCTGACCGCGGGCATCGCCCTCGCCTTCGCGCGAGCGCTGGGCGAGTTCGGCTCCCTGGTCCTGATCTCCGGCAACATCCCCTTCGAGACCGAGGTCTCCTCGGTCTTCATCCGCAGCCAGATCGAGAGTGGGAATCTGCCGGGTGCTGCTGCTGTATCCGTCGTGCTGCTCGTCGTCTCCCTGCTCCTGCTGGCGGGCGTGACCGCCGCCGAGCGCTGGGGCCGCCGCCACGAACGGGGCGACGCATGACCGGCACCAGCCGCACCAGCAAGCTCAGCCTGCGGGGCCTCGCCCTCGGCTACCTGGGCGTGCTGCTGATCGCCCCCGTCGGGATGATCTTCTACAAGACCTTCGAGGACGGCTTCGGGCCGCCGTGGGAAGCGATCACCTCGCTAGAGGGCATCCATGCCTTCCAGCTGACCCTGCTGATGGTCGCGGTCGCGGTCCCGCTCAACACGATCTTCGGCGTCGTCTGCGCGCTGCTGCTCGTCCGTTACCGCTGGAAGGGCAACCCGGTCCTGGACGCGATCATCAACCTCCCCTTCGCGATCTCACCGGTCGTCGTCGGCCTGGCGCTGTTCCTGCTCTACGGCACCGACGGCTGGTTCGGCCCGACCCTCGGCGAATGGGGTATCCAGGTCCTCTTCTCAACGCCGGGCATGATCCTGGCCAGCATCTTCGTCTCGCTTCCTTTCGTCGTGCGCGAGACGGTCCCGGTGCTGCAGGAGATCGGCACCGAGCAGGAGCAAGCCGCCTCGACCCTCGGCGCCAACGCCTGGCAGACCTTTTGGCGGGTCACCCTGCCGGCGATCCGCTGGGGGGTCGCCTATGGCGTGGTCCTCACCACCGCCCGGGTGCTGGGCGAGTTCGGCGCCGTCTCGGTCGTCTCCGGCGAGATCTCCGGCCAGACCGAAACCCTCCCCCTCTTCGTCTCCCAGCAGTTCGAGCAGTTCAACCTGGCCGGGGCCTACGCGGCCTCGATCCTCCTCGCGCTGCTCGCCCTATCCACGTTGCTGCTCATGAACCTGCTGAAAAGAAAGGAGGGTGCCTGATGGGAATCTCAGTCGAGGGAGCCTCGAAGCGCTTCGGTGACTTTCAGGCTCTCGACAACGTTTCCATAGACGTCCCCGACGGATCGCTGACCGCCCTGCTCGGGCCGAGCGGCAGCGGCAAGTCGACCCTGCTGCGGGCGATCGCCGGGCTGGAGTCCCTGGACTCCGGCGACATCGAGATCAACGGCGAGGACGCGACCGGCAAGCCCGCCCAAAAGCGCGGTGTCGGCTTCGTCTTCCAGCACTACGCGGCGTTCAAGCACATGACCGTGTTCGGCAACGTCGGTTTCGGCCTGCGGATCCGCAAGTGGAGCAAGCCGCAGATCGAGCAGCGCGTCCACGAGCTGCTGCAACTGGTTCAGCTCGACGGGCTGGCCGACCGCTACCCGTCGCAGCTCTCGGGCGGGCAGCGGCAGCGGATGGCGCTGGCTCGGGCGCTCGCGGTCGAGCCGCAGGTGCTGCTGCTCGACGAGCCGTTCGGCGCGCTCGACGCCAAGGTCCGCAAGGACCTGCGCACCTGGCTGCGCCGCCTCCACGACGAGATGCACGTGACGACGATCTTCGTCACCCACGACCAGGAGGAGGCGATGGACGTCGCCGAGCAGCTGGTCGTGATGAACGAAGGCCGAGTCGAGCAGTCAGGCAGCGCCGACGACCTCTACGACCACCCCGCCAACGAGTTCGTGATGAGCTTCGTCGGCGAGGTCAACAGGCTTGGCGAGCACTTCGTCCGGCCGCACGACATGGCGGTAGTGCTCGAGGCCGACGAGCGGACCGAGGAGGCGATGGTGCAGCGCATCGTCGCGCTCGGCTTCGAGATCCGGGTCGAGTTCACGCTCGGCGACGGCACCGAGGTCTGGGCGCAGCTGACCCGCTCAGAGCTCCAGAAGCTGGAGCTGCGCGATGGTCAGATCGTCTACCTGCGGCCCGGCCAGACCAAGAGCTTCAGCGGTGATTCGCCGTCGCCCGACGGCCGGGGGGCCTCGACTCCCCCCGGCGATAAAGGCGGCGGCGCAGAGGTTTCTGCAGCCGCCTGAAGAGGCGACGGGGTGGGGCGCGCTTTGCCGGGTGGCGCCCCACCCCACCTCGCCGTCAGACGATACGGCGCTCGAAGGTCTTCTCCAGCGAGGTCTCGTCCTCCTCGCCGGCGACGGTCTTGTCGAGCCTGACGATCGCCTCGCGGCCGTCCAGGCGCAGCGTCGCGACCTGGTTGTCGAAGTAGGGGCCCTCGAGGCAGCGCCAGCGGATCCCCGGGTCCGGCGCGCCGGCAAGCCGGGCGAGCCCGCGCGCGAAGGTCTCGGCGCCGCGGCTGAATCCCAGCCGAACGGTCCTGCGCTCTTTCTCGTCGAGCGGGTTGCGGTAAGGCGAGCAGACCGCCTGCACGACTCTGCTCTGCACCCCGGCGTCTCGCCTGAAGGCGACGTCGAAGAGGTAGGCGTGGTGGACGTCGCCGGAGAGGATCGCGATCGAAGCGGGCGGCTTCCCCCGCTCTCCGGAACCGACCTCTTCGAGCAGCTCGCGCATGCGCTGGAAGGAGTACTGGAAGGCCGCCCAGTGGTCGAAGTCGAGCGCCCGCCGCAGCTTCTCGCTCGCCTTTGCGACCACCCCGCCCCAGACCCCGTCGTCGGCAAGGCGCTCGTTCCACGCCTCCAGGCGGTGAAAGGGCGGCGTCAGCAGGTAGGGGACCGTCGTCCCGATCACCAGGTGGTCGAAGTCCCCACTCGCGTGGTCGACGATCCAGTCCCAGACCTCGTCGTCGAACATCGAGCGCCGCTCCCGAGTCAACACGCGGGCGGCACGGGCGTCCATGAAGATCGCGCGCACCCCGTCGATGTCGCGGCAGAAGCTCCAGCGCGTCCCCGCTGCGGTCGAGTCGATGCTCTTCGCCCAGTCGCGCAGCACCTCGGTCGCGTCGGGGTTTCCCCTCGCCTTCGCGTAGATCTCGTTCTCCTCGTCGAGCTCGCGCGGCGAGAGGTTGCCGATGTGCTGGTAGATCCAGTAGCTGACGATGCCGCCGATAGCCCGCTCGTGCCACCAGTCCTTGCGCTCCATCTCCTCATGCCAGGAGCGGGAGATGTTCCAGTCGTCGCTCATGTCGTGGTCGTCCCAGACCATCGAGGTGGAGACGGTGGAGAAGAGCCAGCGGATCAGCGGGTCCTCCCAGGCCTCCCTGTAGAGCCAGGTGTACTCCTCGAAGTCGACCACCTCCTCGCCGGGCGGCGCGCTGGTGTCGCGGCGGGCTCGGATGCGCTCGCGCGTCGCCGGCGAGCCCTCGTCGACGTAGACCTGGTCGCCGAGCAGGAAGAGCAGCTCGGGCCAGTTGTCGCGGTCGTCGCGGGTCATCTGCTGCGCCAGCACGCGGAGGGCGTCGAGCTCGTGGCCGTCGGGGTGTTGGTCCTTGCTCAGGGTGTAGGGCTCCTCGTGGGGCAGCGCCACCCGGCAGGAGCCGAAGCAGATGTCGACCGGCTTGCCGGGACTGAAGGTGCGGATCGCGCTCGGCGGCAGGTCGCTGTCGCGGGGCGGCCAGCGCTGCTCGCCGTCGAGGGAGACGTCGTACTCGTAGAAGCCCCCCGGTTCCAGGCCATCGATCCTGACCAGGGCGTAGTGGTGGCCCCCCACCCCGAACGTCGGCTCGCGGCGCCCGAGCACCTCGACCTCGCACTGCTCGCTCGTCTCGACCCAGACGGTGGCTTCGGTTCCGGAGACGTAGCGAAGGAGCGGGCCGAGGAGGAGGTCTGGCATGGGGACTCTCTTCCCCGTTTCTTCCTTTTGCTATTCTTGAGTTAGTTTGTTAACAAACTAAAGAAGGAGGACGAGATATGGCTCCAAAGCAGTGACCAGTCCTCCACGGACGAGGCCCTCTACTACCGAGCCCGTCTCATCCTCGGCGACTCCCTCCCCCGCCCCGACCGCTGAGCGGGCCAGGCACCACGCGGGCTACCGAACCGCTTCGATCGCCCATTCGACCCGGGCCAGGCTGGGGGTGTCCTGGAGGACGCGGGTCCCGCCCGGGCCGCTGACGATGGCCGCCGGCTCGGCGCGGATGCCGAGGTCGGTGCCGAGCTCCTCGTAGCCCTCCAGCGTCGTCGTGATCGCGCCGTCCTCGCCGCTCTCGCGGTCGAGGTAGTCGCGCCACTCGACGATGTCCAGCTCCTCGATCGAGGCCGCCAGCGAGTCGACCAGCTTGTCGCTGACGCCGAACCGCTCGGCCTCGTCCTGGTTGCGGAAGAACAGGTAGGTGTAGTGCCAGCCGTAGGCCTGGTCCGCCGCCGCCTCGGCGGGGAAGAAGCCGGCCTCGAGCGGGTTGCGGGCGAAGGAGTAGTGGCGCATCAGCAGCTTCACCTCGCCGGAGCGAACGCGACTCTCGACCAAGGCGGGAATCGTGCCCAGGAACGCCGGCGCACAGGTGCCGCACTGGAGATCGTTGAAGACCTGGATCGAGACAGGGGCGTCGGGGGAGCCAAGCCGGTCGCCGTCCTGCCGAACCCCGCCGAAGGTCGCCTGCATCGGGCCGATGCCCTCGACGCGAACGACTTCCCGGCCCGCCTCGTTGGTCGAAATCTCGAACAGCGAGTAGGCGAGCGCACCAAGGGCCAGCGCGAGCGCAAGGACCACCCAGAGGCGGCCCCGACGGGGAATGGGCGTGGCGGCGACTTCGGACACCGCCGCATTATCGCGACACGCCCCAAAATCGCGGTTGACACGTCCGCCCGGAGGGGTAAATATCGACATACCCGATTTCAACTACCTGGGAGGTCCGCCGTGGCCAATCACCTCACCCCGTCCGAGCTGGCTGACGAGCTGAACATGAAGCGGCAGGAGGTGATCGGCAAATGCGTGGAGATGGGCGTGCCGATCTTCCATGGCCGCATTGACAAGTCCCTCTTCCGGACCTCGCTGCGGCAGTCGTCGGCGCAGGGAAGCCGGCGGCGCGCGCGGGTTGCGTAGCGGTTAACTAGACTTTCCCCGCGTGGAGGAGCGGGGAACGAAATCGGTCACGCTCGCGGACCTGCTGCCGCGCGCTGCGGAGCTGTACGGCAGCGCCCCTGCGATCCGCTTCAAGGAAGGCGACCGCTGGGTCGCGCGGAGCTTCGACGAGGTGCGGGACACGGTTCGCTCGCTCGCCCTCGGCCTGATCGACCTCGGGGTCGAGAAGGGCGACAAGGTCTCGATCCTCGCCAACACGCGGCCCGAGTGGACCTACTTCGACTTCGCGGCACTCTCTGCCGGGGCGACCGTCGTCCCGATCTACCAGACCAACTCGCCCGAGGAGTGCCAGTACGTGCTGGAGAACTCCGACGCCAAGGTCGTGGTGGTCGAGGACGACGAGCAGATCGCGAAGATCCGCGCGGTCCGCGATGAGCTGCCGAAGCTCGAGCACGTCGTGCGGATGACCGGCTCCAGTGAGGACGCGATCTCCTTCGACGACCTGGTCGCGCGCGGCGCCAGCCGCGACGCCTCCGAGTGGGAGCAGCGCTACTCGGCCGTCACCCCCGAGGACATCTGCACCTTCATCTACACCTCGGGCACGACCGGCCCGCCGAAGGGCTGCGTGATCTCCCACGGCAACTACCGGGCGATGCTCGACATGGTCAACGCGACCAGCGTGATCGAGCCCGAAGACGTCACCTACCTCTACCTGCCGCTCGCCCACTCCTTCGCCCTGCTGATCCAGCTCGGCAGCTTCGACCTCGGCGCCAGCCTCGCCTACTGGGAGCGCGACCCGCTGAAGATCCTGCCCAACCTGGCC
>DATMEP010000128.1:0-23996 GCA_035556755.1 Solirubrobacterales bacterium
CGGGCAGTTTCAGCGCCTCGGCTAGGTCCGGGGTGATGCTGCCGCCGCTGATCCCGAGGTAGGCGTGTTTCACTTCGCCGTTCTCTTCGATCTCGCGCACAACTTCACGCGCGGTATTGATCGGGACGGCGAAGCCGATGCCAACGTTGCCCCTGCTGGTGCCGCCGGTCTGGATCTGCGAGTTGATCCCGATCACGTTGCCGCTGGCGTCGATCAGCGGCCCACCGGAGTTGCCGGGGTTGATCGCGGCGTCGGTCTGGATCACGTGCGAGATCGAGAAACCGTTCGGGGCCTGGATCTGGCGCTGCAGCGCCGAGACGATGCCGGCGGTCACGGTGCGGTCGAGTCCGAACGGGTTGCCGATCGCGACGACCGGATCGCCGACCTGCGCCTGCGAAGAGTCGCCGAGGGCCAGTGGGTGAAGTTGGTCGACCGGCGCGTCGACGTCGAGCAGGGCCACGTCGGTGGCGGGATCGGTGCCGACGACCTCCGCGTCGTAGCTGGTGTCGGACGATCCCAGGGTCACCTCGACGTTCTCCGCCCCCTCCACCACGTGGCTGTTGGTGACGACATGCCCCTCGGTGTCGATCAGGAAGCCGGACCCGGTTGCGGTCGCTCCGCCTTCCGGCGCCCCGAACGGGCTGGGATTCGGCTCGCTGTCGGTGTCGCCGCTGCTGGCGCTGATGAAGGCGACGCCCTGTCCGTCGCGCCGGTAGATCTCGTTGACCAGGTTCGTATCGCCGTCGCCGTCGCTGTCCGTGGCTGCGACGGGGGCCGCGATCGGCGTCGTCACGGTCGTGGTCGAGCCGCCGTCGCCCTCGATCCAGCCGGCGGCGATCGCGACCAGGAAGCAGATGCCGACGACACCCCCGCCGAGGAGGGCCGAGCCGAACGACGTGCCGAAGAAACGTCTCATCCAGGGGATCGTCCCCGGCGTCTCCAAAGTTCTTCTAAAAAAACGAGCGGCTGCCGCCTAGGGCAGGTTGTGCTCGCGGGTCCCCTCGTCGGCCCCGGTCAGCTCCCGGGTCAGGGCCTCCGGGTCCGCCGCGCTCATCAGCGCCTCGCCGATCAGCACCGCGTCGACGCCGACCCGCTCCAGCTCCTCCAGCTCGGGCCGGACGGAGATGCCGCTCTCGGCGACGACGGTCTTGCCCGCCGGCACGTCGGGCATCAGCTCGTACGTAGTCGCCACGTCGACCACGCCCTCGTCGAGGTTGCGGTTGTTGATCCCGATCACCTCGGCGTCGAGGCGCAGCGCCCGCTCCAGCTCGCCGGCGTCGTGGACCTCGACCAGGCAGTCGAGGTCGAGGCCCCGTGCCTCCTCGTACAGCGCCCGCAGCCTCTCGTCCTCGAGCGCGCGGACGATCAGCAGCACCGCGTCGGCCCCGTACACGGCCGCCTCATAGAGCTGGTAGGGGTCGACGATGAAGTCCTTGCGCAGGATCGGCAGGTCGCAGGCGGCGCGGGCGGCGCTGAGGTCGTCGAGCGAGCCGCCGAAGTGGCGGCCGTCGGTCAGCACCGAGAGTGCTGCGGCCCCGCCGCGCTCGTAGGCGCCGACCTGCGCCGCAACCGCCGCCGAGGAGATCTCCCCGGCGCTCGGCGAGCGCCGCTTGAACTCGGCGATCACCGAGAGGCCGGGCCGAACCAGCGCCTCGTTGAACGGGCGGTCCTCACCCCGTTCCGGGAGTCGGGACTCCAGGTCGGCCTGGGAAGTCCGGCTGCGGCGCTCCTCCACCCCGTCGCGCGCAGCGCCGATGAGCTGCTCGATCATGCCCACTTGAGAGAAGAAGCCTAATCGGCCAACGCCGCGGTCGTTGCAACGAGCCGGTCAAGCAGCGCCCGGGCGGCACCCGTGTCGATCGCCGCCGTGGCCTTCTCGACGCCCTCGGCAAGGCTGCCGGCAAGGCCGCCGACGTAGATCACCGCGCCGGCGTTGAGCAGGACGAGGTCGCGCCGGGCGCCGCTCTCGCCTTCCAGCACCGCGCGCGACGCGGCCGCGTTCTCCTCCGGGCTGCCGCCGGCGACCTGCTCCAACCCGGCCTCGCCGAGCCCGAACTCGCCCGGCTCGACGAACCACTCCTCGGTGCCCCCGGCGGCGACCTCGATCACCCGGGTGCGGGCGGAGATCGAGAACTCGTCGACCCCGTCCTCGGCGGCAACCACAAGGGCGCGCTTGCTGCCCAGGTCGAGCAGCGCCTCGGCGATCGTCTCCTGGTAGTGGCGGTCGGAGACGCCGAGCAGCTGGCGTTGCGCGCCCGCCGGGTTGGTCAGCGGCCCGAGGAAGTTGAAGATCGTCCGCACGCCCAGCTCCTTGCGCGCCGGCATCACGTGTGCCATCGCCGCGTGGTGGCGGGGAGCGAACATGAAGCCGAAGCCGACCTCGTCGATGCAGCGGCCCACCTGCTCGGGGCCCAGCTCGATGTCGACGCCGAGCGCCTCGAGCAGGTCGGCCGAACCGCAGCGGCTGGTGTTCGAACGGTTGCCGTGCTTGGCGATCGCGCAGCCGGCCCCCGCGGCGACCAGCGCCGCCGTGGTCGAGACGTTGAAGGTCGAGGGCCCGCCGCCGGTGCCGGCGGTGTCGACCAGGTCCCCGCGCTCGGTCTCGACCGGCGCTGCGAGCCCCCGCATCGTCCGCGCCAACCCGACCAGCTCGGGGACCGTCTCCCCCTTCGCCCGCAGGGCGATCAGGAAGGCCGCGGTCTGCACGTCGCTGGAGCGGCCTTCCATGATCTCGGTCAGCACCGCTGAGGAGTGGTCGGCGGTCAGATGGTCGCCGGCGCAGACCGCGTCGATCGCCCGGGTGACGACGTCGTTCGGCATCAGCTCGCCCCGAGGAAGTTGGCGAGCAGCGATTTGCCCTGGGGGGTCAGCACCGACTCTGGGTGGAACTGGACGCCCTCGGCGGGCAGCTCGCGGTGGCGGACACCCATCACCACGTCACCGAGGCTGGCACTCAGCTCCAGCTCGTCCGGCAGCTCGGGGTCGGCGACCAGCGAGTGGTAGCGGCCGGCGACCAGCGGTGTGGGAAGGCCGGAGTAGATGGTGCGCCCGTCGTGCTCGACCTCGGCGTCCTTGCCGTGGATCGGCTCGCCCTGCACGGTGCGGCCGCCGAAGGCCTCGACCAGCGACTGGTGCCCGAGGCAGACGCCGAGCACGGGAGTCCCCGCCTCGGCGAAGGCGCGGATCGCCTCGACCGAGATCCCCGCCTCGGCCGGCGTGCACGGCCCCGGCGAGACGACGAGACGGTCGGCGCCGCGCTGCAGCAGCTCGCCGACTTCGGCCCGGTCGTTGCGGACCACCTCGACCTCGGCCCCCAGCTCCCCGAGGTACTGGACCAGGTTGTAGGTGAAGCTGTCGTAGTTGTCGATCACCAGGGTCTTCATCGCTACGCCCAGTCCGGCTGTTCGCAGGCCAGCTCGACGGCGCGGAAGACCGCCTTGGCCTTGTTGACCGACTCGTTGTACTCGTAGGCCGGCTTGGCGTCGGCGACGGTGCCGCCGCCGGCCTGGACGTGGATCTGGCCGTCCTTGACGACGACGGTGCGGATGTGGATCGCGGTGTCGAGGTCGCCGTTCCAGGAGAGGTACCCGATCGCGCCGCCGTAGGAGCAGCGCTTGACCGGCTCCAGCTCGTCGATGATCTGCATCGCCCGCACCTTGGGGGCGCCGGAGAGGGTGCCGGCCGGAAGCGCCGAGCGCAGCACGTCCATCGCGTCGACGTCCTCGCGCAGCGTCCCGGAGACCTGGCTGACGATGTGGAGGACGTGGGAGTAGGTCTCGACCGCCATCAGCTCGTCGACCTTCACCGTCCCGTACTCGCAGACGCGGCCGAGGTCGTTGCGGCCGAGGTCGACCAGCATCACGTGCTCGGCCCGCTCCTTGGCGTCGTTGACGAGGCGCTCGGCGAGCCGGCGGTCCTCCTCCTCGTCGCTGCCGCGTGGGTAGGTGCCGGCGATCGGCCTGGTCTCGACCCGCCGCCCCTGGACCTTGACCAGGGGCTCCGGCGAGGCGCCGGCGATCTGGAAGTCGCCGAACTCGAGGAAGTACATGTAGGGGGACGGGTTGACCGCGCGCAGCCCTCGGTAGATCGAGAACGCCTCGACCGGGGCCGGAGCGGAGAAGCGCTGCGAGGGCACCACTTGGAAGGCGTCGCCGGCGTGGACGTACTCGACGATGCGCGAGACCGCCGCTTCGAACTCCTCGCGCTCCAGGTTGGAGACGAAGCGCGGCGGCTCGGCGAAGGCGGGTCGCTCGGGGATAGGAACGGCGCCGCGCAGACGGGCTCGCACGTCGGCGATCGCCGCCGCCGCGCGCTCGTAGGCGGCGTCGATCCCACCCTCGTCGTCGGCGAAGGCGCAGGCCATAACTGTGAGCTCGTGGCGCAGGTGGTCGAAGGCGAGCAGCACGTCGGTCACCATCAGCGCCATGTCCGGCAGGCCGAGCGGATCGGGGTTGGGATCCCCCAACGGCTCGACCGTGCGCACCAGGTCGTAGCCGAAGAAGCCGACCGCGCCGCCGGCGAAGGGCGGCAGGCCCTCGACCGGGGCGGGCCGGAAGCGACCGAGGTACTCGGCGACCGCCGCGTAGGGATCCGGCGCGTCGAGCGCTCCGGAGCCGTCCGCACCGGAGAGGACCCCGTCGCTCCAGACCAGCACCTCGCGGGGCCGGATGCCGACGAAGGAGTAGCGGCCCACCTGACCCTGCTCTGCCGACTCGAGCAGGAAGCAGGGCGCTCCCTCGGGCTCGCCGGCGCGCAGCTTGAGGAAGGCCGAGACGGGCGTCTCGCAGTCGTCGACGAAGCGTGCCCTGACCGGGACCACGTTGCCCTGTACGGCGAGCTCGCGCGCCTCCTCCAGGCTCGGCTCGAGGCGCAGCTCGGACTCAGCGACGACGGCCATTCAGCACCTCCATCACCGCGGCCTGCGAGACCTCGCGCGAGGCCAGCAGCACGCTGAGGTGGTAGAGCAGGTCGGCCGCCTCTTCGGCGACCCGCTCGTCGGACTCCTCGCGTGCCGCGCGGACGACCTCCTCGGCCTCCTCCTCGACCTTCTCGCCGATCAGGGCGGGGTCGTCGAGCAGCTTCACCGTGTAGCTGCCCTCGGGCCGCTCGGCGGCACGGCTGAGCAGGGTGCGCTGCAGGGCGGCGAGCGCCTCGTGCGGGACGGGCGCCGGCTCGCCGGGGACCGCCGGGGCGTCTGCCTCGGTCGAGGCCGAACCACCGACCTCTCGGTAGAAGCAGCTGCGCTCCCCGGTGTGGCAGGCCGGCCCGGTCGGCTCGACCAAGGCGACGATCGCGTCGCCGTCGCAGTCGTAGCGGAGCTGGCGCACTCGCAGGACATTGCCCGACTCTTCGCCTTTGCGCCAGATCCGCTCGCGCGAGCGGCTGTAGAAGTGCATCTCGCCGGTCTCGGCCGTCAGCCGCAGCGCCTCCTCGTTGACGTAGGCGAGCGTCAGCACCTCACCGCTGGCGAAGTCCTGCGCCACGCACGACGCCAAGCCGCGCTCGTCGAATCGAACCTGCTCGAACATCAAGTCATCGTAATTGGCTACTCGATGCCCAGCCGGTCGAGCAGGCCCTCGTCGCGGCGCCAGCGGCGGCGAACGCTGATTTGGAGGTCGAGATGGACCTTGGCGTTCAGCTCCGCTTCCAGCGAGCGGCGGGCGCCGGCGCCGATCTCCCCCACCTTCGAGCCGCCCTTGCCGATCAGGATCCCCTTCTGCGACTCGGTCTCGGCCCAGATCTCTGCCCGGACTTCGACCAGGCCGTCCTCGCGCGGCTCCACCTCCTTCACGTTCACCTCGACCGAGTGCGGGATCTCGTCGCGGGTCCGGTTGAGGACCTGCTCGCGGATCAGCTCGGCCAGCATCGTCTCGCTCGACTGGTCGCTGCTGTCCTCGGGCGGGTACATGTAAGGGCCCTCGGGGACGAGCTCGCCGAGCCGCTCCACCAGCGCCTCCAGCCCCTCGCCGGTGCGGGCGCTGATCGGGAAGACCTCGTCGACGCCGCCCAGCTCGGCGGCCTCGGCCAGCACCGGTACGAGCTGATTCGGCCCGACCCGATCAGCCTTGTTGACGGCGCAGATCGTCGGGTGCCCCGAGCCGGCGCCGATCAGGGCGCGGGCGATGAAGCGGTCGCCGGGGCCGACCCCCTCCTCGCCGTTGACGACCAGCAGGGCGATGTCCGAATCGGCCAGCTCGCGCTCGACCCGGTGCTGCATCCGCTCGGTCAGCACGTCACGAGGGCGCTGCACCCCGGGCAGGTCGACGAGGACCAGCTGCCGCTCGGCCTCGGTATCGGTGGCGATGCCGCGGATCGCCCGCCGGGTCGTCTGCGGACGGACCGAGACGATCGCGATGTGGTTGCCGACGATCGCGTTGACCAGCGTCGACTTGCCGACGTTTGGCCGACCGGCAAGCCCGACGAAGCCGGCCCGGGTCATCGCAGCTCCGCCATCACGCGGTCCTGCAGCGCCAGCATCTCGCCCCGGTCGGTCTCGTGGTCATAGCCGCAGAGATGAAGGACGCCGTGGACGGCGGCCTCGGTGACGTCGGTGCAGTGCTCGGGGCAGATCGCCACGTCACCAAGCTCGCGCGGACCGGCGGTCGGGCCGGCGCCGTCGAGCGGGAAGGCGAGGACGTCGGTGGGAGCGTCCTTGCCCCTGTGCTCGCGGTTCAGCTCCTGGATCCGGGCCGCGTCGACCAGCTCCACGGCCAGGTGCCCGTCGACGACCGCCGCCGCCTCCAGCGCCGCCGCAACCGCGTCGCGCAGCTCGACCGGCACGTCGGAGAGGTCAGCCGACATCCGCGGCCGGTGGCTGCTCGTCGCGTCGCCGCTCGGCGTGCTCGCCGTAGGCGGCGACGATTCGCTGCACCAGCTTGTGACGGACCACGTCCTCGCCGCCGAAGCGGACGAAGGAGATGTCCTGGACCTCGTTGAGGATGTCGCGCACGACGACCAGGCCGGAACGCTGATCGGTGGGCAGGTCGATCTGGGTGACGTCTCCGGTGACGACCATCCGCGAGTTGAAGCCGAGCCGGGTGAGGAACATCTTCATCTGCTCGGGGCTGGTGTTCTGCGCCTCGTCGAGAATGACGAAGGAGTCGTTGAGGGTGCGGCCGCGCATGAAGGCGAGCGGCGCCACCTCGATCACGCCGCGCTCGAAGTAGCCGTTGACCCGGTCCGGGTCGAGCATGTCGAAGAGCGCGTCGAAGAGCGGCCGCAGGTAGGGGTCGACCTTGGCCTGGATGTCGCCGGGCAGGAAGCCGAGCCGCTCGCCGGCCTCGACCGCGGGACGGGTGAGGATGATCCGCTGCACCTCGCGTTCGGCCAGGGCGTGGGCGGCCATCGCCACCGCGAGGAAGGTCTTGCCGGTGCCCGCCGGGCCGATCCCGAAGGTGATCGTGTGGTTTCGGATCGAGTCGACGTAGCGTTTCTGGTTGAGCGTCTTCGGCGCCACCTTGGTGTTGCGGTGCCGCCAGACGACGTCCTCGAGGATCTGCGCCGGGCTCTCGTGGGCGTCGAGCGCGCCGGCGACCGCTTCGATCGTCCCGGGCGCGACCTCGTGCCCCTGCTCGATCAGGTCGACGAGCTCGTCGACCACCGTGGCCGCGGTCTGCACGTCGTCGGAGTCGCCGTCGAGGGTGAGCACGTTGCCGCGCAGGTGGAAATCGCAGTCGAGGTGGCCGCGCAGCTCGCGCAGTACCGCATCCTCGGATCCCGCCAGCTCGGCGGCGACGGAATTGTCGAGGGTCAGCTGCCTACGCGCCAAGCTTCTCACGCACCGCCGCGCTGACCCGCTTGCCGTCGGCACGGCCGCCGACCTTCTGCATCAGCGCCGACATCACCTGGCCCATCTGCTTCTGCTCGGTGGCGCCCGTCTCCTCCACCGCCGCTTCCACCAGCGCCGTCAGCTCCTCGTCGGAGAGCTGCTGCGGCAGGTAGCCCTCGATCAGCTCGGCCTCGAAGCCCTCCGCGTCGGCCTGCTCGGAGCGGCCGGCATCGCGGTAGGCCTCTTCTGCCTCGAGCCGCTTCTTGCGCTCACGCTGCAACACGGCGACCTCGTCGCCCTTGCCCAGCTTGGCGTCCTGCTGCAGTGAGTCGACGATCATCCGCAGCGCGGCGGCACGCTCGCGCTCGCCGGCTTTCATCGCCGTGCGTACATCCGCCTGAACCTGCTCGAGGACGCTCATCCCGGTTAAGGGTAGTCGGCGCCGTCAGGGGCCACGGCAAGACCCTTGGAGACGAGATCGGCGACGTCGGCGCTGACCAGGGTCCAACCGTGGCGGCGGGCGGCGGCCACGTAGGCCGCGTCGTAGGCGGTGAGCCCATGCTCGGCGGCAACTTCGAGCGCTGACTCGAGCAAGTCGGAATCGACTGCGACCAGACTCTCCCGGCATCGCTTCTCGATCAGCTTCACCAGGAAGCGGCCCTCGCGAGCCTGTCCCTTCTTTGGCCCCATCACGTTTGCAACCTCGTAGAGGGTCAAGTCGAGCGCAGCCAGCGGCATCTCGACCTTGGCCACCATGGCGTGCGCGGTGGCATGAAATCGGTCGGCCGGATCGGCAATGGCCACCCACACGCTCGCATCGATCAGATGCATCAGTGCGATTCGCGGTCTTCGCGGATCAGGCGGGCGGCGTCGCCGCCCATGCCACCGCGAACGGTGGCCTTGTCGAGGAGCTCTTCCAGCTCTTCCCGCTCGCGTGATCGCGCTGCGTCCAGCTCCCGCTCCGCCAGCCGCTGCAGGAAGCCGCTGCGGGTCTCGCGATTGGCTCGCGCCTGGGTGTCGAGCCGATCGAGCAGGTCGTCGGGCATGGAGATCATCACCTTGGCCACGGGAAGAGTATATACGGTATTGCCAGATGCCAGGAGCGCCATGGACGGAACGCTTCCAGGTCGCACTCGACGCCTGTGTGGACGAATGTGACGACTTTGGAAATCTTCGCTCGCGAACCTCAGCATCCCGCCGCGATCTCGACTCTCTGCACCTCTCCCAGCGGCATCTGCAGAAAGCGGGTGCCCAGCTCGCGAAACGACTCGACCTCGCCGCTGCAGAGGAAGCGGTACTCGCCCTCGCCATCGGTGCGCCGCGCCAGGCCGGCCGACTCCAGCGTCCGCTGCACGGCGGCGGCAACCGCGTGGCCACCGCTGACGAGGCGCACGTTGCGACCGAGAATCCGCTGCAGCATGGGGGCCACCAGCGGGTAATGGGTGCAGCCGAGGATCAGGGTGTCGACCCCGGCTCGCTTCAGCGGCGCGCAGTAGGCGCGGGCCATCTCAAGCACGCCGTCGTCGAAGGGCGAGCCGTCCTGGATGAACGGGGCCAGGTCCGGCGCCTCGACCTCGGTCACCTCGAGGGCACGGCCCTGGCTTTCGAGAGCACGCCGGTAGGCGCCGCTCTCGACCGTGTTCGGCGTCGCCAGCACGCCGACCCGGCCGCTGTCGGTGATCGCGGCAGCGATCTCGGCCTGCGGCGCGACAACCGGGACCACCTCCACGCCGTACGCCGCAGCTACCTCGCGGGCCACGTCCTCGCCGATCGAGGTGGCCGTGTTGCAGGCGATCACGAGCAGCTTCGCCCCGTCGCCGAGCAACCGCTCGGCGATCGCCCGGATCCGCTCGCGCAGGCGGTCGGGGTCGCGCGTCCCGTAGGGGAACATCGCCGTGTCGCCCAGGTAGACGAAGTCCTCCTCGGGGAGCGAGACCAGGCACTCGTGGAGCACCGTCAGACCCCCCACACCGGAGTCGAACATGGCGATGGGGGGCGAGGCGTCTAGTGGTTTGTCTTGTGACGTTGGCCGTGAAATGACGAGATCCAATCGTCGCTAGACAAGGACGCAGGGAGCCCGAATAGCAGCGCTATTTGGGCGACTGAGGACGCAGTATGGCGGCGATCTGGGGCCGTCATTTCCGGTCTGACGTTACGAGGCAGACCACTAAAGGAACGGCTTGTACGTCATGAAGAAGATCGCCACGACGACGATTAGTCCGGCCAGGCCCCCGACTTTTCCGACCCTTTCGCTGACGGCGGTGAACTCCTCGCTGAGCGTGTCGCCGGACTTCAGGTCTCGCTCCGCCAGCGCTTTCGCCCTCGCCGTCTGCGGTCCGAAAAATGCGTGCTGGAGCCCGAAGAGGGCGAAGATCGCGACGAAGCCGACGCTGATGAACGCCTCGCTCGTCTTCCAGTCACCGTCGACGAGCAGGTAGATCCCCGCCAGCAGCAGCACGATCATGCCCGGGTTGACGAGGTAGCGATCGCATTTCTGCACCCCTGCCAGGATCGCCGGCGTAGCGCCCGGGTGCTGCGGGGCGACCGAGAAGAAGAGGGCGTAGCCGAAGGTCGGGCCGAAGGCTAGGACGACGGCGAGGATGTGCAGGAAAAGCGCGAACTTGTAACCCGGGTCCACGATCGACGCCAGCGACATGGCCGCAAACATACCCGCTAGGCGCGACGGAGCAGCAGGGCCGCCCAGTCGCCGTCGTGGCGACGGTCGGTCTCGGTTAGCCCAGCAGAGGCAAAGGCTGCTGCAACGTCATCGAGCTCTGAGGGGAGAAGACCGGAGAGGACCCAGGTAGAGGGCGCCGGGGGGAGGTCTCCCGGAGCAACAGCGGGGAGGCTCCGGGAGACCTCCCCCCGTCCCCCACCATCGAGGCGCTCTGCCACTGCCTTCAGCACCGGCGCCGTGAGGTTCGCGACAACGGTCGCCGCCAGGACGGGTAGGCCGTCGCGGAGGTTGAGCTGTTTCAGCTCGATGGCGACGCCGTTGGCTGCGGCGTTCGTTGCTGCGGCTTCCAGAGCAGGTGACTCGTGGTCGTAGCCGTGGACGGGGGCCCAGCCGAGCTTGGCGGCGGCTATGGCGAGGATGCCGGAGCCGGTGCCGAGATCGGTCAGTGGGCCCGCAGCCTCACCCTGCGCGGCCAGCCCCAGGAGCAGCTCGAGGCAGAGGCGGGTGGTCGGGTGGGCGCCGGTGCCGAAGGCGCGGCCGGGGTCTACGACGACTTCGATCGAGCCGGGGCGCGGCTCCTCCCAGGAGGGGCGCAGCCAGAGTCGCTCGCCGACCAGGAGCGGCTTGTGGAAGTCCTGCCAGCGATCGGCCCAGTCGTCGGGCACCTCGGTGGCAACTACCTCGACCAGGCCGTCTCCGGCCGCCGCCTCGATCTCACCGAGCTCCGGCAACTCCCCCTCGCCGCCGTAGATCGCGTACTCGACGTAGCCGGGCCCCCGCTCCTCCTCGACGCCGTTGGGTGCGAGGACCGTCAGCTCGGCGAGGACTATCTCCGCCTGCTGCGGAGTGCAGCGGACCGCGAGTCGGATCAACCGAAGGCGCGCCGGACGCGGGAGAAGAAACTCTCCTCACCGTGGCCCGAGCGGAGGTTGTGCGGCTCCAGGGTCTCGCCCAGCTTCTCGGCCAGCTCACGCTGCTCCTCGGAGAGGTCGCTGGGAATGACCACCTGCACCGCGATGATCAGGTCACCTGGAGGGCCGCCGTTTGCGCCGGGCATGCCGTGCCCGCGCAGGGCGAACTGGGTCCCGTGCTGGATGCCCGGAGGCAACTCGATCTCCCGCTCGCCCTCGTGGCTTGGGATCTTCGTTTTCACTCCCAGCATCGCGTCGACCGCTGAGATCTGGATCTGGTGGATCAGGTCCTGGCCCCGCATCGGCCCGTGCCGAACCTCGAAGCCGAAGCCGCTGCCGAAGAAGGCCTGGAAGATCTCCTCGACCGAGCCGAAACCGCCCCCCGGCGGGAAGCCGCCGCCACGCAGGCCCTCGTGGCCGTAGGCGTCGTAGGTGCGCCGCTGCTCCGGGTCCGAGAGCACCTCGTATGCCTCCGCGGCCGCCTTGAACTTCTCCTCCGCCTCGGGGTCGTGGGCGTTGACGTCGGGGTGCAGCTCGCGGGCGAGGCGGCGGAAGGCCCGCTTCACGTCCGTGGCCGAGGCGTCGCGATCGACGCCGAGGGTCTCGTAGTAGTCGGCGGGCATCAGGCCGGGGTCCGGGTGCGGAGGCTCATCGTCAGCCGCCGTAGACGGTCTCGCAGTAGCGCGACAGCTCGCGGGCGGCGCCGCGGACCGAGGCGATCGCGGTCGCGTAGTCCATCCGCAACGGGCCGACGACGCTGACCGAGCCGAGGTTGCGGTGCGCCAGCCCGTAGTTGGCGCCGACGACGCTGACCGAGCGCAGCTCCGGCTGCGGGTTCTCGCCGCCTATCCAGAGGAAGACGGAGCGCTCGTCGAGAGCGGAGCGCAGCATGCCCAGCACGCTCGCCCGCCGCTCCAGCGCCGTCATCAGCTGGTCGGCCCGCGGCAGGTCGTCGAAGTGGGCTTCGGAGAGCAGCCGCGACGCCCCGTCCACGTAGAGGGTCTCGCCGGTCTCGTGCTCGAGGTCGGTGAAGGCGGGCCCGAGAGTGGCGACGAAGCCGGTCTCGACCGGGCCCAGCCCGGGATCGCCGAGCCGGTCGGCGATCATCCGGGCGCCCACTCCCAATCCCGCAAGCGACTCATTCAGATAGCTCGAGGCCCACTCGATCAGACCGGAGTCGACCGGCCGGTCGAAGTCGAAGACCCGCTTGGCGACGGCGCCAGTGGAGGCGATCGCGATCGCCATCACCTTGGTCGGCTGCAGCTGCAGGACCTCGACCCGGTGGATCGTCGCCGATGCCAGCGGCGGCGCCGTCGCCAGCGCCATCAGGTCGGTGACCTGGGCCAGCGCCGCGGTCGTCTCCCGCATCGCCTCGTCGATCTCCCGCCGCAACCGTGAGAGCTCCAGCTCGACCCCGGTCTTGGGGGCGGGCATACCGGCCTCGATCAACCGGTCGACGTAGTAGCGGTACCCGACCTCGGTCGGTACCCGCCCCGCCGACGTATGCGGATGGGTCAGATACCCGGCGGCCTCAAGAGCAGCAAGCTCCGCCCGCACCGTGGATGACCCCCACTCCACCTCATGCTGCTCGGCAATCGGCTTCGAAGCCACGGGCTTCCCCGATGCGAGATACGCATCGACCACCAGCCGCAAGATCAGCTCCTGTCGCGGGGAGAGCATCTTCAGAGTGTAGAAGCGGGCGCGGGGTGCCCCTCCCAACACTCAGACCTGAACTTCAGCCTCCGCGTTGCGAATCGTCTGATTGTCACCCTGAGCGGCGACGACGTCGATGGTCGCCACACCGTTCTCAGCCGACTTGACCGTGCCGGCGACGACGATCTCGGTCTCCGGCGCGCCCATGCCGCGGAACTGGACCGAGAGCCGCTTCAGCGTGCGGGGGTCACCGCCGGCCGCCTCGGTGGCAGCGCGAGCGGTCAGGCCCATCATGTAGAGGCCGTGGAGGATCGTGTTCGGCAGCCCGACCGCTTTCGCGAACTCGGGATCGATGTGAATCGGGTTGAAGTCGCCGGAGGCGCCCGCGTAGCGATGCGGCAGGTACTTGTCGGGCGTCACCTTCAGCTCGGCGATCTGGTCCCCGGTGTTCAGCTCTGCCATCTCATACCCCCCTGACGATGTTGGTCCAGGTGCCGCGCACGACCTGCCCACCGTCCTGGTTGACCGAGACGGTCTCGAAGACGTAGAACCCCTTGCCGTCCTTCTCGAAGATCTCCAGGCACTTCGCGGTCGTGGTGATCTCGTCGCCCGAGCAGGCCGGCTCGCCCCACTCGAACTCCTGGCCGCCGTGCACCATCGCGGCGAAGTTCATCCCGACCTCGGGGTCGAACATCGCCGGCCCCAGCGCCGGAGCGCTGTAGACGACGCAGAACATCGGCGGCGCGACGACGTCGCGGTAGCCCGCCCCCCTGGCGGCCTCGCGGTCGAAATGGACCGGGTTCTCGAGCCCGACCACCCGCGCGTACTCGCCGATCTTCTCCTTGCCCACCTCGTAAGTCGTGGTCGGCCATTCCTTGCCGACAGCATCAGTCTTGATCGTCATGGCCGGGCAGTGTATTGGCCGATTGGCCAATCGGGCGGGCAGCTACTCGTCGATCTCCAGCACCGCCAGGAACGCCTCCTGCGGCACTTCCACCCGCCCCACCGACTTCATCCGCTTCTTCCCCGCTTTCTGCTTCTTCAGCAGCTTCTGCTTGCGGGTGACGTCGCCGCCGTAGAGCTTCGCGGTGACGTCCTTGCGCAGCGCCTTGACCGTCTCCCGGGCGAGGATGTTGGAACCGATCGCGGCCTGGACGGGGACGTCGAAGAGTTGACGGGGGATCGTCTTGCGCAGGCGCCCCACCAGGCGCTTGCCCTGCTCGTAGGCGAATTCGCGATGGACGATGATCGAAAGCGCGTCGACCTTGTCGCCGGCGAGCAGGATGTCGACCTTGACCAGGTCGGAGGGGCGGTTGCCGATCGGCTCGTAGTCGAGCGAGGCGTAACCGCGGGTCGACGACTTGAGCAGGTCGAAGAAGTCGAGCACAATCTCGGCCAGCGGCATGTCGTAGCGGATCTGAACCCGCTGCGGGCTGAGGTAGTGCATGTCGACGTGGGCGCCGCGGCGGACCTGGCAGAGCTCCATCACCGCCCCCACCTGCTCTTTCGGGCAGATGATCGTGGCGCGGATGTAGGGCTCTTCGATCGCCTCGATCGTGCCCGGGTCCGGCAGGTCGGTCGGGCTGTGGACCTCGACCTCCTCGCCGTTGGTGAGGTGGACCTCGTAACGCACGTTCGGGGTCGTCGCCAGCAGATCGAGGTCGTACTCGCGCTCCAGCCGCTCGCGCACGATCTCCATGTGCAGCAGGCCGAGGAAGCCGCAGCGGAAGCCGAACCCGAGCGCCTCGGAGGTCTCCGGCTCCCAGGACAGGGCTGCGTCGTTGAGGGCCAGCTTCTCGAGCGCGTCGCGCAGGTCTTCGAAGCGATCGGTCTCGATCGGGAAGAGCCCGCAGAAGACCATCGGCCGCACCTCGCGATAGCCCTCGAGCGCATCGCCGGCGGGCTGCTCGAGCGTGGTCAGGGTGTCACCGACACGCAGCTTGGCGACGTCCTTGATCCCGGTGATCAGGTAGCCGACGTCGCCCGCCTCCATCCCCTCGACGCCGGTCATCGCCGGCCGGAAGAAACCGATGTCGTCGATGTCGGCCTCGGTGCCGTTCTGCATCGCGACGATCCGCTCGTGCTTGCGGAAGGCACCGTCGACCATCCGCACGTAGGCGACGACGCCGCGGTACTGGTCGAATTCGGAGTCGAAAATCAGGGCCCGGGTGGGAGCGGCGGGCTCGCCGGCGGGTGCCGGGACCCGGGCGACGATCGCCTCCAGCACCTCGACCACCCCCTCCCCCGTCTTCGCCGAGATCGGCAGCGCTTCGCCGGGGTCGCCGCCGAGCAGGTCGGCAATTTCGGCGGAGACGCGCTCAGGCTCGGCACCAGGCAGGTCGACCTTGTTCATCACCGGGATCAGCTCCAGCCCGTTCTCGATCGCGAGGTAGGTGTTGGCGACCGTCTGGGCCTCCACTCCCTGCGCCGCGTCGACGACGAGCAGCGCCCCCTCGCAGGCGGCGAGGCTGCGCGAGACCTCGTAGGAGAAGTCGACGTGACCGGGGGTGTCGATCAGGTGCAGGTGGTAGCTCTGGCCGTCCGAGGCCCGGTACTCCACCCGCACGGCCTGCGCCTTGATCGTGATCCCGCGCTCGCGCTCGAGGTCCATCGAGTCGAGTACCTGGGCGCGCATTTTCTTCGGGTCGACGGCGCCGGTGATCTCGAGGATGCGGTCGGCGAGGGTCGACTTGCCATGGTCGATGTGGGCGATGATCGAGAAGTTGCGGATCTGGTCCATGGGCGGTGGCCAGTATGGCGAGTGTGGCCGGCGGGGCCTGTCGCCGGGGGAGGGGGCCTGCGGGCGAGGTTTACGTCCTCGACCCCCTCCCCCGACGCCACCCGCCGGAGACGCGCTACCGGCTACACGCCGACGGATCCAGGGGCCCGCTCAGCTGGAAGACGATGCTGGGAGGCTCTCGCAGGACCACTTGGGACGATGGGTCAGCAGTCCAAGCGGCGGTTGGCGGGTAGGGCGGCTTGCCGGGTTCGATGCGGTCTCGGCTCGTTACTACGTAGTCGTAGGCGCCCTCGTTGAGGAGGCGGCGCCATTGTTGACAGGTGGTCGGGGCGGTGAAGCCGCCGTGGGGCTGCTCTTCGCCGATGAAATCGACGTGGTTGGAGAGGTCGGTGCCGTAGAGGGGGTACTGGCGGGTGCTGGTGGTGGCGATGCGGGCGTCCGACACCGAGCGGGACCACTTGAAGGCGGCGTTGAGGCCGGGGGTCGTGAAAGAGGGACTGGCGTAGCGGTTCTCCAGGTAGTGGCGCTGGACGGGGTAGCCGATTGCGATTACGACCAGCAGGACCAGGGCGGCGGCGCCGACGCGTGGCCCGCGGGGCCTGTCGCGGCGGCCCTCCCCCATGTGCTCGGACGCGCTTCGCGCGCCCTCCGCCATGGGGGACCCCCGCCACCGCGCCACCCGCGGGAGGAGCGCCACAGGCAGGAGTGCCAGGCCTAGGACGAGAGCTGGTGCCAGGTAGCGCAGGCCAGACTCGAAGCCGCGGGACATGCCCTCCGGGCCGGAGGCGGAGGTGGGGGCGATCAGCCAGGCGAGCGCGGCTGCGAGACCAACCGCTCCTGCCACTCGCAGCGCTGGGCTCGCTTTCTGCGAGAGGCAAAGCACCAGACCACCGAAGGCGAGGCCGAGAATCGACGGCCAGACGATCCAGAGGCCGTCGTGCAGGCCGGGCAGGAACCAGTCCGACCAAACCGCACCGTCGAAGAGGTAGCCGAGGACGCTGTGCCCTTCGCGGCCCCCCAGCGCCTGGTCGGGGGCGGGCAGGGAGACCGGCCCGATCGAGTCGACCCAGGGCAGCGGGTTGCCGGTGTGGACGAGGTTGCGCAGGTACCAGTAGCCGCCGCCGGCGAGCCCGGCGAGGCCACCCACCGCAAGCGAACGCCACTTCTGCCCAAGCGGAGCGGTCATGGCCAGACCAACGACGAGAACAGCAGCAGGCAGGAGGAAGTTGAGCTTGGTCCCAGCCGCCAACCCAGCCGCGAGGCCGGCGACGATTGCCGAGTTCGCGTTTGTACTCGATATACGCGCATAAACGCGAACTGACCCTTTTGACCAAGTGTTGAGAGCGATCGCCACGGCCGCGAGCAGGAAGAAGGTGCCGACGATGTCGTTGCGTGCTTCGCCCGCCTGATCGGCGAAGGCGGGCACGCTGAGCGCGATCGCTCCCAGCGCCAGCGACCAGGGCGCCACTCCATACGGCCGCCCAATGCACCAGCAGGCGACCAGGCACCCCACGAACCAGCCGAGATTCACCAGCGGCGAGAGGATGTCCCAGTCGAACGCCAGCATCCCGACCGAGTGGAAGATTTCCGCGTTCGCCGGATAGAACCAGGCAAGGAACTGTGGGGCGATGAAATGCAGATCCCACGTGTCGCCACTCTGGAAGAACCCCGCCGCGAATGGCCCGTGGTACCAGGTCGAATCGAACCCGGTCATGCCGGTCGGCAGCTTTGGCTTCACATCAAGCCCAAACTTGACTATCGCTACAGCGGCGATCGCGAGTCCGACGCCCATCGCTACGGAACAGCTTCTGCCGGCTCTTTCCCTCGCCTTTCCCATGCCGGCTCGCAGCCCGAGGCCGGCGACCGCGACGACGAGCAGGTAAGGAACAAGCTCGAAGAGGCCGAACGTCCCGAGAATCTCAGCGGCCCAGATCAAGAGAGCGAGAGCGAGCACCGCGGTTGCAAGGTGAGCTGGAGCGCCCGTGAAGTCGGAGAGCAACCGAGAGCGCACCGCCGACGCGCCCAGCCAGGCGAAGCCGGCGAGCAGGGCGATCTCGGCAACGCCCAGCAGGTAGCGCGACAGGTCGAGCATCGACTAGCGGCGCCGGACCACGCGGAGGATCTGGTCGAGCTCTTCGATCCGCAGCAGGCGGGCGGCTCCGACGTAGGTGAGGCCGCCGAGCCCGAGGGCGGCGCCGAGCGAGACGATCTGGCCGACCAGGCCACGACCCAGGGCGTCGTCGAGAACCTCCCAGACACCGAGGCCAACCGCGGCAAGCGCCGCGGAGGCGAGGGCGATCCGGAGCCCGGCGTCGGCGAGGCGTCCCAGCTCCAGCCCGCCAAGCACGCGGCGCAGGATCTCGGCCTGGGCCACGACCGTGACGAAGGTGGCGATCGCCGTCGCGGCGACGATGCCGCCGACCCCGAGGTGGTAGAGGCCGAGCGCGGCGAGCGCGGTGACGGCGAGGTTGGCGACGGCGACCGCGGTCGGGATCCATGGCCGCTGCAGGCTGAAGAAGGTGCGGGTCAAGAGCAGGAAGAGGCCGTTGGTCGGCAGCGAGAAGGCGAACCAGAAGAGCGCCGTGGCGACCAGCGTCGTCTGCTCGGGGGTGAACTCGCCACGCTGGTAGACGAGCCGGATCATCGGCTCGGAGAGGACGAGGATGGCCGCCGCCGCGGGCACGAGGACGAAGAGGATCTGGCGCATCCCGTTGGCCATCGTCGCCCGCAGGTCGCCGTAGGCGCCGCGGGTCGCGAAGCGCGCCAGGGTCGGGAAGAGGACCGTGGCGATCGCCACCGAGAAGATCCCCTGGGGGAGCTGGTAGATCCGGAAGGCCTTGTCGATCGCCGCCGGCGCCTGGTCGCTGACCAGGGTGCCGAAGAGGCTGTTGACGATCAGGTTGAAGTTGATCAGGCCGAGGCTGAGCGTCACCGGCAGCATCAACAGCAGGACGCGACGCACGTCGCGGTTGCGCCAATCGAAGCTCCAGCCGAACTTGAATGGGGTGTTGCGCAGGTCGAAGGCGACGATCAGGAGCTGGACCAGGGTGCCGGCGAGGACGCCGATCGCGTAGGCGTAGATGCGGTCCTGCCCCTCGAGGGTCGGGGTGATCAGGACGAGGGCGACGATGATCGTCAGGTTCCAGAACAGCGGTGCGATCGCGAAGGCGCCGAAGCGGTCGTAGCTGTTGAGGACGCCGACCACGACGCCGGTCGCGCCGAGCAGGATCAGGATCGGGAAGAGGACCTGCGAGAGGGTGACGGTGAGGTCGAGGAGCTCGCCTTCGAAGCCGGGTGCCACCAGCGGCATCAGGACCGGCGCGATCAGCACGAAGAGCGCGGTGATCGCGCCGAGCACGACGGTGACCAGCAGCAGCAGGGTCGAGGCAAGCCGGAACGCCTCGCGGTAGTTCCTCTTCTCCAGCTGCTCGGTGAAGATCGGGACGAAGGCCGGCTGCAGGGCCGCATCGGCGAACAGCGCACGGACCAGGTTGGGGAGCTGGAAGGCGATCGTGAAGGCCGACATCGGGCCGCTGACGCCGTAGTAGCCGGCGGCGACTATCTCTCGGCCGAGGCCGGCGACGCGGGACGCGGCGGTCGCAATCGAGAAAAAAGCGGTCGAACGGGCGATGCGACCAGGTCGCCGCTCTGGCTCGCTGTCGCCGGGGCGGCGCTCAGGCTCGGTATAGTCCGGCGCCGCACTCATGGCAAACATAGCCTCACAGAAGAAGCGCATCCTACGCAGCGAGCGGGAGCGAACCGAGAACCGGTTGCTCACCAGCACCGTGAAGACCTATTTCCGGCGCCTTGAGAGCGCCGTCGAGGGTGGTGACGGCAGCGCGGTCGAGGTCGAGCACCGCGCCCTGGTCTCGCGGATAGACAAGGCCGTGCAGAAGGGCGCGCTTCACAAGAACACGGGCGCTCGCAAGAAGGCCAAAGCGGCCCGCATCGCCACCGCCGCCGCGAAGTAGCCCGCTAAACGGGAACCCCAGCCGCTTTCCTCAGCGCCAGGGTGAGCGCAAGCTCGTCCCCGTAGTCGGCACCCCCGCGGCACCAGACCTCGAGGTCGGCGAGAGCGATCGTTGCGCCGCGAAGGTCATCGACGCTCGTCTCGCCGAGCCGGCCGATCAACTGCTTTGCCGCGTACGGGTGCATCCCGAGACCGCCCTGGACCTGCTTCGCCGGCACGCCCTCCTCGAGCTGGGCGGCGGCGGCACACGCCTTGCGCAACCGTGAGGCCAAGCCGTAGATCAGCCCGGTGACGTTCTCGCCCTGCGAGATCAGCCGCTCGGCGATCCGCAGGGCCTTGCCGGGATTGCGTTCCAGCAAGGCATCGGAGAGCGCCCATACCGCTGCTTCGGAGGTGTCGGCGATCATCGCCTCGAGGTCCGTCGCCGCGACGGCTCCACCCGGCCCCGCCCAGACGGCGAGACGCTCCAGCTCGTTCTGGAGCCGCAGCGGGCTGGCGCCCATCCGGTCGACCAGGAGCCGGGCTGCCGCCGGATCGAGACTGAAGCCGAGCCGTTTCGCCTCCCCGACCAGCGCCCGCGGCATGTCCCTCGCCTTCGGCGCCTCGAACTCGTGAGCCTCTCCATTCGCCGCCTTGACCGCCCGCGCCAGCTTCGCCGGCGCCTTGTCTCGCGCGATAAGGACGACGGTCAGGTCGGGTGGAAGCGCGTCAAGGGCGGCGGCGACTTCCTCCAGCTGGCGGTCGCGCCAGCGCTCGACTCCGTCCGCCAGCAGGTAGCGGCGCGACTCGGTCAGCGACATCGCCGGAATCGCCCCCAGCAGGGCCTCGTGGTCGGGGGCTCCCCGGCCCTCGCTCGGCTCGAAGACCTCCAGCGCGGCAGCGCCTCCCTCGCGTTCGGCTCGCGCCCGCAGCCTTGCCCGGGTCGAGTCGATCTTCGCCTGGTCGGTGCCGGCGATCAAGTAGAGCGAGCGCATCTCCTCGGCCATCGCGCCGAGTTTAGATCCGGAGTCGGCCCGAGAGCGCGGCTACCTGCCGCGACGCCAGTGGCCGCGACCGCGGCCGTAGTCCTGCTGGTCGTCGAGCTCGGGCTCGTCCTCGTCGACCTCGTCCTCGCCGGGTTCCCCCTGCGGCACGGTCGGGAGCGGTGCCGGAGCATCCTCCTCGCCCTCGACAGGCGGCGGGACCTTCTGCTTGCGGGCACCCTTCGTGTGTCCCTGTCCCCTGCCCCGCGCCTCGTCCTCGTCCTGGTCGTGGTGCTGCTTGCCCTCGTCGTCGTCCCCGTCGTGGTGCTTGCCGTCATCGTCCTTGTTCTCGTCGTCCTCGTTCTCGTCGCCCTGGTCCTGGTCGTCCTCCTCGGGGTCGTCGACCGAAGCCGCCACGGGCGGCGAGGAATCGATCGGCGCCGGGTCCGGTTGCGACGCCGGGGACGGGGCCTCGACCGGGGGCGGACTGACGGGCTGGGGAGCCGGGGGTGCGTCAGCCGACGGCGGTTCGCCGGCTGGCGGCCCCGGAGCTGGATCCGGGGCCGCGACCGCCGGCGGCTGCGCGACGACCCGATCGGCGGCAGCGAGCCGCGAATGCGCCCGTGCGGCGGGACTGGGATCGAGTGGAGCCAGGGAGAGGTCGGGCCCGACGGCGCGCGGCTGCTCGGCGGCGCTCCCCGAGTCCACCGCCTCAGCGACGACCGTCCGCTCCTGGACGGCCTCGTGCTCTGGCGGTGCGCCGGGGATCGGCAGGTCTGGCGCGATCGGCCAACCCTGTTGCAGGACCAAGCCGATCAGGACGAGACCCGCGGCGACCGTGGTTCCGAGGAGGGCGAAGGACGTGCTCCGCAACCTCTCCGGCAACCCGTCCCCGAAGAGGCTCGGCTTCGCCGAGCGCGACTCGCGGGTCTGTGGACGCCTGGGAGACATCTGCAATGGCCATCGACAGGCACGCACCTCGATGTAGGGCTCGGCAGCGAAAGCCCCAATATCGATTCGATGATTCGTCCAGTTGCCGCCTTGGGTCAACCCGCCGTGTGCACGCCGAACGAGCCGTGGCTGACGTCGAGCACGACCGCGCCGTCGCGATCGGTGCGCAGGGTGCGGATGCCGCGGGCGCCGAGCGCGGCCAGAGTCGCGGCGGTCGGGTGGCCGAAGGGGTTGTCCTCGCCCACCGAGACGATCGCGAGGCTGGGCCCGGTCCGGTCGAGGAGGTCGCCGAGGCCGGCGTCGTCGCTGCCGTGATGGGCGACCTTGAGCACGTCGAGCGGGCCAGGGTCGAGCGGCGTCGCCTCGGCCTCGGCATCGGCGGCGAGCAGCATCGAGAAGTCGCCCCAGCGTGCCAGCAGGACCAGCGCCGCCCGGTTTGGATCGTCGGGGGGACGAGCCGTGGCCAGCAGCGCGGGTGGTGGCCAGAGAACCTCGAGGCGCAAGCGAGCCGAGCGCAGCTCACTGCCGGCGGCGATACGGCGAGGAGGAACCCCGCCGGCGCGTGCCGCAGCCAGGGTGCGCCGGTCGAGAATCGCGTAGAGAAGGTTCCCAATCGGCATCGCCCCGAGCAGCTCGCCGATACCGCCGGCGTGGTCGGACTGGTCGTGTGTGACGACCGCGGCGCCGAGTCGATCCACCCCGGCGGCGTGCAGCTTCGCGGCAAGACCGCTGCCGGCCGGGCCGCCGTCGACCAGGATCGCGTCCCCGCCGGGCGGCTGCAGCAGGATCGCGTCGCCCTGCCCGACGTCCAGAACCGAGACCCGCAGGCCGCCTGGCGGCGCGCCGATCGCGTCCGTTCTCCCCCCGGTCCCCGCCCAGGCCAGCACGACCACCGCGAGGAGGAGGCCGAGTCCAGCGACGAAGCGTCGCAGCAGTCGCAGTCGCATGAAGAGCGGGACGGCGATCGCCAGGGCCGCATAGGAGAGGACAAGCCCTGTGCCGTCGAGCCGCACCTGCAGTTGGGCCCAGCTCGGCCGGCCGCACCAAGCGGCGACCTGGGCGACGTAGGCGAGCAGCGGTGAGTTGATCGAGTTGACAAGCGCGACCGGGAAACCGGGCACCTGGCCGCCAATCGCCGCGAGCATCCCCAGCCACATCGCCGGCGCCACCGCGGGCAGCGCCAGGAGGTTGGCGAACAGGGTGGTGGTCGAGACTTCGCCGAAGTGGAACGCGATCAGCGGTGCGGTGGCCAGCGTCGCCGCGATCGTCATCGCCGCTCCCTCGGCGAGGGTGAGGCGCCACCCCCCAGATCCGATCCGAGCGACGATCGCCCCTCGCAGGTACGAGCCGAGCAAGAGGATCCCGAGCACCGCGGCGAAGCTGAGCTGCCAACCGACGTCGGCGCCGATCCTGGGTTCGACCGCGAGGGTGGCGATCGCCGCAACCAGGAGGGCGTAGAGACGCGGAGTGCGGCGACCGCCCAAGGTAGCCAGCAGGCTCAGCGCCCCCATGACGGCGGCCCGCTGGATCGAGGGCCCGGCTCCGGTCAGCGGCACGTAGACGACGATCAGCCCGAGCACCCAGACCAGCCGCGCCCGCAGCGGCAGGCCGAACGCCGCCAGCAGCGGCATCGCGAGCAGGGCCAGCAGGGCGACGTTTTGGCCGCTGACCGCGAGCAGGTGGCTCAGCCCGGCGCGGCGGAAGTCTTCGACAGTCTCTCGGTCGATCCCGTCGTCCTGGCCGAGCACGAAGCCGCGCGCCAGCTCGGCCTCGCGCGGAGGCATCCCCCTGCCGAGGCCAGCCTCCGCCCGCTCGCGAATCTCGTCGTCGTGGGCAATCGCGAGGGCCACGATCGCGGCCACGCCGAGCAGGAGAAGCAGCGGCGGAAATCGGTCGCGCCGCATCGGCTTCCCCGTCAGGGCTGGAGCCTGGCGCGCAGCGACTCCATCGTCGCCGGCCCGATGCCGCTGACCTCGTCGAGCTGATCGACGGAGGCGAGCCCACCATGCTGGTCGCGGTATTCGACGATCTTCTGCGCCGTCACCGGCCCGATCCCGTCGATCGTGTCGAGCTCCCCGATCGTCGCACTGCCGAGGCTGATCGGGCCCGTTTCGGCCGCCGTGCCGGCAACGCCGGCCGTGGCGGTGGCAGGGCCCTCCTCCGGCACGACCACCTGCTGCCCGTCGGTCAGCCGTGCGGCCCGGTTGATCGCCTCGACCGTCGCCCCACCCGCCGTCCCGCCGGCCCGCCCGATCGCGTCGATCACCCGCGCCCCTGCCGGCAGCCTGTAGACGCCCGGCCTCTGCACCGCCCCCGTGACGTCGACGACGATGTCCGACCCCCCGCTCTCGATGCTGAAGGAGT
>DATMEP010000129.1:0-15598 GCA_035556755.1 Solirubrobacterales bacterium
GACCGTCTCCAAGATCGGCGACGAGCAGGTCTTCTACCTGCAGAGCCACGGGCTCGACGAGGAGGAGGCCTCGAAGATGATCGTCAACGGCTTCATCGAGCCGGTCACCAAAGAGCTGCCGATGGAGTACGCGGTCGAGCTGAACCGTTTGATCGAGCTGCAGATGGAGGGAAGCATTGGCTGAGGTCGCGACCGCATCCGCTTGGCTTTCAGAGAGGCGCCAGCGGGGCGCCTCTCTCGCGCAGAGCCTCCCCCTTCCCGACCAGAAGGCGAAGGGGTGGGAATTCACCGATCTCTCGGCGCTGGATCTCGACTCCTACGAGCCCGGACCGGCAAACGCCTCGATCGAGGGCGGCGAGGGCGCCACGGTGCTGCCGCTGGCGGCGGCGCTGGAGTCCCATGACGAGCTGCTGCGCGAGCGGCTCGGCTCGCTGGTGCCGGTCGAGGATCCCTTCGTTGCCCGCAACGAGGCCAACTGGCGCGACGGCGTTCTCGTCCACGTGCCGCGCGGCGTCAAGGTCGCCGAGCCGATCCGGGTCGAGCTGCCGCTCGACGAGGACGGCACCGCGGTCGCCTGGCGCACCGTGATCGTGTTGGAGGAAGGCGCCGAGGCCGAGGTCTGGGAGCACTGCTCCTCCAGCGGCGACGAGACCGACGCGCTGCTCAACTCGGTGGTCGAGCTGCACGTCGGCCAGGCGGCGACGCTGCGCTATGTCAGCACCCAGGACATCTCCGAGCGTGCCTGGATCTTCGCCACCCAGCGGGCGCAGGTCGAGCGCGACGGCCGTCTCGACTGGACCGCTCTCGGCTTCGGCTCGGGGCGCGGCAAGGTGCGGATGGAGACCAACCTGGCGGGCCAGGGCTCCGAGGCGCGGGTGACCGGCGGCTACGCCGGCGGCCCCGGGCAGCACCTCGACTACGACACGACCCAGGAGCACGCCGCCCCCAACACCTTCTCCGACCTCGCCTTCCGCGGTGTGCTCGCCGCCGGAGCAACCTCGGTCTGGCGCGGCATGATCCGGGTCGACCCCGGCGCCCAGGGGACCGACGCCTTCCAGGAGAGCCGCAACCTGCTGCTCTCCCCCGACGCCCACGCCGACTCGATCCCGGGGCTGGAGATCGAAGCCGACGACGTCCGCTGCACCCACGCCGCCGCGATCGCCCAAATCGATCGCGACCAGCTCTTCTACCTGACCTCGCGTGGGCTCGACCCGGCGTCAGCCAAGCAGGTGATCATCGAGGGTTTCCTCGAGTCCCTGGTCGAGCGGCTGGCTGAGGGCCCGGTGCGCGACGAGGTTTCCGCAGCCCTCGAGCGCCGCCTCGCCGAGATCCTCTGATCCGGCCCTAGCCGGGGTCGGCGTCAAGCGAGCGGCGCCACCGCCCATGTGTGCCATCGAAGCCCTTCTCTCGGTCAGTCGGGCGGGATGTTCTGGTTCAGCCGGAAGACGTTGTCGGGGTCATAGCGGCGCTTCAGCGCCTTCAGCCGGTCGTACTTCCGCGGCCCGTAGGCCTGGCGGACCCGCTCCTCGCCCTCGTTCATGAGGAAGTTCACGTAGACGCCGCCACTCTGGTGAGGCTGAAGGGCCGACCAGAAGTCGCGAACCCACTCGCGCTCCTGGTCGAAGCCGTCGCGCCCCGCCGTCGCCGCCGTGATGTTGAAGGTGTGACCGACGCCACGACCGTTGAAGGCCGTCTCCTCCTCGCCCACCCGCGAGATCGCGCCGCCCATCTGCCAGATCGGAAAGCTCGTCAGCGGGGAATGGATGCGCATCGAGTGCTCCACCGTGATGTCGATGACCTCATCGGTGAGCTCCGCCACGTCGCAGGCCCGCATGTAGTACCACTGCCCGTGCGGGAAGGAGGGGTCGAACATCGCCTGGTGCTCGAGGAAGGGCTTCGGCTCGCAGAGATCGAGCACAGGCGATCCGAATGCCTTCAGCGGCGCGACCGTCTCTTCCCCCGCCTCGACCGATCCGGCATGGCAACAGACGACGGCGACGACCGGCTTGCCGTGAAGCTCGGTTGGGATGAACGGAAGCGGTGGCGCCTTGCGATGGATCACGATCGTCATCAGGTCGTCCGGCGCATCGGCGATCCAGTCCCTGTAGAAGCGCAGCACGTTCGGCGACTCCTCGATCGGCCAGAACACCGGCCCGGCGACCACATTCGGACCGAGCGGGTTGAGGCGGAACTCGAACCTGGTGATGACGCCGAAGTTCCCGCCACCGCCGCGGATGCCCCAGAAGAGGTCGGAATTCTCGGTTTCGCTGGCCTTCAGCAGCTCGCCGTCGGCGGTGATCAGGTCGACCGAGAGGAGCTGGTCGATCGTCAGCCCGTACTTGCGCTGCAGCCAACCTATGCCGCCGCCGAGGGTGAGCCCGGCGAGCCCGGTGTGGGTGACGATCCCGGCCGGAACCGCGAGCCCTGACGCCTGCGTCTCGCGATCGAGCTCGCCGAGGAGAACCCCGGCCTCGGCGCTCGCCGTGCGCGCCTCGGGATCGACGCGGATCCCCTTCATCAGGCCCAGATCGATGACTATCCCGGCGTCGCAGACGGACAGGCCGGGAAAGCTGTGCCCACCGCCCCTGACTGCGAGCGGGAGGCCTGTCCGCCTCGCAAACGCCACCGCCGCGCTCACATCGGAGGCGTCGACGCAGCGAGCGATCAGGGCGGGGTGCCGATCGATGGAGCCGTTCCAGACCGCCCGGTGCCGATCGTAGGCGCCGTTGCCCGGCCGTACGAGCTCCCCGGCGAAGGAGGTCCCCAACTCGCCCAGCGCGACTGGGTCAATTTCGATCCCCTCGCTCACCGCGTTTCCCCTTCGTTCGACTGCTCCGGATCTTCTCCGGCTGGAAACAGCCTGTCAAACGGCGTGCCCGCCCTAGGGCCCGGCGAAGCCGATCGCGAAGCAGGGGCCGCCGCCGCAGTTGTCGCTTTCCAGGATCGTCCCGGCCAGGAAGTTCGAGACGAGCTGCTGCTCGGCCGGCGTCGCGCGCGGGGCGCCGTGGGGGTCGACGCCGCTGCGGTTGGGCAGGTTCTCGTAGGGCGGCGGGTCGACGCCGACCACGGTCCCTGGCGGGTCCTCGCGAACGGGGCCGGTGTCCCAGTAGTAGATCGCCGACCCGGCATAGGGGTACTCGCGGATCGGCGGTACGCCCCAGAGCACGTCGGTGTCCGGCCAGCGGCCCGGGAAGAGGACGGGCCGGTGAGCGCGGGCGCCGATCGTCCGTGCCTCGACGTCGGCCTGGTAGATCGTCACCTGGTGGTCGCCGAAGGCAACGTTCATCAGCACCTGATGGGCCGGCGTGCCGGGCAGCGGATCGTCGGTCATCCGGTGCGCGTAGCCGTTCGGCTCGCCGCGGTCCCACAGCATCTGGATCAGATCGAGGACGAGCGGGCGCGCCGTTTCGTTCGGGTAGGACGGATTGAAGACCTGGGCGAAGGGGTCGAAGTCGACCGAGCGAGGCAGCAGCACCGAGTAGTTCATCGCGGGCACGCCGAGTGAGGCGCGGGTGAAGTCCGGCGCAACGGCGGTCAGCGCGCCGCCCATGATGCCGCCCTGGCTGTTGCCGTTGTAGGTGAGCGGGCCCGTGCCCAGCACCGGGCCGCTGCCGAGCGTCCCGTCCTGGTGGAAGGCGGGACTGGTGGTGAACCCACTCGGGCTGATCATCGCCCGCCCCAGGTAGAGCTCGTTGAGCAGGCCCTGCTGGAGACGATCGGGGATCGCGGGGAAGCGAGAGAGGTCCTGGAGGGCGAAGATCGCGACCGGGACGTCGGTCTCCGACATGCCGATCTCGTCGGTCGCGCAGGTGACGAACCGGTGCTCCTGGGCGAGGCTCCGCTGCGGGCTCGAACCGACCTCGGCGGCACGACCGAAGAGGCCGTGGCCGTAGAGCTGGGGACGGCCGGTCCCGGATGGGCCACTGGCGACCGAAACCGGCACGATGCAGTCGAAGTTGGCGGTCCAGGTGCCGTTCTGAACCGGCATCCCGCTCGAATCGAGCTGCATGGTGCCGAACGGGCCGCAGGTCGGGAGCAGGTAGCAGGGCACCTCGAAGGTGCCTTTCACCCGACGGGCGATCTGGCCGGAATTCGGTTCCTCTTCGACGCTGGTCACCTGGAAGCTCGGCGAGGTGCCCTGCGGGACGCCGTCGGCGAGGTCGGCGTCGCCGAGCTGGGCGAAGGCGGAATCGCGCATCGCCAGCATCCGGCCGGCGTTGTTGAGGTCGCTGGCCACGGTGAAGTCCCAGGCGAGGTAGAGGTCGTCGCGATCGATCGCCGCCCGGCGCAGCGTCTTGAAGATCTCGCGGAAGTGCTTGCGGCGGGCGTCGATCTCCGGCTGCTTGGACGGCACCCGGTCGCGGTAATAGCGGAAGGCGGCGGGCGCTTCGATCCGCTCGCCGGCCGCGTTGCGCAGGTTGCGCAGGGCGACGACGTAGCGGTGACCGGCGGCGAAGTTGACCGCAGGATGGATCTCCAGCGCCGCCTGGGCGGGATCGGCCGCGGTCGAGTCGATCTCGACCCAGATCGGCCAGCGCTTGCCGGTCTCGGCGTCGAGCACCACGACCGGCGCGTTCGGCCGCCGGTAGCGGCCGATGTGCTCGATCGGGACTGCGCCGGTCGCGCGGACGTCGGCGACCGTGTCGATGCCGGGCACCTCGAGCAGGATCGTTGCGCCCTGACTGAAACCGTCGGAGGCGTTGTAGGGGGCGGCGTCGACATGGGTGCCGAGGACGTTGGCGGGCATTCCCTCCGTCCTGAAGTCGATTCTGAGCCCCGTCGCGCTGGTCGGGTCGGGGCGCGTGTAGAAGTCGTTCGGGAAGGGCAGCATGCAGAGCGGGTTGTCCGGCTCCGCGATGAAGTCGCAGCTCTCGGCCTCCGACATGTCGATCGGCGGCAGGGTGTGCTTGGCGAGGGCCGATCCAGGCATCGCCAGAGCGAGGACGATCGCTGCAACGGCGGTGCTCACCCAAACCCTCATCGGCTTCCTCGGCTACCCCGAGCCGGGCGCCGCAAACGGCCAGCGCAGCCTTAGTCGCGCCTCCTGCGCTCGGCAAGCGTCGTCCTCACGATCGAGCCGAGCACGATCAGCACCGGCGGCAGGTATAGGACCCAGAGCCAGTGGCTGACGTGGGCAAGCGGCAGCATGCCCCTTCAGGGTAGAGGGACAGCGCCGCGGCTCAGCCGTTGGCGACCGAGAGCAGGTAGAGGCCGAAGCAGGTGAAGGCGACCATCACCGCCAGCATCCAGTACTGGGAGCGGGCCGCCTGGCGGTAGTCGCCCCAGTAGGCGACGGCCCGGTCGTGGGCGAGGGTGAGGGCGATCACGTGGCCGATCACGAGCGCGCCGACCTGCACGTACCAGATCGCGTTGGCGCTGAGGATGCGGAAGTCGATTCCGCCCGAGGCGGTGCCGAAGAGGTCGGTGCTCGCCGTCCCCAGCGGGTCCGAGAGCAGGTAGGTGAACTGCGCCTGCTCCTGGAAGACGAAGAGGCTGAAGTAGTGGGCGACGAGGTAGGCGAGGGCGATCGGGATCAGCGTGTGGGCGAAGCCCGAGCGCAGCCGTTGGACGGACGGCGCTCCGCCGACGCTTGCCATCCCGCGCACCCCGAGCATGTAGATAAGCCAGACCCCGCCGAAGCAGAGCAGCATGAAGAGGGTGTCGGCGACGCGCTCCGCCGCAACAGCGCCGAGGCCGATGTCGAGGAACCAATCGATGACGCTCTCGATCGCGCCCTGGAAGGCGCCCTCCTGGGCACCGTCGAAGCTGGTCGAGGCGATCGAGGCGATCACCACGGCGGCCGAGCCGGGCACCGTCGCCCAGCGCGTCGCCGCCGAGAACGGCCTCCTCAACCCGAGCCTGCCGTCCCTGGCGCCGAACGCGCCGAGCTGGGCGAACATGCCGAAGTAGACCGAGAAGACCTCGCCGCGTTCGCACCACTTCTCGGTACCGAACAGAGCGATCATCGCCAGCGTGTAGCCGCTGTAGGCGAGGGCGGCGACGGCCGTGGTCTGCGGCGAGAGGCCGACCGCCACACCGCCGCTCGGCCCGTAGACGACCTCGAGCCAGACGAAGGCGAGCAGGCCGATCGCCGCCGGCCAGCGGCCGAGCGCCTCCGGGTAGGCGAGGTGAGCCGGCCGCTGGCCGGCCAGCGCCCCGAAGGTCCCCCCCACCGCCCGGCCGATCGCCCGCCACGGGTTGAACGGCCTGAAGACGTCCCCGAGGAGGACGCTGAGCACCGGGAACCCGAGCCAGACGGTGACGAAGACGAAGGTGAGGGCGAAGTTGCGGTCGGGCGCTTCGGTGCCGCGCAGGCCGGCGTAGACGGCGACGCCGAGCAGGAAGACGCCGATCGCGCCGCAGAGGATCTGCGCCGGCAGGCCGAGCAGGGCCCGCGAGAGCCCCGCCCCGAGGGGACGCCATCGTTCCTCCTCGAAGCGGGGCTCGCGCCAGGCGACCGAGAGCGCGAAGAAGGAGACGATCAGGACGATCGACGCCCCCCAGGCGAACAGCCATTCGGGGATCGGCAGGTCCTGCCGAGCCAGCAGCGCGTGCGCGTACGGCAGCAGGGTCACGGTTCGACGCGCAGCTCCACGATCTGTTCGCCGCTGCCGTGCAGCTCACCCTCGAATATCCCTTCGATATCGGCCGGGAAGGAGATCGTCGCCGAGCCGCCTGCCGGTATCTCCTTGCTCACGTCGTAGCCGTGGATGTGGACCTCGTCGGCGGTGTTGGAGCGAACGGTGAAACGGACCTGTTCGCCGGCCTCGTAGTCGAGCTCCGTCACGCCCCCGACCGGTTTCCCGCCGCGGACGACGATCGTCGGGGTCGCGGGCTCCTCCGGCGTCGTGCTCTGAGCGCCGGAGGGGGTATTGGTGCTGTCAGTGGTTCTGGCGGTCGTGGCGGTCGACTCCTCGTCGTCCCCGCATGCCGATAGGGCTCCAGCGGCGCCGAGCGCGAACACGGCGACGGCAGCGTACGTCCTCATCAATCTCATCTCTGCCTCCTTCTCGTAGGTGCTTGCTCGGGGCCCGGCTAGGCGGGCGGAGCGCGACCTGCGATCGAGAAGGCGAGCAGCAGCCCGCCGTGCGCCGCGCCCGCGTCGGGCCGACGCGGGCGGTTCGAGCTGACCGCTGTCGCGACCCGGATGCCGGCCCAGGACCCGATCCGGTCGGCGAGCCGTATCGCGGCGTCCAGGCCCGGATAGCGGCCGAGGACCAGCGAGCCGACCAGCAGCAGGAGCGGCAGCGCTGGCAGCAGAAACTCGAGCATGGGACCTACGCGGCCGTTACCCCGTCCAGCAGCCGCCAGTTGGCCTTGAACGCGGACTCCGCCGCGGCGACCAGGGCGTCGGGGTCGGCGTCTGCCAGGTGGGCCTCGATCAGCGCCCGGCCCTCGTCAGCGTGATCGACGTCGGCCTTCTCGTGGACCCGGAAGTACTCGTTGCCGGCGCCGTCGCCGATGCCGTAGTGCTCGATGAGGCCCTCGCGCTTGGTCTGGGAGATCGCCGGCTGGCCGCTCTCGATCGCGTAGAGGCGGACCAGCTGGGAGAGGCGGCCGTCGCTCGCGGTCCAGGTGTCGACGCACTCCTTGGTCTCCGGCGTCGGGACCGCGGCGACCTCGCCGCCGACAGCCTCGACGAAGCCGTCCCAGAGAGCGACGTGTGCCTCCTCCTCCTCGGCGTGGCGGCGCAGTCCTGCGCGCTCGGCATCGGGAGCGGACTCGGCAACCGAGGCGCTGAGCCTGGCGATCGCGGCGGTCGCGTGGCGGTACTGGCCCGAGTAGCTCGCCAGTTCCTCGCGACTCAGCTCGCCTGCCGACCAGCGCTGGTAGAAGGGGTGCTCGAGCACGTTCCAGCGGGCACGGGCCTGCTCGATCCTCTGCCAGACGTCATTGCTCACGGGGACCTCCTTGGTTCGCCGATGGTGGACCGGGCTGCCCAGGATAACGTCCCGGGGGTGCGCCCGGACCGGGACTACATCGCCGCCCCGGACCTGCCCGCTGAGATCGAGTGGATCGGCGACGCCCCCGACTCGATGCCGACGCTGACCGCGGCCGGACCGGCGCTGGTCCACTTCTTCGACTTCGCCCAGGTCAACAGCGTGCGGACGCTGCCCTACATCTCCGAGTGGGCGCGCCGCTACGGCGAGCACGGCCTGCAGACGATCGGCGTGCAGGCTCCGCGCTTCCCCTTCGGGGCCGATCGAGAGGCGGTCGCGGCGGGGCTGGAGCGACTCGGAGTCGGGTTCCCGGTCGCGATCGACGCCGAGCGCGACCTCTGGCACGACTACGGCTGCACCGGGTGGCCCAGCCTCTTCCTCTGGAAGCAGGGCGGCTCGCTGGCCTGGGTCCACTTCGGCGAGGGCGAGTACCGCGGCACCGAGGAGGCGATCCAGGCCGAGCTGCGCGAGGCCGACGCCCTGCGGGAGCTGCCGCCGCCGATGGCGCCGCTGCGCCCGACCGACGCACCGGGCACCCAGGTGATGGCGCCGACGCCGGAGGTCTTCCCTGGCGGCTCCTGGGAGCGGGCCTGGACGGCGGGCGAGGACGGCGAGGAGCTGGAGGTTCCCTACGAGGCCGGCGGCGCCTACGCAACGGTCGAGGGTGCGGGTGAGATCGCGGTCGAAATAGACGGCTCGGCAAGCCAGCCGATCGAGGTCAGCGGTCCCGCCCTCTACACCCTCGCCAAGCATCCCGGCCACGAGCGCCACGCACTGACCCTGCGCCCCTCGTCCGGCCTCCGCATCTGGTCCCTCAGCTTCGCCGCCGGAGTGCCTCAGGCGTAGAGCCGGGATCGTTCCCGGCTCTACGCCGATCATTCAAGGTTTGCTGTACCAGACGTCGTCGGTATCGCTTGTCACTGTCAATTTGGTGACGTATTCAGCACTTTCGGTTTCCGCCGATCCGCAGAGGCCGTGTTTTTTCCCTTTGACTTTTTGCGCTTTGAGTGTCGCTGTGACGTCGTCCCACCCCGGAACTACTTTGTTGTGGGTTTTGAAGGTTCCCAAGCCTTTTGCGGGCTCGTATGTCTGGGTGCAAACCACGATGCCCATCGGGAATTCATGGTTGCCGGCGGAATAGACCTCGAATTCGATCGCTTCTCCTTCGGGGCATTCGAGGTCGACCGTGCCTTCGAAGGTTTCCGCTTCCACTTCTTCTGGTTCGTTGAACAGGTATTCGCAGCCGTTCATCGTCACTTCGACCGGAAGCCCTTCTTCTTCGTTTTCGTCGAGGACGAAGCAATCGTCATAGCGGGGGCTGACTGCCAGGCTGGTGTCTGTGCCGCTGGCCGTGAAGCTGAAGATTTCATCTTCTGTGCAATGCGTGCTCTGGCCAAAAGCCGTAAAGAGATTCTCTTTGAACGTCCCGTACGATTTGGCATACACACCCGACACTGTGTGTTTTTTCATTGCCTTATCGCCGGCTGTGAGGACCCCTTGCGCCGTTGCCCCCGAGACGAAGATCGCGCTCATTGTCATCGTCGCGGCGGCCGCAAAGCCCAGCGCCCTGAGGTTGCGGATCATTTGCTCGTTCCTTTCGCTTCAACTGGTGAGCCGCGCGGCTCTAGCGGGCCCGCGGCCGACGAGCCAGAGATGGGTAGAAGCAAACCAGTTTAGTCGAAAATCTTTGAGCGCTGCTAGACCCGCGCGGCGACAGCGTCGCGGATCTTTTTGGGGAGCATGAAGCGCACGTCCTCGTGGACGGTGCGCAGCTCGGAGACGTCCTCCACCCCGCGCTCTCGGAAGGACTCGACGAGGGCCTCGACCAGCTCCTCAGGAGCGCTGGCGCCGGAGGTGATGCCGACCGTCTCGACCCCCTCAAGCCACTCCTCCTGGACCTGGGTGTGGTTGTCGATCAGGTGCGAGGCGGCGCCGTGCTCGCGCGCCACCTCGACCAGCCGGTTTGAGTTGGAGGAGTTGGTCGAGCCGATCACCAGCACCAGGTCGCACTCGCGGGCGAGCTGCTTGACGGCTATCTGGCGGTTGGTCGTCGCGTAACAGATGTCGTCGGACTTGGGGCTGACGATCGCCGGGAACTTGGCCCGCAGAGCGGCGATGATCTCGGTGGTCTCGTCGACCGAGAGCGTCGTTTGCGTGATCAGGGCGACCCGCTCGGGGTTGGGCAGCTCCAGCTCGGCAACCTCCTCCACGGTCTGGACGAGGACGATGCTGCCGGGGGCCTCCCCCATCGTCCCTTCGACCTCCTCGTGGCCAGCGTGGCCGACCATCACGATCGTGTAGCCGTCGGCGGCGAAGCGGCGCGCCTCGACGTGGACCTTGGTGACGAGCGGGCAGGTGGCGTCGATCGTGCGCAGCTTGCGGGCGGCGGCGTTGTCGTGGACGGCCGGAGCCACCCCATGGGCGGAGAAGACGACCATCTCACCCTCGGGGACCTCGGTCTCCTGGTCGACGAAGATCGCCCCCCGTTTCGCCAGCTCCTCGACCACGTGTTTGTTGTGGACGATCTCCTTGCGGACGTAGACGGGGGCGCCGTGGAGGTCGAGCGCGCGTTCGACGGTCTCGACGGCGCGGTCGACCCCGGCGCAGTAGCCGCGCGGCGCGGCAAGCAGCACCCGTTTGGGGGCGGTGGCGGTGGGGGTCATCACCCGCAGGGTACCGGTGGGCGCCTTGCGAACCGGCGGGCGGGCCGGCCCCGCCGGCGGGACGCGGCTAGCCTTTCCCCATGAGCACGGCTGGAGGACACCTCGAAAGGCTGACCGCGGTGGACGCCTCGTTCCTGACCAACGAGAGCTCGTCCAGCCACATGCACATCGGCGGCATCCTCATCTTCGAGGGCCCGCCACCGCGCTACGTCGACCTGGTCGAGCACGTGCGCGGGCGGCTGGACCAGGTGCCGCGCTTCCGCCAGCGCCTCGCCGTGCCGCCACTGGAGGCCGGACGCCCGCTCTGGGCGGACGACGTCAACTTCAACCTGACCTACCACATCCGCCACACCGCGCTGCCCGAGCCGGGTGGCGAGGCGCAGCTGAAGCGACTCGCCGGCCGTGTCTTCTCCCAGCAGCTCGACCGCTCCAAGCCGCTCTGGGAGATGTGGTTGGTGCAGGGACTTGAGCGCGACCGCTTCGCGATCCTGACCAAGACCCACCACGCGATGGTCGACGGGATCTCCGGCGTCGACATCGGCACCGTCCTCTTCGACCTCGAGCCGATCCCGGAGCCGGCGCCGGCCGATGACGGCTGGCAGCCGCATCCCGCCCCCAGCACCAGGCACCTGATCGCGCGCGGGGCGAGCGACGCCGCCGCCACGCCGGTGAAGCTGGCCGAGCGCGCGGCGGAGGCGGTGCGGCACCCCGAGACGGCGGCACGGCGGCTGGTCGAGGCCGTGGAGGGGCTGACCGAGGTGGTCGGCGCCTTCGCCGACCCGGCACCGGACGTGCCGCTCAACCAGCCAATCGGCCCGCACCGGCGCTTCACCTGGGCGCGCTCGGAGCTGGCGACCTTCAAACGGATCAAGGACTCGCTGGGCGGGACGGTCAACGACGTCGTCCTCGCCGTCGTCACCGGGGCGGTGCGCAAGTGGTTGCACCAGCGCGGCGTCCGCACCGAGGGCCTCGAGCTGCGCGCGCTGGTGCCGGTCTCGATCCGCACCGCGGACGAGCGCGGGGAACTCGGCAACCGGCTCGCCGCGATGCGCGGGCCGCTGCCGGTCTACGTCGAGGACCCGGTGCGGCGGTTGCGCGTGGTCAGCGAGCAGATGGAGGGGCTGAAGCGCTCCAAGCAGGCGCTCGGCGCCGAGGTGATCGCCCGCTTCAACGACTTCGCCCCGCCGACCCTGCTCGCCCAGGCGGCGCGGATCAACTTCTCGACCCGGCTCTTCAACCTGATCGTCACCAACGTGCCCGGCCCGCAGATCCCCCTGTACGTGCTCGGCCGCGAGCTGGAGGAGGTCTTCCCCGTCGCCTTCCTGCCGCCGAACCACGCGATGGCGGTGGCGATCATGAGCTACAACGGCCGCATCTGCTTCGGCCTGCTGGCCGACTACGACTCGATGGAGGACGTCGAAGCGATCGCCAAGGGGATCGACGAGTCGCTCGCCGAGCTGGAGGAAGCGGCCGCGGCGGCTGCCGCCCCTGCCTGAGGTCAGAGCCGGCGCATCACCCGCACTAGGGTTGTCCCGTGGCCCTTCTCGTCGCCCTCTTCATCGCCGTCCCGATCCTCGAGCTGTACGTGATCATCCAGGTCGGGCAGGCGATCGGCGTCTGGCCGACCCTGGCGTTGCTCTTCGCCGACGCGATCCTCGGCTCGCTGCTGCTGCGCCACCAGGGCCGCGGCGCCTGGCGCCGCTTCAACGAGACGCTTGCCGAGCGGCGCTTCCCCGGCCGCGAGGTAGTCGACGGGGTACTGATCGTCGTCGGCGGCACGCTGCTGCTGACGCCGGGCTTCGTCACCGACATCTTCGGCCTGATCCTGCTGATCCCACCGTCCCGGGCGATCGTCCGCCGCCTCTTCCGCGGCTACATCGGCCGCCGCTTCGTCGTTGTCGGCCTGGGGGACCAGGCGATGCGCACCGGCCGTTCGACGCGCACCTACGACTACGAGGGAACCGCCGAAGAGATCGACTCAGACGACCCGCGCCTCGATCGCTGAGTTTCAGACTGACCTGATTTTTCGCTGTCGAGTGCAGCGGATACGTTTCAGCTATGACTGATCCCTTCATCCGCCCGCTTTCGACCGATGCCCGCGTGCTGGTCGAGCTGAAGGGCCGTCCGCTGGAGCAGTACGCGGTCATGCTCCAGCTACGGAAGGAGGGCCTCTGGCAGACCATTCGCTTACTCGACAATGCCCACGGCGACCACGATATGCACCGCTACACTGGAGCCGAGAAGCAGCCTGCAGAGCGGTTTGCGGAGGGCACGGTCAACGAGGTCGCGCCTATGGCAATCCGCTACTTGATCCACCACTGGGAAGCAATCGCAGAGTCATGGAAGAACTAGAGCGCAGCAAGTTCACCGCAGCAGGCGAGATCGCCAATGAGCGATTGATCGAAGCTGCAACGGAACCCGATCGCTACCCCGAAGGGACCGCGTTTATCGCCGCTGACCAGGAGCATTTCGGCGCGGTTCTCGCTGAGGCCGTGGCAGAGCACCGGCCGCTGGCAATCGTCTACCCGGACGGCCGCGAGATCGTCGCAGCGCCCCGAGGGGGTGCCCTCGCATTTTTCGAGCACCTGTTAACTCGTCGCCGCGAGTCCAAGGGCAACCGCGCGCCCGCTGTGCCGCTGCCCGCCGATTACCAGGTGGAGATCAGGGATCGCCAACCTCTCGCCGCCGCCTGAACGGCCGTCTTCCAGCAATCACGGCGTCCGGACAACGTCCGATACTCGTTGGTGATGGATGATCCATCCCTAATTCCAGCACGAGACCGACTCCTCGCTCGTCTCGCAACCCTGAGCGACGTCGCAGCCATAGGGATAGCCGGATGGTTGGGGCTCATGAGCATGTCAACACCCGGACCTATCCCCCATGTGGGGCTACCACCGCCAAGCACCCTGCACTCGCTGGAGCTCGTCAGCGGAGGCACGGCGATCGCGATTGAGAAAGCCCCAGGCGAGGTACTAACGGCAAGTGGGGGATCGGATCGGGCTCCGGGTCGGGGGACTACTAAGAGAAGTCGGGAATCGCAATTTTCAACGTGCGATTGCCCTCTCGATGCGCTTGGAACTCGGCAGGTTCACCAGATGAATTGATCATTCGTTCGGCCAGCTCGGCCTACTGGCTTCGCAATTTCTCGTCTCGCGAGGCTGGCCGAAGAGGTTGGAGACGGGGCCGTTGCCTCGCGGAGACAGCCATGGGGACAGGCTCGATGACCCCGCAATCCCTGCCTAGAAACCGAGTGCGAACTTGGCGTCCTCGGTCATCATCTCCGGGGACCAGGGTGGGTCGAAGATCATCTTCGGGTGGACGGCGCTGACGCCGGGGAGGTCGCCGACGAACTCCTTCATCTGCTCGGAGACCTGGGGGCCGATCGGGCAGGCCGGCGTGGTCAGCGTGAAGGTGACATAGACGTCCTCTTTCTCGATCTCGACGTCGTAGACCAGCCCGAGCGAGACGAAGTCGAGCCCCAGCTCGGGGTCGATCACCTCCTCGAGCGCCTCCAGCACGTCGTCCTCGGTCAGCACTTCCGTTTGGTTCTCGGTCATGCACAACAGCCTAGCGCCGGGCGAACCCGGCCCATCGGGCAGTCAACTAGGCTGCCGCCCCGATGGGTGAGGATCCCGGGAACATCCAGCGCCGCTCGATCGGCATCGTCTTCTCCGACGGCGGGCTGCTCGCCCTGTCCGCGGTGCGGCCCGCTGCGTCCGGCGGGCACGGCGACGAGATCGTCAGCGCGGTCCTCTGCGGCCCGGACGGCGCGCCGGTGGAGGTCGCCGAGACGCTGCTCTCGACCGAGTACGGGCCGGACGGCGTGCAGCGGCGGGCGACGCTGGAGCTGTGGGTGGACGACGAGGAGGCGCACCCGCTGCGCGGCGCCGGCACGCTGATCAGCGCCGCCGAGGTGCGCCGCGAGGGCCTGGTCGCCGACGTCGCCTTCTTCCGCTGGTCGCTCGAGGGGCGCGAGGGCCTCGGCCACTACGAGGTGGTGCGAGCCGGTGGCTGAGGGAAACGGGATCCGGGCGGTGATCTCCGACTTCGGCGGCGTCCTGACCACGCCGCTGATCCAGTCCTTCATGGCCTTCCAGGACCAGACCGGAATCACGACCGAGACCCTCGGCAAGGCGATGCAGGCAGCTACCGAGGCCAACGGCGAGAACCCCCTCTTCGAGATGGAGCGCGGCGAGATCACCGAGGTCGCCTTCCTCGACAAGTTGACCGAGAGCCTCGAGCCACTGCTCGGCCACCGCCCGGAGATGCACCGCTTCAAAGAGATCTACTTCGAGGCACTGGAGGCGAACCCGGAGATGATCGAGCTGATGCGGGAGCTGAAGGCCGAGAGCTACCGGATGGCGATGCTGACCAACAACGTGCGCGAGTGGGAGCCCTTCTGGCGCTCGATGCTGCCGGTCGACGAGATCTTCGAGACCGTCGTCGACTCGGGTTTCGTCGGCTGCCGCAAGCCCGAATCGAAGATCTACGCGCTGACCCTGGAGCGGATCGAGATGCCGCCCGAGGCCTGCCTCTTCGTCGACGATGTCCTGGTCAACTGCGAAGGAGCAGAGAAGGCCGGCATTGCGGCCGTCCACTTCCAGGACAACGAGCAGGCGATCTCAGAGATAAGAAAAACACTAGGGCCCGAAAACCAAGCAGGTCGGGGGATGCAGGGAGGCTGACGAGGGGAGCGCACTTCAGTGCGTGACCCGAGGAGGCCGACCGAAAACCCCGAGATGCGCCGGTTTGCAGGGTCCTAGCTAGTTCTCGGAGCCCGCGCGGTCCCAGATGTAGAGCTCTACCGCCTCGACCGCCAGCTCCATCAGGCGGGGTGAGGAGAGCATGTTGAGGACCAGTTCCAGCGCGTCGTCCTCGGTGAGGCCGGCGTCGACCGCCTCCTCGCCGCGGAAGCCGGCGGCGAGCTTCAGCGCCTCACGCCGGTTCTCGCCCAGCGAGTCGAAGGCGCCCATCAGGAAGTCCCGGTTGGGGACT
>DATMEP010000130.1:0-4445 GCA_035556755.1 Solirubrobacterales bacterium
TGCGCGTGATCACGCAAACCTCCCCAGATCCGATCACAGGAATTCCCCAGGTATGAGCACCGACGCCGCCCCCGCCGCGTAGCCGAGGACGTAGTCCGAGGCGGAGCAACGGGGGCGGGCGGCTCTTTCCGTCAGGGGTCATCGCGACGGTCGCGGGTGTCGAAGCCTGCGATCCGAAGGGAGACCCCGGGGGGATGCTCACAGAGGAGGATGACGTGGAGATTCACGCGCTCGCCAAGCGGGGCTGGTCGATCTCGGCCATCGCCCGTCACACCGGCCGCGATCGAAAGACAGTGCGCGCCTACCTGCGCGGCAAGCGGCAAAAGCGAGAGCGGTCGCCCAGCTGCCTTGAGCCCTACCGCGACTACCTGGTCGCCCGCTTTGCCGACGATCACCATGTGCTCGCCACCGTTCTTCACCGCGAGCTCTGCGGCCTGGGCTTCGATCGCTCCTACCAGACCTTGGTCCGCGAGCTGCGCCGGCTGGAGCTGCGGCCAACCTGCTCGGCCTGCCGCAATGGCCGTCTGCCGACGACCGAGATCCCGCACAAGCCCGGCGATGAGCTGCAGCTGGACTGGTGGGAGCTGACGGACACCCCCTGGGGCGAGAAGGCCTACGTCCTGGTCGGCGCCCTCTCGCATTCGGGCAGGGTGCGGGCCGTCTTCAGCGAGGGACAGAGCTCCCCGCACCTGGTAGCCGCCCTCGACGGCGTCCTGCGGCGCCTCGGCGGCACGGCGAAGGCCTGGCGCACCGATCGCATGGCCACGGTCGTCGACCCTGATACCGGCAGGCTTCGCCCGCAGTTCGCCGCGGTCGCCAAGCACTACGGCACGAGGGTCGACGTCTGCCCCGCCTACCGTCCTCAGCGAAAGGGAGTCGTCGAGTCCGCCGTCGGCTACCTGGCCCGCTCCTGGTGGCGCTCGGCGCCGGTCTCTACGCCCGCCCAGGCCCAGGCCGACCTCGATCGCTTCTGCGCGACGATCGCCGACGGGAGACGGCGTTCGGGCGGAACCGTCGGCTCGCTGGCCGGCGCCGAGCCCCTGCTCTCGCTGCCGCCCTCGCCGTTCCCAGCCGAGCTCGAGGCCGAGCGGGTGGTCGACGCCAAGGCGCTGGTCAACTTCGAGGGCAACCGCTACAGCGTCCCGCCGGAGCTCCTCGGCCAGACGGTGACGGTGAGGGCCCGCCTCGGCGAGCTCGAAGTCGAGATCCGCTCCGCCGCCGGGCGAAGGGTGGCGCGCCACCGCCGAGCCCCCGCCGGTGCCGCGCAGACGATCAGTGATGCCCGGCATGCCCGGGCGCTGGAGCGAGCGGTGCTCGACTCCTTCACCTCCGCGCCACGCTGCAAGCGCAAGGCGAACCGACCGCCCGGCGAGGCGGCCTTGGCCGCCGCCGCGCGGATCCGCGGCGAGGAGGGCAAAGAGGTGGCGATCGACCTGAGCCGCTACGCCGAGATCGCCGGAGCGGCCCGGTGAGCGGCAAGGCAGATGCCCCCTACCAGCGCGTCCGCGGCCACCTGAGCCGCCTCGGGCTGGATGCCGCTGCGGAGTGCCTCGCCGGCGAGTTGGAGGCCGCGCAGAAGGAGAAGCCTTCCTACGCGGACTTCCTCGACAAGCTGTTGGGTGCCGAGGTCGCCGCGGTGGAGGCCAAGAGCCACGAGCGACGGATGCGGCTCGCCGGCTTTCCCTCCAAGAAGCGCCTGGCGGAATTCGACTTCTCCGCCCAACCCGACCTCGATCGCCGCCTGATCGAGGAACTGGCGACGCTGCGCTTCGTCGAGGAGCGCTCCAACGTGCTCTTCGTCGGCCAACCGGGCGTCGGCAAGACGATGCTGGCGATCGCCTTGGGGCTCGAGGCGGTCGACGCCGGACACCGCGTCTACTACACGACCGCCGCGGAGCTGGTGGCAAGGACCTCCAAGGCGGCGGCAGAGGGGCGCTGGGCGGCGACGATGCGCTTCTGGGCGGGGCCGGCGGTCCTCATAGTCGATGAGCTCGGCTACCTGCCGATGCTGGGCGAAGCCGCTTCGCACCTGTTCCAGGTGATCAGCCGCCGCTATGAGAAGGGCGCCACCATCTTGACGACCAACAGAGGGATCGCCAGCTGGGGCGAGATCTTCGAGGACACAACGGTCGCCGCCGCGGTCCTCGACCGCCTACTTCACCGGGCGACGGTGGTCCACATCGACGGGGAGAGCTACCGGATGCGCGCTCACCGCGAGACGCTCAAAGACCTACGGGAGGGAGTCGCAGGGGGTGGGGAAATTCCGTGATTCGGAGTGGGGAATTTTCGTGATCCTTGACACTGATGTCCGCTAGTTGGAGTAAGCGAAAGCCCGAGCGCCGGGATACAGATTCCCGCATCAGACTTTTACCGCATCGTAGACACGTTGCGCGACCTGCTCGACCGGCTCGTGCTCCCATGCGCGTAGCACTGTCCATCCGTCGGCTTGAAGCGCTCTGTTGACTTCTTGGTCTCGCTCGACGTTGCGGGCTAGCTTGGGATGCCAGTATTCCTGGTTGGCCTTCGGAAGTTGGCCATGCTTCGGGCAGGAATGCCAAAAGCAGCCATCAACGTAGACGACAATGCGAGGGCTGGCAAAGACTATGTCTGCCTTCGTGCGCACCCCCTCAACCCGGAGATAGACATCCTTGCGGAATCGAAGTCCGCGGCGATGCAGTGCGGAGCGAAGCAAAATCTCGGGTCGAGTATCGATTCGCCGATTGGCGCGCATGGTCGCGGTTGCCCCCGGACTTGACGGAACAGGATATTTCGAAATTTTGCCCGCGCTCACGCAGCCACCTCGACCAGAACTTCAGAAGCAGTTCCGTGTGACTGTGCGATGGAATCCCGAGCTTCGAGATGAGCACGTGCCGCTTTAGCGATTGCCAGCGAAAGCAACGGTGGGACTGCGTTACCAACCTGACGAAACTGAGATCCGGTGCTTCCCTGGAATTTGAACCAGTCCGGAAAAGACTGAAGTCGAGCGGCCTCACGCACCTCAAGACGACGACGCCGCCCGTCGTCGAGTCGGATGCGCATCATGTCTCCAGTCGCTCCAGAGAGGTTTCTGCAGGTCAAGGTTCGAGACGGTTGGTCAAGCCGTAGGTCTCGTGGCCGTCGGCATTTCGAAGCCGCCTCGTAGCGAGCGACGTAAGCATCCATGCTTGGCGTTAGAAGACGGGGCTCAGAGGGGACACGTTTTGCTAGTCGCCCAAGGGCTTCGCCAGCCGTGACCGGTTGTTCCTGCGATGCCTCCGGAAACTGAAAGCCTCCCTGATGTGCGACAAGAAACACGCGTCGCCGGTTCTGAGGGACTCCGTAGTCGGCGGCGTTAAGAACCTGGTGTTCGACGATGTATCCCATGTCTCTCAGGGCAGCGGCTGTCTCATCAAAATAGATACGGCGCTCTCCCGCGAGGAGACCGGGCACATTCTCGATTACAGCGAGTTCTGGCTTTCCTCTCTTGATGGCGGCGAGGACCGCTGGAAAGCCGTCTCGCTCATCCTGCGCAGCTTGTCGCTTCCCTCCAACGCTAAATGGCTGGCAAGGCGGACCTGCAATGACAATGGGCGTTGCCGGAAGCAATAGATCCGCCGTGATCCGCGCCACCTCACAGCGGCCCTTGAGGTTGCGTGTGTAAGTGGCCGCATAGTCTTTAGACAGCTCATATCCGATCGTCTCGAACCCGGCCGCCTCAAAACCAAGCGCTAGACCACCACATCCCGCGAATAGGTCCAAGACAAGTGGATTGCGATTGTCCTCGGGTCGGAGGGCCTCTCCGATCTGCTTGATCCAGGACAGCTTCCTTTTGTGCTTGATCTCGCTGCTGGCTGCGGATACTTCGCGAGTTTCAGCGTTGCACCTTGCTGAAGCCTGGGGTTTCATCATCGGCCTCAGCTATTCACGAAATGGGTCTTCTTGCGATTCCCAATCCCAAAGGGACTCGTAAATCCAAGAATTTGCGCAACGGCTGCAGCATGCCGTCGAATCATAGGATGAGGGCTATTGACGAGGAGCCTAAACGCCTCGGTGCTAGGGGGGTCATAGACCCGCTAGCAGTGGCCGGGTCCGTTTCCTTGTCGCATCCCAATTCGGCCGGTTCAGCGCCAGCCCTCTGCGATCCAGTCCCCAGCGATTTGCGACCGCGTTTGATCTTGATGGGGTCGTTCGGTTTGGTCGGGAGTCAACGGCGGACCGGACCCGTCAGCCGATCCTTTCTGCCAGCTCGACGATGATTCCCTCGGGGCCGCGGATGTAGCAGAGCCGGTAGCTGTTCTCGTAGCGCACCAGCTCACCGACGAGCTCGGTGCCGCGGTCTTGTAGGCCGGTGACCATGGCGTCTATGTCCTCGACGAGGAAGGAGACGTGGCGGAGGCCTGGAGTGTTCGAGGGCGCGTGCGGGTCGCCGCCTTGGGTTGGCGGCGCGTGGAACTTCACCAGCTCGA
>DATMEP010000131.1:0-17666 GCA_035556755.1 Solirubrobacterales bacterium
GCCAGGAAGGGCCTTGCCGACCCGCCCTCGGCGATCGCCGCCGCGGGGGTCGTCGGAGGGATCGAATCGGTCCTCTACGCCCGCCTCCAGAAAGAGGAAACCGACGACCTCGAGTCGCTGCTCCCCTCGCTGATGTACTTCGCGGTCCTGCCCTACGAGGGCCATGAGGCCGCGGCCGAGGAACTAGGTGGGGCGGCTCTCGCCTGACCCGCGGTCGGCGACCAGCCTCAGGGTCCGTTCGCTCTCCTTCTCGATCGCCTCGCCCATCGCGAGCTGGAACATCGCCAGCAGAGCGCCGGCCGCCAACGGTCGCATCCCTTCCAGCGCCTCGCTCATCCGCGGCCAGTCCCGTTCGGGACGCCCCGCCTCGTCGAACGGCTCCCAGATCTCCTTGACGAACAGCTCGACGAAGGTTTGTGCGGTGCCATCGGCATGGCGGCGCAGCTTCTCCGCGGTGACGCTCATGCCGTCGGGCCCGATCCCCAGCGCGTAGAGCTCGCGCGCCGCGCGCAGCAAGCTGGGACTGATCACCTCCATCCGCCCGCCGGGCAGGGGGCGGAAGATGCCCAGCTCTTCCGCCTTGCGAGTCAGTTTCGGCTCAGGTTTCCCACCCCAGATCGCGGCCAGCTCGTCTGCCTCGAAGATCTCGGGAGACTCGTCTTCGAACGGCTCGCGCAGGGCGCGGGTGAAGTCGAAGATCGCAGAAGCAGCCCCGTCACCGCTGTCGAGCACCCGCCGGATCGCCTCCAGGTTGAGACCGTCGGCCTGCATCTCCTTGGTCAGCTCGATCCGCGCGACGTGCTCCTCGCTGTAGTAACCGGTACGTCCACGTACCACGGGTGGTGGGAGAAGCCCTCGAGTTTGGTGCGCACGGATGTTGCGAACGGTCATCCCAGTCCGCTCGGCAAGCTCCCGGATCGTCATCTCACCCTCGGCTGGCTTGGAGTCAGCTTTTTCCATCTCACCTAATAGTAAGTCTTAGACGTTGACCGTTCATTTTCCCAGCGGCGTCGGAACAGATGAATGCAATTGCCTCGGCGAGATGCTCCGCCGGAGTGAAAGTGGCGAAGTCACCACCCGGATTCTCTGCACGCATTCGTGGCGTGAGAATCGCGTCGACGACGACGATGTTCGCGGTGGCGTCGGTTCCTTCGAAACCGTCGGCCAGCGCCAGGGTCCATGCCTCCGCTGCAGCCTTTGCAGCCGCGTAGGCGGCGTTGGAGTTGGAGGGGGCCTGAGCCTGTTTCGCGGAGACGAGCACGAAGCGGCCGTGGTCGCCGGCGAGGAGGGCGTCGTGGAAGGCCCGGCTGGTGTGCTGGACCGTGCGGATGAGAAGGTCGTGGAGGAACTCCCAGTCATCGAGCGACGCCTCATGCAGCGGTTGGCCACCGCGCCAACCGCCGACCAGGTGCAGGAGCCCGTCGACCCGACCGAAGCGGTCGACCAGGGCCGTGCACCAGGCGCGTGCGGACGCCTCGTCGAGCAGATCGACGACACGACCGTCCCAGCGCCCCTCGGGCAGCTCGGCGCCGATCTCGTCCAGCCGAGCCTGGTCCCTGCCGCAACCGCACACCGTTGCCCCGGCCGCAGCCAGCCGCTCGGCCACGACCGGCCCCAGACCGCCGCCCACCCCGGCGATGGCGATGGTGCGACCGTCAAGCGTGCTCGCCTGCATGCGACACATCATCTCGCATGCGCCCCACTCTTAGCACTACGACACAACTTACTGTCTGCGTTAAATGCAGACTTATGTGTTTATTCGCGACTTCTAGTGGGGGAGGCAGGATTCGAACCTGCGTAGGCATAGCCAACTGGTTTACAGCCAGTCCCCTTTAACCACTCGGGCACTCCCCCAGGAGCAACGGCGATTTTATAGGGGTCGAGCGGGTGCGATACTGCCCGCCGTGCCTGGGGACAAGTTCTACTCGCGGATCTCCCACTCGCTTGGGGCGACCGGGCTGCGCTGGACCGGCAAGCTGAACGTCCCCCTTTACAGGCTCAGCGGGGGGCGCCTGGGAGGAAAGGTCGGGCGGGCGCCGGTGCTCCTGCTCACGACCACCGGCCGCAAGTCGGGCCTGCAGCGGACGGCGCCGGTTGTCTACCTCGCCGACGGAGACCGCTGGGCGATCATCAATACCAATGCGGGCAACCGGCGCATCCCCGCCTGGTCGTTCAACCTGAGAGCCGACCCCGAGGCGGAGGTGGAGGTCGGCCGCGAGCGGCACCAGGTGCGGGCACGGATAGCCGAGGGCGAGGAGCGCGCCGACCTCTGGCGCAAGCACAACGTCCAGTACTCCGGCTTCGACGACTACGCCGCAGTGCTGGACCGCGACATCGCAGTCTTCGTCCTCGAACCGATTACGTCCTGACGAGGCCGGGACGCCGTCAGGAGGCTTCGCGGAGCATTTGTGCCTCCGGCAAGCGCTGCAGCTTTTTCAGCGTGTTGTTCTCGATCTGGCGGATTCGCTCACGGGTGACGCCGAAGGTCTCACCGACCTCCTCGAGCGTGAGCGGTTCCGTCCCGGAGAGCCCGTAGCGCAGCTGGATCACCTGTCGCTCCCGCTCCGGGAGCGCGTCGAGCGCTCTCTGCACGCCCTCCCTCTGCATGTGTTCGCTGGCCTCCTCGAAGGGCTCGGCCACCGCCTCGTCGGCGACGAAGTCGCCGAGCTCCGATTCGTCCTCGTCGCCCACCGGTTTCTCCAACGAGACCGGCAGCTGGGCGACACGAAGGATCTCCCGCACTTCGCCGAGCGGCCAGCGCAGCTCGGCGGCGATCTCAGCCGGCTCCGGCTCGCGCCCGAGGCGCTGCACCAGCTGCCGCTCGACGTTGGCGACCCGGTTCAGCTTCTCCACCATGTGGACCGGGATGCGGATCGTCCGCGCCTTGTCGGCGATCGCCCGCGTCACCGCCTGGCGGATCCACCAGGTCGCGTAGGTCGAGAACTTGTAGCCCCGCCGGTAGTCGAACTTCTCCACCGCACGGATCAAGCCCAGCGAGCCCTCCTGGATCAGATCGAGGAAGCTGAGACCGCGCCCCAGATAGCCTTTGGCGATCGAGACGACGAGGCGGAGGTTCGCCTCCACCATCTGCCGCTTCGCGATCATGTCGCCGCGCTCGATCCGCTTCGCCAGTGAGATCTCCTGTTCGGCGGTCAACAGGTCCACCTTGCCGATCGAGCGCAGGTAGAGGCGCAGCGAGTCGAGGCTCGGTTCGACCGTCAGGTCAAGCTCGGTTTTCTTCGGCTGACCGTTCGCCGAGGCCTCTGCACGCTGCTCCTTGTAGGCGCCGACGCCGTCCTCGGCGATCACTTCGACGCCGTGCTCGACCAGGCGGGTGTGCAGGGAGGCGACCTGCTCCTTGGTGACGTCCACCTCCTCGAGTGTGGTGGCGATCTGCTCGAAGGTGAGGTAGCCGCGCTCGCGGCCCAGCGCAATCAGGCCCTCGAGCTCCTCCGGCTCGGCGAACGGCTGCGCGCTCGAATCCTGATCCAGTCCCTGCGGGACCGTTCCCAACGGCTCGATATCACTGCCTCCGGTGCAACCCAGTTCCCATCCGGGGCCGGCCCCGATGCTCCGGCCAGGGGCAAGTATAGGGGGATCGAGCACCTGATCGGCGCTACCCCGAGCGCTCGTCCCCTACCCTTTGGCAGGTAGATGGCGAGCCACTCCACCACCGTCTCCTCCACCGCGCCCGACGTCCAGTCGTCGACGCCTGCCACGCAGGTCAGCCTCTCGCGAGTCGGCGTCACCGGCGTGGAGAAGGTGATCCGCGTCGACGTCGACGGCGTCGAGAACACCTACCACGCCGAATTCGAGTGCTTCGTCGACCTCAACCCCCGCCAGGCCGGGGTCCACATGTCCCGCTTCGAGGAAATCGTCGGCGAGGCGATCGACGAGGTGGTGCTCGGCGAGGCGTTCCGCGCCGAGGTCCTCGCCTCCCACATTGCCCAGCGGGTGCGCGAGCGCCAGGGTGGCCTTCGGGCCGAGGTCTCGGTCACGGCGAAATACCCGGAGACCGTGACGACGCCGGCCAGCGGCCTGCGGACCCAGGAGATCTACGTGCTGTTCGGAACCGCGGTCGACTCGCTGCGGGGAACGCGGACGCTGACCGGGGTCCAGGCCCAGGGCATGACCGCCTGCCCCTGCGCCCAGGAGATGGTCGGCGGGCTCGCTCGCGAGCGGCTTGCCGAGCAGGGCTTCGACGCGGAGCAGATCGAGCTCGCGATCGAGGCGGTGCCGATCGCAACCCACAACCAGCGAGGCATCGGCAGCCTCCACGTCGGCTGCCCGGAGGGCGGGCCGGCCTGGATCGACGCCCCCGAGCTGTTGCGGATCGTCGAGCAATCGATGAGCTCGGAGATCTACGAGCTGATGAAGCGGCCCGACGAGCTCGCGGTGGTCGCCAAGGCGCACGCGCAGCCGCGCTTCGTCGAGGACTGCGTGCGCGAGATGCTGCGCCGGGTCGTCGCGGATTACCCGGACCTGCCGGGCGAGGCCTTCGTGATGGCACGCCAGGAGAACCTTGAGACGATCCACCGCCACAACGTGGTCGCCGAGCGCTACGGCAAGCTCGACGATCTCCGTACCGAGCTGGAGGACGGCGAGCACCAGCGCCGCCACACCACTGTGAGGGAGTGGCTGGAGGCGCCGGCGAGCTAGCCGGCGTTGGGCTTGGCCCTGGAGCGCGCTTCGCGCTCGGCCTCGAGCCGGCGACGCAGGCCGAAGAAGTAGTCGGCACCGCTGATCACGGTCACCGCCACCGCCAGGTAGACGAGGCCGTCGACCCAGCCGGGCGCCGGGTTGGTCGCGATCAGGGCGAACACGGCAGCGATCTGCAGAACGGTCTTCAGCTTGCCGAGCCAACTGGCCGAGATCACGACGCCGCGCTCGGCGGCAATCGCTCGCAGCCCGGTAACGGCGACCTCGCGGGCGATGATCACCATCGCCACCCACGCCTCGAGCCGGTCCAGCGAGACCAGGGAGAGGAGCGCCGCGGTGATCAGCAGCTTGTCGGCAAGCGGGTCCATCAGCTTGCCGAAGGTCGTGACCGCGTCGCGCGTGCGGGCGAAGTAGCCGTCGAGGCCGTCGGTCAGCGCCGCCAGCGCGAAGACGGCGGCGGCCAGAGCGTCGCCGTTCGGCGTCTCGCCAAGAAGGGCGACGACGACGACCGGCACCGCGAGGATGCGCAACAGGGTGAGGAAGTTGGCCAGGTTGAGCGGGAACATGCGATCAGTCCACCTTTGCCGGGGCCGCCATAGCGTCGCGCTTGGCGAAGAATTCCTCGCCCTCGATGCTGACGTGGGGAACGACGCGGTCGAGGGGACGGGGCAGCCACCAGGCCCACTTGCCCAGGAGGACCATCACCGCGGGGACGAGCAGGCAGCGGACAAGGGTCGAGTCGATCGCGATCGCCACCGCCAACCCGACCCCGAACTCCTTCACGACCGGGTTGCCGTTGAGGACGAAGCTGGTGAAGACGCAGACCATGATCGCCGCCGCCGAGGTGATCACCCGGCCGGTGTTCGCCAGCCCTTCGACCACCGCCCGGTCGGGCTGTCCGTGCTGCTTGTAGTGCTCCCGCATCTGGGTCAGCAGGAAGACCTCGTAGTCCATCGAGAGGCCGAAGAGGATCGCGAACATCAGCAGGGGCACGAAGCTGACGATCGGGATCGAGTGGTCGAGCCCGATCAGGGACGAGGCCCAGCCCCACTGGAAGACTGCGGTCACCACCCCGTAGGAGGCGGCGACCGAGAGAAGGTTCATCGCCGCTGCCTTGACCGGCACCAGCAGCGAGCGGAAGGCGAGCAGCAGGACGACGAAGCTGAGCCCGACGACGATCGCGATCATCAGCGGCAGCTTGTCGGAGATCTGCGTAGCGAGATCGATGTAGCCGGCCGTCTGGCCGCCGACGAAGGCGCTGCCCCCGGTCCCCTTCGTCGCTTCGGGGATCACCGGGTCGCGCAGCCGTTCGACCAGTTCGACCGTGGCGTCCTTCCAGGGCGCCGATTTGGCTACGACCGAGAAGACGGCGACCGTGCCCTCTCGGTCGAAGCTGGGTTCGGAGACCGCGGCGACGTCGGCGGTGCCGGCTATCGCGCGCTGCAGTTTCGGCAGAGCCTGTTTCGCATCGGCCTGCGTCTCGAATTCCGAGGCGAGCAGCAGGGGCCCGTTGAAGCCTGGGCCGAAGCCCGAGGTGAGGCCGTCGTAGGCCTGCCGGGCGGTGGTGTCCTTCGGCAGGGAGCTGATGTCGTTCTGGCCCAGCTCCAGATCGAGGAGAGGAATTGCCAGCACAAGCAGCACCGCCAGCGCGGCGATGCTCGAGCGCCAGGGGCGGTCGGCGACGCCACGCGCCCAACGGGTCCAGCCGTGCGGCTGGCGGTCGTCCGGGTGGCTCTTGCCGAGGTGGACCCGCAGCGAGTCGATCCGGGGGCCAAGTGCCCCGAGCAGGGCGGGCAACAGCGTGCTGGCGGCACAGACGGCGACGACCACCGCGATGGCGGCGGTGAAGCCCAGGGTGCTGACCAGCGGGATGCCGGCGAAGGCAAGCGAGCAGAGGGCGATGACGACGGTGAAGCCGGCGAAGACGACCGCTCCGCCAGCCGTCGCGGTGGCGCGAGCGATCGACTCGCGCAGCTCCATCCCTTCGCGCAGCTGCAGTTTGTGCCGGGTGACGATGAACAGCGCGTAGTCGATGCCGACGCCGAGGCCGATCATCGTCGCCAGGGTCGCGGCGACGCTCGGCACCTGCAGGACACCCTCGAGCAGGCGGATGATCGAGAGCGCGCAGGCCAGCCCGACGACCGCGGAAACGATCGGCAGGGCCATCGCCGTCACGGTGCCGAAGGCGAAGAGGAGGATGATCACCGCCGCGGTGAGCCCGATCGCCTCGCTGACCTCGGTCGAGGGCTTGGAGAGCTGCTGCCCGACGTAACCGCCGACGGACGTATTCAGCCCGGCCGTCTGCGCCGGATCCGCGGCATCGAGGACGTCCTGCGCCTCGTCCTCGGTCAGGTCCCCCGGACCGGTGCCGAGGTAGACCGGGATGTAGGCGATCCGCCCGTCCTCGCTGAGGAAGGTCGCACCTTCGCGACCGAGCGGATCGACCGCCGAGTTGACGTCCGGCATCGCCTGCAGCCGCTTAACGGTTTCCGAGACCGCCTCGCTGTACTTCGGCGTGGTGAGCTTGGCCCCACTCGAGGCGATCACCAGCGGGTTGTTGCCGTAGGCCTGCGCCGGCAGGTTGTCTTCCAGCAGTTCCGTGGCCTCGGTGGAGTCGGTGCCGGGCAGGGTGAGGTTGTCGTTGGTCCTGCTTTCCTGCGATTGTCCGGCGAGGACGAGGCCCACGGCGAGGATCAACCAGACCGCAATCGTGGGGTAGTGGTGGCGCGAGCAGAAACGGCCGATCGCGTAAAGGGGGGCGGTCATGCGCGCATCATCTTCGCTGCAGCGGCTCTTCGCCCGACTCGAATGCCTCCGGCACGGATTCCGCCAGACCGGCGCCGAGCGCCTGCCTCAGCACCACCAGGTGCTGGGCGTGACCGGCGGCCAGCGACGCCGCGAGCATGCGCGGTGCGTCGGTGAAGAGGCGCGGCGCCGCATCGAGGTAGGTGGCGAGCGCCGCGTTCTCCAGCTCATAGGCAAGCGCAAGGAAATCGGCCTGGCCAGCGACCTGTGAAAAGTCGAGCTCGTCGCCTTCCGCTTCCGTCTCACCACCAAGGCCGCGAATCGCCTTGGTGATGGCGTTCGCGTACTCCTGCTCGTGCGCGCGGAACTCTCGTCCCACCGCGACGAAGGGGCCCTTCAGCCGTGGCAGGCCCTGCGTGTAAGCGTCGAACAGGATCAGCTCCTGAGCAAGGGCCGCGTTGAGGATCTCGGCGTCCGAGCCCTTTTCGGGATCGGTCTTGGCCCCCTGCCCGCTCTTGCCGCACCCGGTCGCCGCCAGTGCGAAGGCGGCTAGGAACAAGCAGACGGCGCGGCCGAAGCCGCGCCGTCTGTCGTAGCCACTTGCAAATCGGTCCCATCCCACAGGGCGCGAACCCTATGGATTGAGCACGGCGCTCCGCGCCGTGCTCGGAGCGCTACTTCCTGCCTTTGGCTTTCGCTTTGCCTTTGGCCTTTGCCTTGGCCCTGGCTTTCGGCTTGCCCTTCGCACCCCCGCGCTGCGCCGGCAGCTCCGGAAGCTCGAAGCCCATCATCGCCACGGAGGCGCTGAAACCCTCCTCGCCGGACTTCGCCAGACGAGACGCCACTTTCTTCTGCACCCGTGCGATGTCGGACAGGGTCCGCTCCATGCTGTCGAGCACTTCGTCCCACCCGTCCTCGTCGAGGATCAGCGGGGTTCGGCTCATGTGCCGATCCTCGCGGGCATCGAAGCTGCCCTCTTCCAGCGCCCACACGGCATCGCGCTGGATCAACTCCAGGAGATCGGCACTCAGGCCCGGCCTGACCGACTTCGGCAGCTCGTGCCAATCCCGATCCGTGAGGAAGGCCCTCGACGTCGCCCGGTAGTAGTGCTCGACGGCGCCACGGCGCGGCTCCGTTTTGACCAGCTCGATGCACTCGTAGTCCTTGAGGACTTTGACGTGGTAGCTGACCTGGCTCAGGCCTTCGTCCAGCTCCTTGGCAAGTTCGTTCGGGCTCGCCATCCGTTCGTTGAGGATGGTCAGGATTTCGATGCGCAACTCGTGAGCCAGCGCTTTTACGAGCTGCATGTTGACGCCAGCACCCTTCGCCTTGCGCTTGCCTTTCGTCCTCTTACCTTTGGTGGTCTTGCCCTTTGCGGCCAAAGTGACTCCTCCGATCGTTGCATAGTGGCTTAACTACTCCATCGTATTCCTCTCAAAGGGCGGTTTTCAAGAAATTTGCCGACAAAATGCTTCTTTGCGTTCCATTAGTGGAACTTTCTCCACCAATAACGAGGTCAGAAGCGTTGTGTGCGTTGGACAGGGAGATTTGCCGGCCTTTTGAGCTGACGAGGGGGTGAACCAGATGAAGATTGCCTCGACCGAGCAGGTGGCTCCGCTGCTCATGATCCACAAGACCGCCTAGCTCAGACGTGGCGGAGCCCGCGTACTCCGATGGCATCGGGCTCCGCCACGCGATTCGCAGGGTACGGGCATGATTCAGTGTTCCCAATGGGTCATCGACCAGAAGCTGCGTCTGACCGGGCATCGAACGCCCTGGAGGAGCTCGCCACCGAGATCCACGGCTGCCGGCGATGCCCCCGGCTGGTCGAGTGGCGCGAGGCCCGCGCCGCGGACCCGCCTCGCCGCTTCCAGCACGATTCCTACTGGGCTCGACCCGTCTCCGGCTTCGGCGACCCGACCGCACGCCTGGCCATCGTCGGCTTGGCCCCAGCTGCGCACGGCGCCAACCGGACCGGGCGGATGTTCACCGGCGACCGATCGGGCGACTGGCTCTACGCGGCCCTGCACCGTGCCGGCTACGCGAACCGCCCCGAGTCGGTCCGGAGCGAGGATGGCCTCCGCCTCCTCGACGCCTACCTGACGGCGGTCGTCCGCTGTGCACCGCCCGCCAACAAGCCGAGCCCGGCCGAGCGCGATAACTGCCTCTCCTACCTGGCGCGGGAGCTGACCCAGCTGGAGCGGTGCCGGGCGATCGTCGCGCTGGGGGGCTTTGCCTGGGATGGGGTACTGCGAGCGCTGCGCGAGCTGGGCTGCGAGGTGCCACGGCCGAGGCCGCGCTTTGCCCATGGTGCCGAGGCCGAGATTGGGGACTGGACGCTGCTCGGCTGCTACCACCCGAGCCAGCAGAACACCTTCACCGGCCGCCTCACCGCGCCGATGCTGGACCAGGTCTTCGCCCGCGCCGCCGAGCTGACCAGCTGAGGGTTCAGCCGGTCCCCGCAGCGCTGCCGTTGCCGTTCCTCGCCGCGGCGGCGGTTTCGAAGCCCATCATGAACACCTCCACCGGGACGCCCTCTCCCGGTTTCTTCTTCAGCGTCTTCGAACACTCCCGCTGAACCTCCTGCACCCGCTCGAGGGTTCCCCTCATCAGCTCGAAGACCGTCCGCCGCCCCTGCTCGTCCAGGATCATCGTGGTGAGGCTCTGGTGGCTGTCGCCGGCGTTGAACGTGCCTGCGCGGAGCGCGTCCACCGCCTCGTCCACGGCGACCTGGAGGAGGTTGACGCTGACGCGGGACCGAAGCTGCTCCGGGATCCGGCTCCATCCGGAGTCGTCGATGAGCACCACCGGTGAGTTGAGTTCGTAGAAATGCTCGAGAACCCCTCGCCGCTGCTCGGTGTAGACGAGCTTGATCATCTCGATCTCGACCAGGACCCTGACGTGGTAGTTGAGGTCACGGGCGTCGATCCCCAGTTCCTTCGCGATTTCGTTGGGGCTGGCGATCCTGTCGCCGAGCGTCGCCAGGATATGCCCCCGGAGCGGGTGGGAAAGCGCCTTGGCGAGCATCGGGTCAAAGACCTGTTTGAGGTTCTTGTTCGGTTTGCGCCGCTCTCGGCTTTTCCTGTGTTTGACGGCCATGACAAGACCCCCCCTTTCCTTCTCCTCGGCAGCGGACAGCTCGCTACCCACATTGGTTTCAAAGTACGACTCGGATAAGACCTTGTACAAATACTTAATGTGTCCTTAGTAAATCTCAGGCCACGGATGGGTTTCCCCGGGACACCCCTCGATGAAACAAATTCCGCCGAGCGGTCGGTCTCAAGCGTTGCCCACAGGGCGCTCTCCATGACGCGACCGAGAATCAAGCGAACTACCGAGCGGATCGAATCGCCCGATGGCGATCTGTATCTGCTCCGCCCAAGCGCGGGCGCGGACGTCCACATCGAGAAGCCCGACGCGGAGGGCCGGCAGCTCCTCGACGCCCTGGACGGGAGCCACGAGCGCAGCGAGCTGGAGGCGCGCTTCGGCAAGGACCCGGTCAGCGACCTGCTCGCCCAGCTCGAGGAGCTGGGCCTGGTCGAGGACGCCGGCGACGACGACCTGATCCCGGACCGCGTCATGGACCGCTTCGATCGCCAGCTTCGCTACTTCAGCGACATCACCACCGGTCCGACGCCCTCGCAATGCCAGGGGCGACTCGAAGAAGCGCGTGTCGTCGTCCTCGGGGTGGGTGGGCTCGGCGGCTGGTCTGCCTGGTCGCTTGCCTGCTGCGGGATCGGCGAGATGGTGCTGATCGACGGGGACCAGGTCGAGGAGAGCAACCTCAACCGGCAGATCCTCTATACGGAGGCCGACATCGGCCGGTCGAAGGCCGTCGCCGCCGGAGCCCGCCTGGAAGCGTTCAACTCGGCGATGCGAATCGAGGTGATCGACGAACGGCTCGAGGGCGAGGCGGCGATCGCCGCTGTCATCGAGGGCGGCGACGTCGTCATCGACGCCGCCGACTGGCCCGCGCACGAGATCGAGCAGTGGGTCAACTCCGCCTGCTACGCGGCTCGGATCCCGTACATCACGATGAGCCATTTCCCACCGATCGCCAGGGTCGGGCCGCTCTACGTGCCTGGGGAGACCGGTTGTTTCGCCTGCCAGGTCGCCGCCTACAGGCGCGCCTACCCGATGTTCGACGTGGCGATCGAGCAGCGCCGCGCGAAAGCATCGCCCGCAGCCACCCTGGGGCCTGCCTGCGGGCTGATCGGCGGCCAGATAGGGCTCGACATCCTGCACTACCTGACCGGCCTCGCCGAGCCCTCGACCCAGGGCGTCGGCCATATCTACGACCTGCGCACGATGAAGGTCGAACGAGAGCCGGTCGTCCCCGAGCCGGACTGCCCGGTGTGCGGTCACCTGCCGCCCCTGGAGCGCTCCCGGCAAACCGAGCCCGAGCGCGCCTCCTAGAATGAAGCTCGCCCGCCGGCGTAGCTCAGTTGGTAGAGCACTTCATTCGTAATGAAGGGGTCCCCGGTTCAAGTCCGGGCGTCGGCTCTGCTCGGCTAGGCGATCGGGGTCCCGCCAAGCCCGGAGACCTTCCAGTCGCCGTCTTCCTCGACCATCGGGATCGTGACGACGCTGCCTTTCGCGGCCCGATAGATGATGTAGCCGCTGTCGCCCTCGACCCGCAGTGAGGCGACGTCGGCCTGCTCGGCTTCTTCCTGCAGGATCTTCTTGGCCGCCGGATTGGTGAGCGCGGAGAGGATCCCGGTGCAGCTGGCGCCGTCGAGCTGTTTCGCCTGCTCGCCCAGTTTTTCCAGAGATTGCCTGACTTCCTCCGAGACGGCCGCGCAGGCGCTGTCCCAGTCTTCGGCGGCGCGAGCGTCGAGGAATTCGTGCAGGACCGCGGCGGCGGCGTCGAAATCGGAGGCATCCGCCTCTTCGCCGAATTCCTGGATGCTGTTGTCCCCGCCCTTGGTACGGAACTGGGCCGAGCCGCCGCCAGAGTCCTGGCGCTCGGCAGAAGTCGAGTCCGCGGAGCCCTCGCCGCCGTCGGAACCGCCGTCCGACTGGGCCTGCGAGGAAGGCGAAAGTTTCTCGGTCATGGTCGAGCTGGGGTCGTCATCGCCCCCACAGCCCGCCAGGCCGATGGCAAGCAGAACGGCGACGATGGCCATCGACAGCTTGCTCCCCGCACGCATGCCCGGCATTCTAGGGACGGCGTTTCCGTCGCCCCGCGCGACTTCCGCCTCGGCACCTGTTTAGTCTGTCCGACCTTCAGCCGATCCTTTTTCTCGGATGAGAGCTACGCGCGGGAGATTCAAGAGCAGGAGCTCGACGCTTCGGACGGGAGCGCTCGCGCTTACCGCTGCCCTGCTGCTCGTGCTCTGTTTCGGGGGTGCGACCGCCTCGACGCAGAACCAGATCGTCGTCTACGGGGCTCACTCCGGCTCACAGCTGCAGCTGTCCGTCAACGGCAGCCATCTCGTCGTCGAGGGCTGGATGGCCAGGGCCCGGCCAGCCGGCTGCCGGTTCAGCCGCTACCGCCATGTGGCGACCTGCAATCTCGCCGAGGCCGGATCGATCGAACTGAGCATGGGGCCTTCGGGCGACATGGTCGAAGTGCTCGACCCGCTGCCGGTTCCCCTGACGGTCCGCCTGGGCCACGGCTCGGACAAGTTCATCGGCAACGACGAGGTCGACACCTGCTATCCGGAAGGCAGCCGGCGCAATCGCTGCATCGGCGGCGGCGGCAACGACATCTGCATCACCGGCTCGCGGAACAGCGATTGCGTCGGCGGCCCCGGCAACGACTACTGCCAGCACGGCGCCGGCAGCGACGGCTGCTGGGGCGGTCCCGGCCGGGACGTCTGCCTGATGGGAGCCGGACACGACGGCTGCCACGGGGAAGGCGGCAACGACCGTCTCTACGGCGGCTCGAGCAGCGACCGGCTCTACGGCGGCGGCGGCCGCGACCACTGCGACGGCGGTCGTGGCTGGGGTCGCTCCCAGTCCTGCGAGTCCGGCCCGCGGCGCTGACCAAACCGCGGGAGGCATCGTTTCGCCCGCCCCGGTCGGGGTAGCGGCAACCAGGGCTCGCCGGCCCGGACCCCAGCGGCTTTCACCGACTTTCGATCGGTTCCCGCTTGGGTGCGAAGACCAACCGCCGTCGCGGCGGAGAGGCGTCCGGGCCGGTGTCACTCGGGGTCGGTCCGCGGCTCGAGCTGGATCTCCCGCTCGGCGCCGGGCCGGCCTTCCTCGATCTCGACGCCCCGCTCCAGCTCGGCGTTCAGCTCGTGGCCGAAGAGGATCGCCAGATTGGAGATCCAGAGCCAGACCAGCAGCACGACGAGACCTCCGAGCGTCCCGTAGGTCTTGTCGTAGGAGCCGAAGTTGGCAACGTAGACGGCAAAGGCCGCCGACGCGATCCCCCAGATGACGACCGCCACCAAGCTGCCGGGCGTGACCCACCGGAAGCCGCGGATCTTCGCGTTGGGAGACGCGTAGTAGAGGACCCCGACCATGAAAACGAAGACGGCGGCCATCACCGGCCACTTGGCGATGTTCCAGAGCGTGATCGCGGTCGAGCCGAGGCCGAGCGGGTCAGCGATCGCATCGACGACCGGCCCGGTGAGGACGAGCCCTACGGCGAGCATCGCTGCCAGCCCGACCATCGCCAGCGTTATCGCGATCTGCAGCGGGCGCAGCTTCCAGAACGGCCGCCCCTCCCGGGTCTCGTAGACGACGTTCGATGCACGGATGAAGGCGCCGACATAGCCGGAGGCCGACCACAGCGCCAGGGCCAAGCCGCCGACGAAGGCGATGCCGGCGGTGCCGCGATCGGAGGCGATCGATTCGATCGGGCCGGAGAACGTCTCCGCCGCGGAGTCCGGGCCGAGCGCGGTGATGACATCGGTGATCGCCTCCGTTGCTCCCTGCGGGTCTCCGACCAGTCCGATGATCGAGATGAGCGCGATCAGGCCGGGGAAGAGGGAGAGCAACCCGTAGTAGGTGAGCGCGGCCGCCCAGTCCGTGAGGCCGTCGTCCCTGAACTCGGCGACGGTCCGCTTCAGGGCCGGGAAGATCCGGCGGGGCCCGTGCATCGCTACGGCTTGAGCAGCACCTTGACCGCCCCGTCGCGCTTCTCCTGGAACATCTTGTAGCTCTCGGGCGCCTGGGCGAGCGGCACCGTGTGGGTCGCGAAGCCGTCGACCCCCAGCGGGTCCTCGTCGTTCAGCAGGGGCATGATGTCGTCGACCCAGCGCTTCACGTTGGCCTGGCCCATCCGCAGCTGGATCTGCTTGTCGAAGAGGGTCAGCATCGGCAGCGGATCGGTCATCCCACCGTAGACGCCGATCAGCGAGATCGTGCCGCCCCGGCGGACCACCTCGATCGCCAGGTGGAAGGCGCTGAGCCGGTCGATCCCGGCTTTCCTCATCAGCCTTTCCGCGACCCGGTCGGGCAGGAAGCCGGCGATGTCCTGGGCGAGCTTGCCGACCCGGGCACCGTGCGCCTCCATCCCCACCGCGTCGATCACCGAGTCGGCGCCGCGGCCATCGGTCATGCCGAGGATCGCCTCGACGATGTTCTCCTCCAGCTCGAGGTCGAGAACCTCGACGCCGCGGGCGCGAACCCGCGCCAGCCGCTCCGGGACGAGGTCGACGCCGATCACCTTCTCGACGCCGTGCTGCTGGGCGATCCGGCAGGCCATGTCGCCGATCGGGCCGAGGCCCAGGACGACGAGGCTGCCGCCCTTCGGCACGTCCGCGTACTCGACCGCCTGCCAGGCGGTCGGCAGCACGTCGGAGAGGAAGAGGAAGCGCTCGTCGGGGGGTCCGTCGGGGACCTTGATCGGCCCGTACTGCGCCTGTGGCACACGCAGGTACTCGGCCTGCCCGCCCGGCACCTCGCCGTAGAGCTTGGTGTAACCGAAGAGCGCCGCGCCCATCCCCTGGTCGCGAACCTGGGTCGTCTCGCACTGCGTCTGCAAACCCCGCCGGCACATGAAGCACTCGCCGCAGGCGATCTGGAAGGGCATCACGACGCGGTCGCCCGGTTCGATGCCCGTCACCTCGGCACCGACCTCCTCGACCACGCCCATCGGCTCGTGCCCGAGCACGTCGCCCTCGCCCATGAATGGGCCCATCACCTCGTAGAGATGGAGGTCGGAACCGCAGATCGCCGTCGTCGTGATCCTCACGATCGCGTCGGTGGGCTTCTCGATCGCGGGGTCGGGCACGTCCTCGACTCGCACGTCTCGCTTGCCATGCCACGTCACTGCCTTCATCGGGTCCCCTCTCTCAGCCTGCGTTCGAGGTTGCAGTCGCCTCGCGGTCTGAGTCGCGGCTACCCTCGTAAAGCAGTCGAAAACCGCGACCGCATCACGCCTTGTCGGGCGCTTCCTCGCCCGGCCAGCGCCCGGTCGTACGCGCGAACGCCCCCCGCACTCCGTGGTCGACCATGCCTTTGACCAGGCGGAAGACCGCGCCCTCGACCACGAGGGCGGCGAGCAGCTTCGGGTATGAGATGTCCCGCTGGTCGGGCTCCGGCGGCTCCTCGTCGTCGAAGACGGCCCAGAGGCGCTCGAACCCCTTCTGAGCGAGCAGGCCGGCCAGCAGACCCGCGACGATCCCGATCGGGGCGAAGATCAGCTTCATGCCTGGCGATTACCCCTCCCTCGCCGGAGGGAAACGGCAGCGCCTTCGGATCGCTACCGAAGCTCGGGCAGGACGGCGCGCTCGTAGAACTCGAAGAAGCCGTCCTGATCCGGGCCGACCTGGTGCACGTAGACGTGGTCGTAGCCCGCGTCGACGTACTCGCGGATCGCGGCGACGTGGCGCTCGGGGTCGGGGCCGCAGACGATGCTCTCGGCGACGTCGTCCTCGCGGACCAGCTCCGCCGCCTCTTCGAAGTGGGCTGGGAGCGGCAGTTCCAGGAAGTGACTGCCGCTGACCGCTCCGTTGGGCCACCACTCGAGCGCGGTCTGCCGCGCCTCCTCCTCGGCGGCAGCCCAGCAGACGTGCAGCTGACCGTAGGTCGGCTTCCCCTCGCCACCGCCCGCACGGAACCGATCCACCGACTCCGCCACCGGTGCGGTGCCGATCAGCCCGTCGCCGGCGCGACTCGCAAGGTCGACCGAGCGCCTGCCGGCGACCGCGACCAGGATCGGCGGAGGCTCGTCCGGCAAGGAGTAGAGGCGGGCGTTCTCGACGGTGTAGTGGCGGCCGCGGTGGCCCCTCAGGCCGCCCTCCCAGAGGCTGCGGATGATCTCTATCGCCTCCTCCAGTCGTTCCTGGCGCTCCCGGACCGGGGGCCAGCGGTTGCCGAGGATGTGCTCGTTGAGGTTCTCCCCGCTCCCCACCCCGAGGGAGAACCGGCCCGGCAGCAGGAGAGCCGCGGTCGCAGCGGCATGGGCGACGATCGCGGGATGGGTGCGGAAGGTGGGGCAGGTGACGCCGGTGCCTATCTGCAGCTCATCGGTGACCTTCGACAGCGCCCCGAGAACGCCCCAGACGAACGGGCTGTTGCCCTGTCGGTCGATCCAGGGGTGGTAGTGGTCGGAGATCATCGCGAAGCCGAAACCGGCCTGCTCCGCGCGGACCGCGTTGTCGACCAGGGCCCGGGGCCCGTGCTCCTCGCTGGAGAGCGTGTAGCCGATCGCAGCCATCTCGGCCCCCGATACCCCCGATCCAGATGCCCAACCAGCAACGGGCGCACCCGTCCCGCTCCGGCCGATGGCAGAGCGGCGGGGACAAGACAACGGAGGGGGTGGGATTCGAACCCACGAGCCGCCTTACGACGGCCAACGGTTTTCGAGACCGCCCCGTTCAACCACTCCGGCACCCCTCCGGGAAACGATCAGAGAGCCGATTCTAAGGGGCGGCGGGAGTCGTGAGCGGTGCGCCGGTCGAGCCGGCTGCCTACCCAAGACCAAATGTATTCGCGGGCACAGCCTGCAGGGTGCCGTAAGCACGAACGACATCTGCTGTATCGCCCCCCGAGAGCGCGACCGACCCGATTGTCGCTTGATTGTTTGGTTTCGCTGTGACTTTCGGGAAATGCACATTGCTGCTCGGAACTTGGCATCCGGCGCCGCCGTAGGTGCTTTTGAGTGTGACGTCTGTGATGGCTATGTCCCGACCCGCTCCGCCGGTCGACTCGACATGCATGGTCCAGGGCAAACCTAGGGCTTCATCGGATAACAGAGTGCATTTGGCGAAGCCACCTTTCCCTATACAGGTATCTGTTGTTACTTCGTAGGTATCCACCGTGCCTGTTGTGGTGCCCGCTTTGAGGGTGGTGGAGACATGGAC
>DATMEP010000132.1:0-29122 GCA_035556755.1 Solirubrobacterales bacterium
ACGTCGAGCAGCTGCTCGGATTGTTGGACCGTCTGGTCGACTCCGGCAAGTCGGTCATCGTCATCGAGCACCACCAGGCGGTCATGGCGCACGCCGACTGGATCGTCGACCTCGGCCCCGGCGCCGGCCACGACGGCGGCCAGATCGTCTTCGAGGGCACACCCGCCGACCTCGTCACCACCCGCTCCACCCTCACCGGCGAGCACCTCGCGGCCTACGTAGGTACCTGACCGGAGAGGGGCGATCGCCCCCGACCGATCGGGCCACCTCGCGGAACTCCTAGGTCTTGAGACGCTTCTCGCTCCCGGTGCTTGCGGGGTGCCCCCGCCGTGCCTCAAGCTATGGTTGGCAGGCGTCAACCCCCAGCAGCCTGACCGGAGGAGCACATGGCAAGCGCGCACGACGTCGCGGCCTACATCACTCGCAAGCGCGGAGAAATGTCCGTGATGAAGCTTCAGAAGCTCGTCTACTACTCGCAGGCGTGGCACCTCGTCTGGGAGGAGAAGCGGCTGTTTTCGGATCGGATCGAGGCCTGGGCAAACGGTCCCGTCGCCCCATCTCTCTACCGAGAGCACCGAGGGAAGTTCAAGGTGAAGAATTGGCCAAAAGGAAGTCCAGCCAAGCTCTCGGCGAAGCAGGCGGAGTCCGTTGACGCGGTCCTCAAATTCTATGGACCGAAGAGTGCGCACTACCTCAGCGATCTGACGCATAGCGAGGCCCCGTGGCGGGATGCCCGAGAGGGTCTTCCCCTCAGTGCCCGTAGCTCCCGGGAGATCACTCCGGCCGCGATGGCCGAGTTCTACGGCTCCCTCTAGGTGTGCTTCTTGGGAGAGGGGCAGACCTCGTGCAGAGGGTCCCACCAGATCGGATAGAAGACGTGGGCATTTCGATGCCCCCAGATCCGCTCCAAGCCGGACACACGCAGCTCCCACAGGCAGTCGAGGTCGTCGAGTTCGATTTCGGTGAGCCTCTTGTTGGCGTCCGAGCAGAGCGAGGAAAGCTCAACCCGCTTGTGCCTTGCGCCGAAGGCCTCGTTGGGGTGCAGAGCCTCCAGGTTGTGCATGAATTCGAGGACGTGCTTTAGGGCGTCGGGGTTGGTCTTGCTCCAGCCCCAGGGGCCACCGAGGTCCACGTAGGAGAAGCCCCAAATTATGGTCGGATCGTCGGAGGTCGGTTTCCCCACGACGACGCGTTTCGGCTGCTTTTTCGGCTCTACCTTGGCCCCGAGTACGGGCTTCTTGGTCCTCTTCCGGCTCATTTTGCTTTTCCGAAAGGCGGGTTGAGCCGGTGATGGCCAACGCTGGTGAAGCCCAGCCTTGCCCTCGGCGCTTTGCGGGTAACGAGCCAAGTTGCCAGCAGGCCGTGATTGCGTAGGTCGTCAAGACCGCGCTCCAGGGTGTCGGCGGACACGCCGTACCATGCCGCGGCACGCTCCGTGACGAGCGTGAAGGTGGATCTCTGGCTAAGGGCGATGAGCAGGACTGCCTTACCGGGAAGGCTCAGCTCTTTATGCCAGCGCTCGGTGAAGTAGACGAAGGGGAACCCGAAGAATCCCCGCAGCTCTCCTTTTTCCGGCCTGACGTATTCCCGGCCTGAGCCGTCCTCGGTCAGCATGAAGACCTTGCGGACACGGTGGTGCCGTTCGCTCCGGATCAGCTTCCGCTCCTCCAACCAGGTCCAATTCTTGGAAACCGTCGTTTCCGAGCCGACCGTCTGGCGCATGTCCAGAGCGCGCGCCCATGCCATCGACGGCATCTCGACATCCCAGGGCACCGCGCTCGCCGTGCAGTTGAGGAGGAGAAAGAGATCGAGCGCCAGCTCGCGACGGTCGTGAACGAACCAGCGCAGCGGTGCCTCTGCTCCATCCCCCTGCGGATCCTGCAGAAAGCTGCGGCGAATTGGGGTGGTCCGGCGGCGCCGCTGCCGGCCAGGATTCAGAAGGTCGTCAAGGGTCTCGTCCGGAGTCGACGGCCCTTCGCCACCCCCCAACATTTGGCCGATTTTTTCCTCGCTTGCCATCGGTTGGAGTCTGCCATATCAATCGGCAAGGCAAGTCTTGTTGTCGTTTTGCAGGCTGCCGTGCCAGCGGGTGCTTATCTACTAGCTCTATAAGTCCATTAACAAATACCAGAAATCTAAGTCCATTCAATGCCCGTGCTCACTTGACTGATATACACGCGCCACTTGACGGCCAGCGAGGGTCACCCGCGATGCGATCGGGGACTCGTTTGATTTTCGCTCCGCCCTGGAAAGTGCCGCCGGAGCCGCCGTTAGCCTCGGGCGAATGAGTTGGACGATCCGGCACGACGCGGAACCGGTGAACCCCGGGTCGTTCGACGCCCCCGTTTTTGGGCTCGCCTTCCAAGCCACGGGCACGGCGATGTCCATGGCCGACGATGCCCTTCCGCAGGGCGGCTCGGTCGCGCGGTCGCGGCCCGCATAGCCGAACAGGGCCTCCAGAAGCCAGGGCTGAAGGTTGCCGCCGGAAACGGCTTCGACGACCGCCGCGGCGCCGAGATAGCCGTCCTTGCGCAGCGTCTCCTCCACCCACGCTTTCCGTTGTTTGACCGTGCGCAGCCGAGGGAATTAGTTTCCTCGGCTGCTCCGACAGATTGGTGCTGCGCTCAGGCAACACGCGCGCGGCGGAGGGTGCGCCTGGCTCTCCGGGCCGAGCGCCAGGCGCGGCGACGGCCCAACGCTTCAACCCGAGGCAGCGCTGCGGCCACCAGCTCGACTCGGCCACTGGCGATGGCGGCGCGATAGAGCGGCAGCTCCTCCGCGTAGCGACCCTGCGAGCGGAGCAGGTCGACGAGGTGTCCCAGGCAGCCGGCCGATACCTCGGCTCCTCCCTGCGTCCAGAGCGCCGCGCGAAAGTCCGCCTCGGCGGCAGCGGGGTCGTCTAAATCGCACAGCCACATCAGGCCGCGGTTGGCGTGACCGACCGCGTGAGAATGACCGCGGGCGCCGGGAATCTCAATGCCGCGGGTGTAGTCGGCGATCGCCTCCTCATGGCGTCCGTGGGCGGAATGGAGGAGGCCACGGTGGATGTATGCGCTTGCGACCACGTCTTCGTCGGCACCGTCGGTCTCGGTTGCGGCATCGAAGAAGGCCAGGGCGGAGCTCTCGGTGCCGTAGCCGTGGTCCCAGAGTCGCGCCAGCCAGTACTGAGCTTTGGAACGGGTCCTGGGGTCGCCGTGATCGATGGCCCAGTTGAGATCGGCCGCGACCATCTCCACGAGGTGAACGTCGCGCTTGGCCGTGAGCTGAGTGGACCTCATGATTCCCAGCGACACCCGCGCCCTCGCGACCTCAGCGGGGGGGAGCCCGGGGGTCGAGATGACCTCCGTGTATTCGCGTGTCGCCCTCGCCGGGTCGCGATCCTCGTAGAACGAGGCGCGTTCGCGCTGGAAAGTCGCGTGGTCATCGAGATCGACGTCGTCGAGCTCACAGGCTGCGTCGTAGTCGGCCGCCGCCGCCTCGGGCTTACCCAGCTCCGCCAGGCGGTCAGCGCGCAGGCAATAGGCGTAGCCGCGGTAGGAAGAGGGGGCTCCCTCGACGCCTATCGCAGCGGTCAGCTCGGCGAGTTCTTCATTCGGCGAGGGGGCGAACTGGGCCCTTTCCATGTAGGCGATGGCGACGCTTCTGGGGCTGGCATCGAGGCGAATCGCGGCCGTGAAGTCGGCGATGGCGCGGTCGTCTCGGCCAAGGTCACGGAGGGCGTAAGCGCGCTTGATCAGGCATATTCCGCGGAGGGCAGGAGCGGCCGCGCCCGCCTCGATCACGGCGGTGAAATCGACGATGGCCTCGTCGTGCTCTTTGCGTATCTGATGGCGTCGACCCGATTCGTGGCGAGCGCCGGCGTGAACCTCGGCGTCGGCCCCGGCGACCCGCTGCGCGGCGGCGAAGTCGGCGTCGGCCTCGGCACGCCGCCCACCAAGACGGTCGAAGAGCCGGCCTCGGGATAGAAGCGCCTCGACGCGAACGTCTGGGTTGGGCCCTGCGATCGCAGCGCTCAAGCTCTTCTCGGCGGCCTCCGCCCCCGCCGCTTGGCCGGCGTAGAGGTCTCCGAGCATCCACTGCGCGACCGAGCGCAGCATGGCATCGGATCTCGCAACCGAGATGTCGTCGGCCAGATGTCCGAGGATTCGCTCGGCGGCACGACCGTCGCGCTCGAGTGCAAGCTCCGCGATCCCGAGCAGCTCGATTGCGTCGAAGGAGGAGAGGGCGATGCCCCAGACCGCGTCGGGAACCGGTCTCGGCTCAGCTTCCGCGATGTAGCCCTCATCGGCGTCGATGACATATGGATGAGCCTCGTATCTGGGAGGGATGTCCGCGCTCTGTCGCTCCGTGAGCAGGCGCTGGCCTCCGGCCAGCTTCCGGTTGGCCCAGCGCAGGCCGGTCGCCAACTGCCGGTCGTCGACGATTTGGCCCGGCAGCTCCGCCGGAAGGAGGCTGCGCAGCTGGTCCGCGGCGGGCGCGGCGGCGCCAATGCGCTGCCAATCGACGGCGGCACGTACGAAGGCACGGCCGATGGGATCGGAGCCGTGCCGGTACGCGCGGATCAGCGCCTCGCCCTCGGCAAAGGCACGGCCGATCCCTTCGGTGAAATCGACACCGGGATAGAGCTGCGCGGCGATCTGCGTATCCCATCCGGCCTGCTCGCCGTCGGAGAGCTCGGCGCGTTCGGCCAGGGCCAGGACACCGCGCAGGCGGCGATTCAAGGCGGCGAGCGCGCCTGAATCGCCAGGATCGGCGATCTGCTCGAACCGGCGCCGATTGATCGTCGCTACGAAGAGCAACCGAGGCCGCCAGGCCGACCACCAGCGCCGGTCGGCAAGGTGGCGCTGGAAGAGGGCAGCGGTGAAATCGGGGTAGGGGTCCGCGGCGGACTCTCCGCCGTCCATCTGCGGCTCGCCGAGGAAGTAGTCGATGTCGTCGAGCCAGACGACCACGGTCCTCCAGCCGCCGGGAAGCGGCGGATCGCAGCGAAGCAGGGAGCGCAGGCCCTCCGGTCCGGCGGGCACCCAGATCTCGGCGTTCGGGTGCAGCGAGCGGACCGCCTCGAAGGCCGCGCGGGACTTGCCGCAGAGCGAGTTGCCGACGACGAGGGCAAATGAACGCCGGGAGAGGCCGTCCGAGATGACGTCGTCGATCCGGCCGGGCACGTAGGGCGGAAGCCGATCGGGGGCCAGAGTCGGCGAAGCCGCTCGCACGGCGACGGCTGAGCGGTGGAGGCCGAGGGCGCGAACAGGGTCGAACCTGGCGGCGAACCGGTGCACGGCGGTCGCGGTCGAGATCAGGTTTCGCCGCCGCCGGCGATGTTCGCGGCCCAGGCGCCAGAGCTGCAGCAAGACCGCGGAGCTCACGCCGAGCCAGAGGGTGAAGCTGTCCGGCAGATCGAGAATGGTCGGCGCCGCTGCCCAGAGCGCAGCGCCGAGAATCACAAGGGCGACGGAAAGCCGGTTGACGAGGCGCGGGTTCACGAGGAACCGTGAGTCCTACCAGCGAGCGAGAGACAACGGCTGTTTGCTTAGGCCTCTTCGAGTGCTCTTGCGAGGCCTACGCCTATGGCGCCTGCAACGGATCGGCATCTTGGCTCCGCAAGGAGGACAAACCCGTCGCGGATGCCTTCGAGGCGAACAACTGATCAGGGCCACCGAGGCTCGTCGCCTACGACAGCCAGGGCGATGTCGTCGCCCGGGAGCCGGTCGCCTGCATCTCATGGTCCAACTTCTTGCGCTAGCCACGCAGGTCACGCTGATAATGGGGCATGCCTGGAGAGGAGTGGACCGCCGACGAGGAGAAAGTCCATCGCTATCTCGACCGTGCGGACGAGTTTCCGCGCCGGGTGGAAGGGGAGGGGGTTCTGCTCGAACACCTGCCCCGTGACGTGCGGCGCGTCCTCGACCTCGGCACGGGGGACGGGCGCGTGCTCTCCATGCTGCGGGTCGATCGTCCCGAGATGGCCGGCATCGGACTCGACTTCTCCGAACTGATGCTTGCTGCGGCGCGGGAGCGCTTCGCCGGCGACGAGCGAGTCGACCTCGTCCGGCACGACCTCGCCGAGCCGCTGCCCGCGCTCGGGCGCTTCGACGCCGTCGTCTCCTCGATGGCCATCCACCATCTCGAGCACGAGCGGAAGCGCTCGCTCTACGGCGAGGTGTTCGACCTGCTCGAACCGGGCGGGGTCTTCGCCAATTACGAGCACGTGGCCTCGCCGACCCAGCGCCTGCACCTCGCCTTCTTCGCGGCGATCGACGAACCGATTGAGAACGAGGACCCCTCCGACCGCACGCTCGACGTCGAGACGCAGTTGGGGTGGCTGCGCGAACTCGGCTTCGGCGACGTCGACTGCTACTGGAAGTGGCTGGAGACGGCGCTCCTGATCGGCGTCAAGCCGGCGCAACCCGGGCGGCCCGGTTCGGGCGACTAGCGGCGCCGGTCACCACCGCCGGGGTGAGGAAGTGCCCCGCTCCATGCCGCCGCGATCGCCGCCGACCAGGACCTCGGCTGACATCGGTATGGGTATGGCGCAGGCTACCGGGAGGGCGGAGGGGCCTTGCCAGGACCGAATTAGGACCGAATTTGTCGCTTTCGGGTAGATATTTGTCCAAAAATCGGGTAGAAGCTAAAGAATGGCTCGCCTCGTCAGCGTCAGCGCGGTTCTGATCGCCTCGCTCTTCACTGCTCCGCCGGCGTCCGCCACGCTGATCGGGGACACCACGGAAACCGTTCGATCGACGGTGAAGGCGGTCCAGGACACCTTGAACCCATCTGCCCCGTCCGCCCCGCCGAGCGCGGTGCCTCCCGCGGCGCCCCTGCCTGCCCCCGCAGCGCCTCCGGCTCCGGTCATGCCCAAGGCGCCGGTCGAGCGAGCGCCGGCGCCCTCGCCGGCCGACTCCGGGTCGGCTGGTTCTGACTCCGGTGCGGCCTCGCCGGACGGGGTGACCTCTGCCGCTGGGAACGCCGTGAGAAATGTCGTCGGCTCGGTGACCGGCGCTGGCACCGAAACCGCAGGGCGAGCACCTGCTTCTGTCGGCGACGACGATGGCCTGGTCCCTGGTGGTGGCCGGGTCTCGAGCTCCAAGCGAGATGGGGAGGTGGGCGCAACCGAGGCCGACTCCCGCTCGATCGGTACTGCGTCCAGCGCGCCCACGGCGAGCGAACACAGGGCTCGCCGCGCAAGCGATATCGCCTCCGGCAATTCGCTTTCGGTCGCAGCAGGCCAGGTGGTCGCCCTGCAACGGTGGCTCACCCGCATCTGGCCGGGGATTCCGCTGCTCGGTGGCGACGCCGGTGGGGGCTCGGCGCTGGAAGCGGGCTTGCTCGACTCCGCGGCGGCGACGGTGGGTCAGGTGCTGTTTGCGTTCGCGTCGGCAGCGACGGCGACCGGCAGTTCCCCTCTCGCCGTGCGCCCACCGACGGCGAACGACCGCTACACGGATCTTCTCGGTGCCATGCCCACCGACTGGAAGAAGATCTTCTATCGCATCGCCATCGCCGTGCTTCTGGCGCTGCTGGCGTTCACGGTATGGAGGGAGTTCCGGCACGCCCTCCATCCCCGCGTGCGCTGAGGCGGCCGCGGTCCTTCGCGGCGCGGCGTCCTAGGCCACTCGCTCGGGCGATCTGCCGGGGCCCAGCATGGCTCCCGCCGCTGCGCCGGCACCGGCGGCGGTGACGATCAGCCCGATCAGCGCCGCCTCGCCGACACCGGTTCGCGTTCCTCTCGCGGCCTCGCGTGCCTCCTTGTGTAGCCGAGGCGGGATACGGCTGAGCGTCCACAGAGCGAGCTTGCGCCGCTCCGCGGGATCGAGCCTGGATTGCAGGTAGCCGTAGGAGGAGCGGGCGCTGTCGTACGCATTGCGGATCGACCAGGCACCGCCGTGGTCCTGGTAGTGGTCGACGACGACTCGCTCGTCAGCGACCATCAGGCCACGCTCGAAGAGCGTTGGGATCAGTTCCGCCTCGAGCCAGCCGAGGGCTTTGGACCCGATACCCGCGAGCGCCTCGCGCTTGAACGAGAGTGCCGACGACGGGGGCGGGCGTCCGCCCGGCAGTGTCGCCATCGGCGGCTGCCAGGCGGCGGCGAAGGCGAGGAAGTTGGCCCGTCCGGAAAGGGTTTGGTCGGTCGCGTTGACCAGGCAACCCGCGATCGCCGCCGCCTCGGGGTGATCCGCGTGGGCGCGGATCACCGCCTCGCACCAGCCTGGCCTCGGCACGGCGTGGTCCTCGCCGACAGCCACCACGGCCCCCGTCGCCTCGGCCATCGCCTGGCGGCGGAGGGCGACCATGTCGGCGACGGGCGTGGGGATCACACGTACGCACCCGGCCGGTGACTCCGTGTCAGTGCCTCCGACGACCACGATCTCGGTGCCGGTCTCCTCTGCGGCGGGGATGAGTGCTTCGAGGACGGGGACCACCTCCGCCAGGCCGTCGCGAGCGGGGATCGCGACGGAGAGGGGCGGTCGAGAGGTCTGATCCATCGCGAGCCAGGATAGAAGCTGGCCGCTCAGGCGAACACATTCACGGTGACAACGTGAGAGCATCGGCGGAGTGACCGACTTCCTCGTCAAGCGCGACGATCTCCGCGAGTGTCGAATCGCCGAGCGTCCGGCGCCCGAGCTCGAAGCCGGTCAGGCGCTGCTCCGCGCCGCGGCCTTCGGGATGACCTCCAACAACGTCACCTACGCGGTGTTCGGAGAGGGGCTGTCCTACTGGGACTTCTTCCCGACCGCTGAGCAGGGGTGGGGCCGGCTTCCGGTCTGGGGCTTTGCCGAGGTCGAGCGCAGCGAGGCGGAGGGGGTCGAGCCCGGCACGCGCGTGTACGGGTACCTGCCCGCCTCCACGCATCTCGTGGTGACGCCCGCGCGCGCGGGCGAGCGCGGCTTCGTCGACGGCTCGCCGCACAAAGAGGCCCTGCCCTCGGCGTATCACCGCTACCTGACGACTGGATCCGATCCCTTCTACCGGGTCGACACCGAGGAGATCCAGATGCTGCTGCGCCCGCTCTTCTTCACCTCGTTCCTGGTCGACGACCAGCTGGCCGACGAAGGCCTGACCGCCCGCGGCCCGATCGTCATCTCCAGCGCTTCGAGCAAGACGGCGATCGCGGCGGCGTTCCTGCTGGCTCGGCGCGAGGAGGTCGAGCTGGTCGGACTCACCTCGTCGCGAAACACCGGGTTCGTCGAGGGCCTGGGGATCTACGACCGGACTGTCGCCTACGACGCGATCGACTCGCTCGAGCGCGGGCCCGCGATCTTCGTCGACGTCGCGGGCGACGCGGCGGTGCGCCTCGCGGTCCACTCGCACTACGGCGACCAGCTCGTCCACAGCATCGCCGTGGGAGGGACGCACTGGGAGGAGCTCGGCACCGGCGAGGCAGAGCTCGGGGCCGGCGGGGACGGGCTGCCTGGCCCTTCGCCCACCTTTTTCTTCGCTCCGACCCGGGTCGTCAAGCGCTCCGAGGACTGGGGCCGGGCTGAGCTCGAGAAGCGGGTCGCCGACGCCTGGCACCCGTTCTGCGAGTGGACGGGCAGCTGGCTCGCCTTCGTCCGGGGCGAGGGCTTGGAGGCGGCCCGGGACGCCTACCTGGACGTGCTCGAGGGTCGCGTCGAGCCCAAGAGCGCCCACGTCCTCACCCTCGGTTAGTCGATCAGGCTCCGCGCGCAGTCGACGACGGTGTCCTCGACCGGCCGCGGCGACCACCCGAGCAGCGTCTCGGCCTGCTCGGACGAGTACTCCACCTTGCGACCGAGCTGGCGCACGACCGAGCGAACCGGGGGGTCGACGAGCGCCATCGCGCGCACCAGCAGGTTGGGCACGGTCCTGCTCGGCACCTTCGCGGCCGCCTCGCCGAGGCGATCGCGCAGCACCGCGGCCACCTCGGACATCCAGAGGAACCGGCCCACCGCGATGAAGCGCTCGCCGCCGGCCTCGGGGGCGGTCATCGCCCTCGCGTGCAGATCGGCGACGTCGCGCACGTCGACGAAGCTGAACCCGATCTTGGGCACGCCGGGCATTCCGCCGAGCAGCCGCTCGATCACCGCGAGCGAGGAGGAGCGGCCTGCGGTCAACACCGGCCCGAGGATGGCGCCGGGATTGACGACGGCCAGTTTTCCGGTCTCGCCCCGCTCGCGTACGAGATCCCATGCGGCTTGCTCGGCAAGCGTCTTCGACCGGGCGTAGGGGGTCAGCTTCGGGTTGTCGGGGTCTGACCAGTCCCGCTCGGTGAGGGTTCCGGGGGCGGGGGAGCGACCGCCGCTGACCGCGGCCACCGAGGAGGTGACGACGACGCGCTCGACGCCGGCGTCGAGGCTCGCCCGCAGGATCCGCAGGGTTCCCTCGCGTGCCGGCACGATCAGCTCGTCGGGGTCCTTCGGCTGTGCCTGAGGGAAGGGTGAGGCGACGTGAAGGACGTACTTGCACCCCTCGATCGCCTCTGCCCAGCCGTCGTCGCCGAGCAGGTCAGCCGCGACGACCGAGAGCCGGTCGTCGCCGTCCGTCACCGACGCGAGCCCTGCCCGGACCTCGGGCTCGCGCGCGAGGTCGCGCACGGTCGTGCGCACTCGGTAACCGCGGCGGAGAAGGTCGGCCACGCACCAGGTTCCGAGGAATCCCGAGCCCCCGGTGACGAGGACCGTCTGCGCCTGTGCCTCCGAGTTCCCCATGGACCCTGCGGAGTATGAGCCCTGCCGCGAGCGGCCGGCGCTACCCTGACTCGGTCCCCTGACCGATCCGACTGCACTGGAGGGCTCGTGATCACCAAGACCGACTTCATCGGGGTTCCGTCACAGGACGCCGAGCGATCCCGCAGCTTCTACGTCGAGACGCTCGGCCTGCGGCCGGACGACAACTCGCGCTTCGAGTTCTGGGCGGGAGAGACCTGCTTCGGCATCTGGGAGCCGGCGAAATTCGGCATGGAGTTCGCCGCGCAGAAGAACGCGCACCCGGCGCTTCACGTCGAGGACGTCGAGGCCGCCCGCAAGGAGCTGGAAGAGAATGGGGTCGAGTTCAACGGCGACATCCTCGATACCGGCGTCTGCCACATGGCGTTCTTCAACGACCCCGACGGCAACGACCTGATGCTGCACAGTCGCTACGCGCCGTACGAGTAGCTCGCGATGTCGAAGCTGAGGTTCCAGATATCGGTCTCGCTGGACGGGTTCGTCGCCGGGCCCAACCCGAGCGAGGAGCACCCACTGGGCGAAGGCGGCGAGCAGCTGCACGAGTGGGCTTTGAAGCTCGAGGCTTGGCGCAGGTCGCACGGGCGGGAGGGCGGGGAGACCAACGCGAGCACCGAGGTCTTCGAGGAGACCCTCGACAACGTCGGCGCGATCCTGATCGGACGCAACATGTTCGGCGGCGGCCCGGGCCCTTGGGGTGAGGACCCCTGGCAGGGCTGGTGGGGCGAGGAGCCGCCGTTCCATGTGCCGGTCTTCGTCCTCACCCACCACGAGCGGGAGCCGCTCGAGAAGCAGGGCGGCACCACGTTCACCTTCGTCACCGACGGGATCGAGTCGGCGCTGGAGCAGGCGAAGGAGGCGGCCGGGGGCAAGGACGTCTCGCTCGGCGGGGGCGCCGAGGTCGCACAGCAGTACCTCGCGGTGGGCCTGGTCGACGAATTCTGGTTGCACGTCGTCCCCGTCCTGCTCGGCGGCGGGACGAGGCTCTTCGACAACCTCGCCGGGGCCGAAGTGAAGCTGGAGCCGGACCGGGCGGTGGCGACGCCTGAGGTCACCCACCTCCATTACCGCGCCCGCTGACGTGGCCGAGCACCTCGACGTCCTGATCGTCGGCGCCGGGCTCTCCGGTGTCGGCGCCGCCTGGCACCTGCAGGACCGCCATCCCGGCCGCAGCTACGCGATCCTCGAGGCGCGGGGCGACCTGGGCGGGACCTGGGACCTGTTCCGCTACCCGGGCATCCGCTCGGATTCCGACATGCACACGCTGGGCTACAGGTTCCGGCCCTGGATCGCCGACAAGTCGATAACCGACGGCGCCTCGATCCTCGACTACGTCCGCGACACGGCCCGCGACGCCGGGATCGACGAAAAGATCCGTTTCCACCACCGGGTGGTCCGCGCCGAGTGGTCGACGCGGGAGTCCCGCTGGACGGTCGAGGCAGAACGGTCTGACACGGGGAAGACCGTGCGGCTGACCTGCGATTTCCTCTGGACGTGCAGCGGCTACTACCGCTACGACGAGGGCTATGCCCCCGAGTTCGAGGGTGTCGAGCGGTTTGCCGGTCGTGTCGTACACCCGCAGCACTGGCCCGAGGATCTCGACTACGCCGGAAAACGCGTGGTCGTGATCGGCAGCGGCGCCACCGCGATGACCCTGGTGCCGGCGATGGCGGAGGCCGCCGCACACGTAACGATGCTGCAGCGCTCGCCGACCTACGTCATCTCGATGCCGGCGGTGGACCCGATCGCCAGAGCGCTGCGCAAGCGCCTGCCGCACAAGCTCGTCTACGCGCTCGTCCGCTGGAAGAACGTCGTGTTGCAGACGCTCTTCTTCCAGCTCAGCCGCCGCCGGCCGAAGCTGATCAAGAAGTTGCTCCGGCGCCAGCTGGAGCGGAAGCTGCCCGCCGGCTACGACGTCGACACTCATTTCAAGCCGAGCTACAACCCATGGGACCAGCGCCTCTGCCTGGTTCCCGACGACGACCTGTTCGAGGCGATCTCCAGCGGTCGCGCCTCCGTCGTCACCGACCGGATCGAGCGCTTCGCCGAGGGCGGGATCAGGCTCCAGTCAGGGTCCGAGCTGGAGGCTGACGTGATCGTCACCGCCACCGGGCTGAACCTGCTTTTCCTCGGCGGCATGCAGCTGAGCGTGGACGGTGAGGACGTCGACCTGCCGGAGGCGATGACCTACAGGGGGATGATGCTGAGCGGCGTGCCCAACCTCGCCTTCACCGTCGGCTACACCAACGCCTCCTGGACCCTCAAGGCCGACCTCACCTCCGAGTACGTCTGTCGGCTGCTTGCCCACATGGACGCCGGCGGGCACGGGAAGTGCGTTCCCGAGTTGACCGATCCGACCGTTACCGAGCAGCCGCTGCTCGACTTCACGTCCGGCTACGTCCAGCGTTCCCTGCGGCACTTTCCCAAGCAGGGCTCGAAGGAGCCGTGGCGGCTGCGCCAGAACTACGCCTTCGACATCAGGACCATCAGGCGCGGCCCGATCGACGACGGCGCCTTGCGCTTCTCCAGCCCGGGGGCGCTACCAGACGGCGTCGTGCATCTCCATCACGCCGACGCCGTCGGACAGCGCTAGGCCTGCCAGCGAGCCGGTGAAGGTTCCGAAGCGGAGCCGGTAGCGGGAGCGGAAGACCAGCAGGTTGTCGCTGCGGGCGCGCTCGCACTCGCCGGCGAAGCGCAGCGGCGGCCCTTGCGCGAACTCGATCGCGTCGGTGCCCTGGAAGGACACCGGCGGCGGCTCGAAGGGCTCGCCGTCGACCCAGATCGCCCGCTCACTGCCCTGCGGCGGGTCGTTGATCCCCTCGACCAGATTCCAGGCGACCGCGCGGCCGTCCTGCAATCGACCGACGCCGGCCGACCAGAGCCAGCTGGTGTGACGCTGGTGGTAGCCGGCGGATTCGTCGTCGACGCCGCGCCCGTCCACCGTCCAGCGCCGCCCGCCGGCCTCGACCGTGCCGGTGGCCTGCATTCCCGCCCGCTTGCGGGTCCAGCCCCAACCGGATCCGCTCGGGCAGATCGCCTCGACCGGCGTGCTGTTGCCCAGCGTCAGGTCGGCCTGCAGCGCTCGCGCCGCGATCTGGATCCGCGGCCCCGACATCGCCACCTCCCGGCTCCCGGGCCGGAGGCTGGTGTGGGCGAAGCGCTCGCGACCGTCGCGATCCCACGCCGCCCAGAACGACTGGCGGAAGGGCCCCACCTGGACCCGCGCCGCGCACAGCATCAGGTCGGAGTCGAAGACGCCGACGTAGCGCCACCGCTTGCGGGTCTGGCCATGCGCCCGCAGCGGCATTCGCTCTGGCAGCGCCAGATCAGGCATGCATGCTCTCCAGCCGCTCGGCGAGGCGGTTCATGCCGCGCTCGCGGGCGGCGGCCGCGGCGCCGGTCCACTCGGTGGGGCGGTCGGCGGGACGCTCGACGCCGGCGTCGCGCAGCGTCGCGATGTCCTTGAAGGCGAGCAGGTCCTCGCGGGCATCGAGCAGGGCGGCGCGCAGTTTCGGGCGCTGCTCGCGGATCGCGTTGTCGAGGATCGCCTCCAGCGACCCGTGCTTGCGCAGCAGCTCGGCCGCCGTCTTCGGGCCGACGCCCTTGGCGCCGGGCAGGCCGTCGGAGGGGTCGCCGCGCAGGGCGATGAAGTCGGGCACCAGCTCGGGGTCGACGCCGTAGCGCTCGCGCACCTCCTCCGGGCCGACCTCTTCGGCGCCCTGCTTGCCGCCGGTGCGGACGTAGAGGACGGTGACCCCCTCGCCCGCGCACTGGTACATGTCGCGGTCGCCGGTCATCAGCAGCGCCCGGCCGCCGGCCTCGGCCTCGCGGCGGGCGTAGGTGCCGAGCAGGTCGTCGGCCTCGAGCGAGTCGCTGGTCGCAACGGTCCAGCCGAAGGCCTCGAAGAAGTCACGGCTGGCCGCGAACTGCGGCGAGAGATCGTCCGGCATCGCCGCCTCGCGCTCGGCGTGGTAGGCGGGGTAGAGCTCGGTGCGGTAGGAGGCGGCGTCGGGGCCGAAGCAGAGCACGACCGCCCGCGGCGCATGGACTTCGATCTCGCGCAGGATCAGGTTGGCGGTGCCGAGCAGAGCGTTGACGGGCCTCCCGTCCGGCCCTTTGATCGAGTCGGGCAGCGCGTAAAAGGCGCGGAACAGCAGCGACGGCGTATCGACGACAAGCAGCGGTCCCGGCATCTGCCGCAGCTTACGGCCGCGCATCCGACATTGACCCCACCGGGGGGTGGTGAACATCGGATGCGCGGGCCGAGTTCGCCGGTCCACTAGGTTTGAGCGCCGTGAGCGCGCCAGCCCTCGACATCGAGAACCTCGCCAAGCGCTACCCGACCGGCGTCGAGGCGCTGCGCGGCGTCTCGCTGCGGATCGAGACGGGGGAGCTGTTCGGGCTGCTGGGGCCGAACGGGGCAGGCAAGTCGACCATGATCCACTGCACGACCGGGTTGGCGCAGCCGACCGGGGGAGAGATCCGGGTTTTCGGGCACGACGCGATCGACGACTACACCGAGGCGCGACAGGCGGTCGGGCTGGCGCCGCAGGAGCCGAACCTCGACTGGTTCCTCACCGTCGAGGAGACCCTCGACTACCACGCCGGCTATTTCGGGATGCCGAAGCGCGAGCGCCGCGAGCGGACCACCGAGCTGCTGGAGACCTTCTCGCTGACCGAGAAGCGCGACGAACGGACCCGCACCCTCTCGGGCGGGATGAAACGGCGGCTGATCCTGGCCCGGGCGATGATGCACCGGCCCCGGTTGCTGATCCTCGACGAGCCGACCGCCGGGGTCGACGTCGAGCTGCGGTTGGAGCTCTGGCACTACGTCCAGCGCATCAACGAGGAGGGGACGACGATCCTGCTCACCACGCACTACATAGAGGAGGCCGAGCAGCTCTGCGACCGGGTCGCCTTCATCAACGAAGGGCGGATCGTCGGCGAGGGGACGAGCGCCGAGCTGGCCAGCCAGTACGAGGTCGACAACCTCGAGGACGCCTACCTGGCTCTGGTCGGCCGCAAGGAGCTCTCGCGCTCCCGGATCGAGGTGGCCGCCCAGTGAGCGCGGCGCAGATCCGCTTCGCGACGCTCTGGCGGCGCGAGGTCAACCGCTTCATGAAGATCAAGAAACAGACGATCGGCGCGCCGCTGCTGGAAACCTTCCTCTACATCTCCGTCTTCGGCGCCGCGCTCGGCTCCCGGGTCGGCGACCTGCACGGGATCGACTACGTCGTCTTCGTCATCCCAGGCCTGATCATGATGGCCTGGTCGATCAACGCCTTCGCCAACAACTCCTCCTCGATCCTCCAGCAGAAATTCCAGGGGGCGATCCAGGACCAGCTCTCCTCGCCCGCCTCGCCGCTGGAGCTGCTGCTCGCCTTCTCGCTCGGCGGCTTCATCCGCGGCCTCCTGGTCGCGGTGCTGACCTTCGTCGCCGCCTCGTTCCTGGTCGACCTGCCGGTCGACCACGTCCTGGTGCTGGTCCCCTCGCTCTTCCTGGTCGGCTTCTTCTTCTCGCAGCTGGGGGTGCTGATCGGCGTCCGTGCCGAACAGTTCGACGACGTCGCCTTCGCCCAGACCTTCGTCCTGCAGCCGCTGATCTTCCTCGGCGGCGTCTTCTACTCGGCGACCCTGCTGCCGCAGCCGTTCGAGACCCTGACCCACTTCAACCCGATCTTCTACATGATCAACCTGGTCCGCTACGGCTTCGTCGGCTACAGCGAAGTCAGCGTCGCGCTCTCGCTGCTGGCGCTGACCGCGGCCACCGCGGTCCTCTTCGCGGTCAACCTGCGCCTCTTCAAGAGCGGCTACCGCCTGCGCGCGTAGAGGCGCCGGTGCCGGCCCGACCTTTCGAACATACGTCCATAACCCTTACCATTCCAGCCTCTTCACTCAGCGCGTCGTTTCGACCCGCATAGAAAGGACTCATCTTGAAGCAGAATCGTCTCCGCGCAGGCTCGCTCAGGGCCGGCGCTCTGGTCGCCATGACCGCCCTCGTAGCGCTCTGCGCCTGCACCTCGGCCTTTGCCGGTGGCGGCGCGTACGGCAACGGCGCCCCCACCGCCCAGGAATCCAAAGCCGGCGTCGTCTACATGAAAGCCGACAAACAGGGCCTCCGCTTCGTCGCGCCGAAAACGATCGTCGCCGGCGAAAACCTGAAGGTGATCAACCAGTCCAACCCCAAACAGGTCGGGCCGCACACCTTCTCGCTGGTGACCAAATCGTCGCTGCCGAAGACGCCGAACGCGCGGCGGCTCTGCTTCACCAAAAACCACATCTGCAAAGAGATCGCCGAGTGGCACGGGGTCAAAGGCAACGGCCCGGTGAAAACGAACCCCGTCGAGGCGGGCGAGGCGGGCTGGGACACGCTCGGCAGCCTCACCGAGGAGGGCGACTCCTGGTTCACCGGCGAAACGAAAGCCGGCACGTCGTTCTCGCAGGCCGTGACCGTCGACACCTCGGCTGGCCCGAGCAGGATCTACTTCATCTGCGCGATCCACGCCGAAATGCAGGGCTCGATCAACGTCCTGCCCGGGGGCTAGCGCGCTCGACTCGCCGCAATCTACGCCTCGCCTGGGGCGCCGGGCTTTCCTCGGCGCTCTGGGCGGTGGCGCCCTTGCCTTCCTGCTGCCGCTGAAGGGACTTCCCAGCGGTTCGCTGGCGGCCTCGCCGCGGACTGCCTGGAGGGGTGGCGGCGCGGCGCCGTTCAGCGCCCGGCTGCCGATCCCCCGCGAGCTGCACGGTTCGGACCTGCGCATTCCCATGCGTGAGGCCGAGCTCCAGATCCTCCCCGGGACGAAGACGAAGATGTGGACCTACGGCGGCACCTTCCCGGGGCCGACGATCAGGCGGCCGGCCGGGAAGCGCACCAGGGTCACCTTCGAGCACCGGCTGCCGCGCGAGGCCGGCGAGCTGACCGTCCACCTGCACGGCGGCCACAACAGCAGCCGCTTCGACGGCCAGCCCGGCGGGCTGACCCGCTCGCAGCCGCGCTCCTTCTACTGCGACATCCCCTACGGGCTCTCGGCGAAGGAGTCGGGGAACGACCTCCTGATCGAGCCGGGCGCCGAGATGACCTACGTCTACGACCTGGTCGAGGGCGGCCGGCCCGAACGAGCGGCGTTCCAGTGGTACCACGACCACCGCCTCGACCGCACCCGGCTCAACGTCTGGCGCGGGCTGGCCGGGATGTGGATCGTCGACGACGAGTTCGACCGGTCGCTGCCGCTGCCGGCAGGCGATCGCGACATCCCGCTGATGATCGCCGACCGCTCCTTCGATCGCGACAACCAGCTGGCCGACCCCTTCGCCGGCCTGCGCCCGCCCAACGACGGCGTCGCCGGCAACCGCGTCCTCGTCAACGGCGCCTACCTGCCCCACCACGCGGTCACCGCCCAGCGCTACCGGCTCCGCATCCTCAACGTCTCCCACTTCCGCCCCTACAACGTCTTCCTCTCCAACCGGGTGCCGCTGGTCCAGATCGCGACCGACAGCGGCCTGATGCCGAAGCCGGTGCGCCGCCGCGAGATCCTGCTGGGGCCGGGGGAGAGGGCCGAGGCGATCGTCGACTTCGCCGGCATGGGCGGCGACGCGGTCGAGCTGCGCAGCGGCCCCCGTCGCGACGGGCGTGGCGGAGCGGGCTCGAAGCCCTACGCCGGCGCCCTGATGCAGTTCCGGGTCCGCCCCGGGCGCTTGCCGGACAGGACCCGGGTGCCGCGCACGCTGCGGCCGCTCCCCGGCTGGGCGAAGCGGGCCTCCCACAAGCCCGACCGCACCTGGACGATCTCAATCGGCGGCCTCTTCAAGCCCACCTGGCTGATCAACGAGAGGACGTTCAACCCGGCCCGCGCCGACGCCTTTCCCGTCCTGGACACGACCGAGACCTGGGAGATCGTCAACCGCACCCGCGTCGCCCACCTGATGCACATGCACCACAGCGACTGGTACCTGCTGGCGCGCGACGGCAAGCCGCCGCCGCCATGGGAAGACTGCCTCAAGGAGACCTTCTTCGTCCATCCCGGCGAGCGAATCCTCGTCGCCGGCCACTTCTCCGACTACACCGGCAAGTTCCCGATCCACTGCCACATGCTCGACCACGAGGACCACGGCCTGATGGCCCAGTTCGAGGTCGTGCGGCGCTAGGTGCACCGGAAGCCTCAGTCGCGCAGGCTCTCGCCGATCCAGTCGAGGTAGCCCTTGCTGCCGGCGACGATCGGGGTGGCGACGATCTCCGGCTCCTCGTAGGAGTGGAGCTCCCGGATCGCCGCCTCGACCTCGGGGTAGCGCGCCATCTCGGTCTTCGCCAGGCACTGCCACTCCCGCGCCTCCTCGACCGCGCCCTGCCAGCGGTAGCGGCTGACGATCGGTCCGGCGACCTGGACGCAGGCTGCGAGCCGGCGCTCGACCAGCGCTGCGGAGATCCGCTCGGCCTCCTCCTCGGAACCAGCGGTCGTCAGCACCTGGACGTACTCGGTCACGGCTTGAGCCTAAACGCCTCTCCCGCGGGTGGCGACAGGACCCGGGGCCAGGTGCTTCGGCCTAGCGCGGGTCGGCGACCAGGACCTCGCCGTCGGCGTCGGGCGCGACCAGGATCGCGCCCTCGCCGCTGGCGTAGGCCTCCTCGCCGTGGTAGACGACGTCCATGCCGACAGCCTCGTCGTGCTCGCTGGCTCGCAACGGCATCACCGCGCCCACGACCTTGAGCAGGATGAAGGTGGCGATGAAGGCGTAGGCGGGCGTTACCGCGGCGGCCAGCGCCTGTGACCAGAACTGGCCGGCGTCGCCATAGAAGAGGCCGTCGGCGACGCCGTTCCAGCCGACCTGGGCGACCAAGCCGAGGAAGAGGATGCCGGTGAACCCGGCGATGCCGTGGGCGGCGAGCACGTCGAGCGTCTCGTCGACCCGGGTCCGCGGCCGCCACTGAATCGCGAAGTAGCAGGGCAGAGCGCCGAGGAAGCCGAGCACCATCGCCCAGCCGGGGCTGATGAAGCCGCCGGCGGGGGTGATCAGGACGCAGCCGACGATGATCGCGGTGGCGGCGCCGATTGCGGTCACCTTCCTGCCCCGGATCAGGTCGAGGACGAACCAGGTGAGCAGCGCGCAGGCCGGCGTCAGCAGCGTGTTGACGAAGGCGAGCACGCTGTTGTTGCCGGTCGAGAGGCCGCTGCCACCGTTGAAGCCGAACCAGCCGAACCAGAGCAGGCCGGCGCCGATCAGCACGTAGACGGCGTTGTGGGGGAGGAGCGCCTGGCGCCCGTAGTCCTTTCGTGCCCCGACCACCAGCGCCGCAGCCAGCGCCGCGAAGCCGGAGCCCATCTCGACCGGGATCCCGCCGGCGAAGTCGAGCGCTCCCTCGGCCATCAGCCAGCCGCCGCCGAAGGCCCAGTGGGCGAGCACGGCGTAGACCAGCACCGACCACAGCGCGGCGAAGACCATCCAGGCGCCAAAGCGCATGCGCTCGACCACGGCGCCGGACACCAGCGCCACGGTGATGATGCAGAAGGTGCCCTGGAAGGCCATGAAGACGAGGTGGGGGATCGTCCCTTCGCCGCGCGGCTCGAAGCCGACGCCGTTGAGGGCCACGTGCCCGAGGCCGCCGATGATTGCTCCTTCGCCGTCGAAGGCGAGCGAGTAACCGATCAGCGCCCAGGTAACCCCGGCGATCGCCATCGCGGAGATGCACATCATGAAGGTGTTGAGGGTGTTCTTGGCGCGAACCAGGCCGGCGTAGAAGACGCCAAGCCCGATCGTCATCAGCAGGACGAGCGCGGTGGAGGTCAGCATCCAGGCGGTGTCGCCGGTGTCGACCTGGGCGAGGGTGAGGACGGAACCGAGGGCGCTCATTTCTTCACCACCGGGGTGACGGCAGCTTCGTCGGACTCGCCGGTGCGGATGCGGACCGCCTGCTCCAGCGGCACGACGAAGATCTTGCCGTCGCCGACCTGGCCGGTGCGCGCTCCTTCGCAGAGCGCGTCGACGGTCGGCTGGACGAAGGCGTCGGAGACCGCGACCTCGAAGCGGACCTTGTCGGAGAGCCCCATCTTCACGGTCGTGCCGCGGTAGGTCTCGACCCGCTCGAGCTCACCCCCGTGGCCCTCGACGCGCATCAGCGTCACCCCCCGCACCTCGGCGCGGTAGAGCGCTTCGAGCACGTCGTTTGCTTTCTCGGGGCGCACGATCCCGATCACCAGTTTCAAAGCCTCCCCTTTCCCATCTACGAAGCTAGAGCGGTGGGGAGCCTAACGATCGTCGCCGCACGCCGTCACGGCGAGCTGTTTACACGGTGCGCTCCTCGACGATCTCGTAGAGGCCGTCGGCGCCGACCGACTCCACGAACGGCGAGATTCTTTCCAGGTGCTCGTCGTAGCCCTCGCGCGCGGCGCTCTCCCGCATCTGCTCGGAGGTGCCTTCGAAGAAGCCGAACGAGACCACCTCGTCGGGATCGTCGACGTTGCGGAGCATGTCGAAGCGAACGAACCCCTCGGGTGGGTCCTCCGACATGCCCGACATGAACGCCTCGCGGAACTGCTCGAACGTTCCCGGTTTCAGCTTGCGGACGGTGAGCGCGCAGACCATGAGATCTCCTTTGTGCGATGGACCGGATCGTCCTAGGATCGCCCCGGTGCGGCTGCGCGTCAACCGCTGCCGCTCGCGACTCAGCGCTCGCAGCTGCGCACGTGGTCGAACCCGGGGCCGCCGGTGCAGTCGTCGAAGCCGCGGCGGCCCCGGACGCGGTCGTCTCCCCGGCCTCCGGCAAGCACGTCGCCGCTCGCGTTGCCGACGAGGAAATCGTCGCCGCGGCGACCCTGCACCTCGTCGTTGCCGTGGTTGCCGAACACACGGTCGGAGCCGGAACCGGCCCCGATGCGGTCGTTGCCGCGACCGGCACAGACCAGGTCGCTGCCGCCGAGGCCGTTGATCAGGTCGCTGCCACCGCGTGCCGCGATCACATCGGGCTCGGCCGTGCCGACCAGCCGCTCGGAGCCCCGGGTCCCGGTCAGCGTCGCCGGGACCCCATGGCAGCCCCACGGGATCATCGGGATCGCCTCCGTCGCTGCGCTCGCGGTGTCGTTGAGCTTGACGGGATCGCTCTCCGCGCTGTCGACGGAGACGGTGCTCTCGACGGTTCCCTCCTCGGTCGGCCGCACCTGGACGATCACGGTGACGGTGTGGCCCTTGGTTGGATCGCCGCTCAGGCCTCCGACCTCACAGATGACCTGTACGTCGTCGTGCTCGCAGCTGCCGTTGGTCGCGATCGCCGAGACGAAGCGACTGTGACTCGGCAGGCGGTCGCTCACCGTCACCTCGGTCGCGTCCTCTGGACCCAGGTTCATCACGCCGATCGCGTAGGTGAGGACCGAGTCGACCATGACCGGGTCGGGGCTATCGCTCTTGCTCACCGTGAGGTCGGCGCCATCTCCGGCGGCGGGGCGGGCTGATGGTGCGACCAGCAGCACAGCGACGAACGCAGTGACTGCCAAGAGCGCGGTCGCCCCCGAATTCCGCATATGCAGGAAGTTCCCGTCCGCACCGAGGCTCCAAACATCTCGGTGCTTGTCAGGTACCGATGAGCTCGATCCGGTAGCCGTCCGGGTCGCGGACGAAGCAGATCCGGTGGCCCTCGGTGCGACCGCCGGGTCGGTAGGGCGGCTTTTCAGGCTCGATCCCAACCGAGGCGAGCTGCTCGAGGGCACCGTCGAGGTCGTCGACAAGCAGGGCGATGTGGTTGTAGCCGGTGCCGAGCTCGTAGGAGTCGACCCCGTGGTTGTAGGTCAGCTCCAGCCGGGGGTCCTCGCCCGGCAGTCCCATGAAGACGTTGATCGCCTCGTCGCCGATCGGCATCCGCCGCCGCTCCTCGAAGCCGAGTTTCTCGTAGAAGGCGACCGATCGGTCGATGTCGCCGATCCGGTAGCAGGTGTGGAGAAAGCTCGGCACTTCTTTCAGGCTATCCGAGTGCCGAAGCGGGTTTCGACTCGCCTTCGCGAGGGAAATCTAGATCGGGGGGACGCGAGGCATCGCTACCGGAGGAGAGACGATGAGCCAGCCATCCGAGTGTCCGAAATGCAGACGAATCTTCGTCATCGGCGCCGACCGCCTTTCGGGCCCCCGGCGCTGTGAAGTGTGTGGAACGCTCCTGGTCGTCACGGGGAGGGAGAAGGAGGCCGAGGTGCGCGACCGCCTCTACGGTCCCCGCGTCTCGCTCAACTCGGTGACGCGAGTGGTGACCCCGCGCTGAATCGAGTCATGATGCCGCGGTGGACGATGACCTGATCCGGCGCTACCGGACGGCCCGGCGCGACCGCAGCCTGGCCGTCGTCGAGGGCTTCCACGCCCTCAAGCACGCGCTGCGCTTCGGTGCCGAGGTGCTGGAGGCCGTCAGCGCCGCGCCGGAGGAGCTGCAGCGGCTGGTCGAGTCGCTGGCGCCGGACCTTGCCGGGGAGCTGGTCGAGCGGACCTCTCCGGTCCCGCCCGAGGTTCTGGACGAGCTGGTGCCGCTCGTGCCCCGCACCGGCGTCGTCGCGATCGCCCGCCGGCCGCAGGTCGACGCCGACGCCGTCCTGGCCGACCGGCGACCGGCGCCCCTGGTGCTGCTCGAGGATCCGCGCAACATCGGCAACCTCGGTGCCTGCGTGAGGGTGGCTGCGGCGGCCGATGCCGCCGGCCTGTTCGCCACCGGGTTCAACGACCCCTGGTACCCCGACGCGCTGCGGGCGGGCGCCGGGCTCCATTTCGCCTTGCCGGTGACGAACATCGAGCAGCTCCCCTCGAGCGACCGGCCGCTGGTCGCGATCGACCCCGACGGCGACGACCTGCACCCGGCGGAGCTGCCACCCCGTGCCGTCTTCGCCTTCGGCACCGAGCGCGACGGCCTCAGCGAGGCGATGCTGAAGCGCGCCGACGCACGCCTCGGCATCCCGATGCGACCGGGTGTCTCCAGCCTCAACCTCGCCACCGCGGTCTCGGCGGTCCTCTTCGCCCAGCGCCTCTGAGGAGGGTTGCCGCGCGACCTGGTCGCGAATACGATCGACCCGCCCGTCCACCCCTTAGAAAGGCACCGCCTTGTTCTTCTTCGCCGATATCAGCTTTGGTGAACTGCTCCTGATCTGCTTCGAGGTCTTCTTCCTCGTGATCTGGATCTGGATCCTGTTCACGATCATCACCGACCTCTTCCGCGATCACGAGCTATCTGGCTGGGCAAAGGCGGCCTGGGTGTTCTTCCTCGTGTTCATCCCCTTCCTGACCGCGCTGATCTACCTTGTCGCCCGCGGCAGCGGCATGCGCGACCGCACGATCAAAGCCCAGGCGGAGGCGAAACAGCACTTCGACTCCTACGTGCGCGAGCAGGCACACGTGTCGCCAGCCGACGAACTGCACAAGCTCAACGAGCTGAAGGAAAAGGGCGCGCTGTCCAGCGACGAGTTCGAGAAGGCAAAGGCCAAGCTGCTCGCCTGAGCTTGCAACAGGAGTTGCAGGTTATTAGCAACTCCTAACAATCGATCCGGCATTTCGTTAGCGTGGGCGCGATGCGCGCCCCTGCCGGTCGGCTGCTGCTTGCCGCCACGATGTTGCTTGCTGTTCTCTGCCTGGCCGCTGTCGCCTCGGCCGAGACGCTGCGCGAGAAACTCGACGAGACCCAGGGCAAGCTCGACCAGGTGCGGGACAGCCAGAGCTCGCTGAGCGCGACGATCGCCGAGCAGAACCGGGCGATCGACTCGATGCTCGGCGAAGTGTCGGTCCTGCGCCAGCGCCAGGCCGCGATCGAGGCCGAACTCGCCGCCAAGCAGGCTGAACTGGAGCAGGCGAGCGCGAAGCTGGCCGACGAGAAGCGCCACCTCGCCGAGGTCCGCGCCCGTCTGCAGCGGGCGCTGGAGGTTCTGCGCGAGCGGCTCGTCGCGATCTACCTGAGCGGCAGCCCCGACACGCTGAGCGTCGTGCTCGAGTCGGAGAGCTGGTCGGCCGTCAACGCCCGCGCCGAGTACCTGAGCCGGATTCAGGACTACGACGACGCTGTCGCCGGCCGGGTCAAGGGGCTGCGGGACGAAGCGAAGGCGGCGGTGAAACGGATGGCCGAGGTGCGGCGCCAGATCAAGGGCGCGCGCGACACGATCGCCGTCAAGGAGCGCGAGGTCGCCGCCACGCGGCAGGAGGCCGAGGCGCGCTTCGCCGAGCTGAAGGCGGCGCAGGCGGAGCGCCAGCAGGCGCTCGACTTGCTGCAGTCGCGCGAGGCGGCGCTCAGCGACAACCTCGCCTCGATCTCCGAACAGATGGCGAGCGCAGGCGCCTCGGTGCCGACGACCGCGCCCGCCCCACTCACCCCCGGCCAGCAGGCCGAGTACATCTCCGAAAGTCAGGCCAGCGTGCCGAGCGCCGCGCCGCCCGCGGTCCAGGCGGCGATCGAAGCCGCCAACTCGATCGCAACCACCCCCTACATCTGGGGCGGCGGCCACGGGTCGTTCAGCTCACCCGGCTACGACTGCTCGGGTGCAGTCAGCTTCGCCCTCAACGGCGGCGGCTTCCTCTCCAGCCCGCTCGACTCGACCGGGCTCAGCACCTGGGGCGAACCGGGCCCGGGCCAGTGGATCACCGTCTACGGCAACGCCGGGCACGCCTGGATGATCATCGCCGGCCTCGCCTTCGACACCTCCGGCGGCGCCGGCCCGCGCTGGCACACCTCGCCGGTCAGCTCGACCGAAGGCTTCATCGCGCGGCACCCGCCGGGATACTGACCCGGCGGCCTTCGTCCCCCCAGCCGCCGACGCCGCCTCTGGCGACGTGGATCACGGGACCGAAGCCCTCGCGTTGCAGGATCGAGGCGGCGAGGCCACTGCGCGCACCCGCCTTGCAGATCGTCGCGATCGGCCGGTCGCGGGGCAGCTCGTCGAGCCGACCCGGCAGCTCCCCGTAGGGGATGTGCAGCGAGCCGGGGACGTGCCCGGTCTCGAACTCGGTGGGGCGGCGCACGTCGAGGACGAGCGGCGGCTCGCCGCCGTCGAGGCGCTCGGCCAACTGCTCGGGACCGATCGCCTCGATCCGCGCGACCGGTCGTTCCTCGGCGCGCCAGGCGCTCATCCCGCCGCCGAGGAAGCCGCGTACCCGCAGCCCCACCGCCGCCAGCAGCTCGGCGGCGGCCAGCTCGTTGCCGTCGGAGGCGGCGACGACGACCAGCTCGGAATCCGGTGAGACGACCTGGGCCACCTTGGTCGCGAAGCCGGTGTCGTAGGCGGAGGCGCTGACCGCCCCGGGTATGTGGGCCTCGTCGAACTGCTCGTTGGTGCGCGAGTCGACGGCGAACGCCCCGTCGCCAATCGCAGCCTCGAAGCCGCGCGGCGTCAGCCGCGCCGGCGCGCCTATCGCCTCGATCAGCGCTCCTCGGTTGAGGGCGACGATGTGCTCGACGTTGGGCGGCCGTTCACCCGGCGTCGAGACTGCGTCCTCGACGAACTCGGCCTCCTCGGCGAAGGCCAGCGCCCGGTTGTGGCGGCGCTCGAAGCCGATCGTCGAGGAGGTGCGCAGGTCGATCCCGGAGCTGCCGCAGACCGACCCGCCGAGGTGCCCCGGCCAGACCTCGACCTCGTCGGGCAGGGTCAGCAGCCGCCTGTGCAGGGAGCGGAATATGTCGGCGGCGCCCTCGCGCGGCTCGATCGCCAGGTCGGGGCGGGCGACGTCGCCGACGAAGAGCGAGTCGCCGCTCAGGACCGCGACCGGGTCGCCGTCGCGGCCGGGGTCGCACAACAGGAAAGAGGTGTGCTCTGGCCGGTGGCCGGGGGTGTGGATGGCTTCGATCGTCACCGCGTCGCCCAGCTCCAGCCTCCAGCTGTCGGCGAACGGTTCGTGCTCGTACTCCGCTTCGGCCAGCTCGCAGACGTGGATCGTCGCCCCGGTCGCCCGCGCCAGCCGTCCGTGGCCGGAGACGTGGTCGGCGTGGTTGTGAGTCTCGAGCACGTGCTCGATCCGCACTCCGTGCAGCCGGCTCAGGTTGAGGTAGGGATCGATGTCCCACTGCGGGTCGACCACCGCGGCGACGCTCGCGCCCGGGTCGCCGACGAGGTACGACGCGCAACCAAGGTCCTCGTGGATGATCTGGCGGAAGAGCATTCGAGTAAAGCGGCTACGGTTCAGACGAGAGTAGCGGCCTAGGAAGGAGCGGCATGGGGGTTGAGGAGGAGACGATGCTGGAGCGGGAGTTGGAGGAACTGCTCACGGTGGAGCGTTTCGAGCCGCCGCCGGCCTTTCGCGAACAGGCGCTGCTGAAGGACCCGGCCGTCTACGAGGAGGCCGCGGCCGACCCGGAGGCCTGGTGGCTGCGACAGGCCCGGGAGCTGCTGGACTGGCAGCAGGAGCCGAGCCAGGGCCTCGACGAGTCCAACCCGCCCTTCTACAAGTGGTTCGCCGACGGCAAGCTGAACGCCTCGGCCAACTGCCTCGACCGCCACGTCGAGGCCGGCCGTGGCGACCGCGTCGCCTACCACTGGCGCGGCGAGGAGGGGGAGGAGCGCGACGTCACCTACGCCGAACTGCTCGCCGACACCCAGCGCTTCGCCAACGCCCTGCGTGACCGCGGGATCGAAAAGGGCGACGTGGTCGGCATCTACCTGCCGATGATCCCCGAGGTCGTCGTCGCGATGCTCGCCTGCGCCCGCATCGGCGCCATCCACAACGTCGTCTTCGGCGGCTTCTCGGCCGAGTCGGTGCGCGAGCGGATGGAGTTTTCCGAGGCGAAGGCGCTGGTCACCGTCGACGGCGCCCGCCGCAAGGGAAAGACCGCGCCGATCAAGGCGCAGGTCGACGCGCAGATGGACGGCCTAGGGACGCTGGAGACGATCGTCGTCGTCCGCCACACCGGCGTCGATTGCCCGATGCGGGAGGGGCGCGACCGCTTCTACGACGAGCTGCTGGACGCCGCCGCCCCCGAGTGCCCGCCCGAGCCGCTCGACGCCGAGCACCCGCTCTTCATCCTCTACACCTCCGGCTCGACCGCGAAGCCGAAGGGCATCCTCCACACCACCGGCGGCTACCTGACCGGCGTCGCCGCGACCCACCGCTACGTCTTCGACGTCAAGCCCGATTCCGACGTCTACTGGTGCGCGGCCGACGTCGGCTGGGTCACCGGCCACTCCTACATCGTCTACGGCCCGCTCTGCAACGGGGTCACCAGCGTGATGTGGGAGGGAGCGCCCGACTACCCGCACAAGGGCGTCTGGTGGGAGATCGCCGCTCGCTACGGCGCGACGATCCTCTACACGGCGCCGACCGCGATCCGCACCTTCATGAAGTGGGGCGCCGAGATCCCCGCCGAACACGACCTCTCCACACTGCGGCTGCTCGGCTCGGTCGGCGAGCCGATCAACCCCAAGGCCTGGCTCTGGTACCACAAGGTGATCGGCGGGGATCGCTGCCCGATCGTCGACACCTGGTGGCAGACGGAGACCGGCGCGATCATGATCACGCCGCTGCCGGGGATCGTCGCGACCAAGCCGGGCTCGGCGACGCTGCCGTTCCCCGGCGTCGCTGCCGACGTCGTCGCCGAGAGCGACGGCGAGCCGGTCGAGACCGGCCAGGGCCTGCTGGTGCTGACCCGTCCCTGGCCCTCGATGCTGCGCACCCTCTACAAGGAGGAGGACCGCTTCATCGAGACCTACTTCTCGCGCTTCGGCAAGCAGACCTACCTGGTCGGCGACGCCGCCCGCCGCGACGCCGACGGCTACTTCTGGGTGATCGGCCGGATTGACGACGTCGTCAACGTCTCCGGCCACCGCCTCTCGACCGCCGAGGTCGAGTCGGCGATCGTCGCCCACGAGAAGGTCGCCGAGGCGGCGGTGATCGGCCAGTCCGACGAGGACACCGGCCAGGCGATCTGCGCCTTCGTCACCCTCAACGGCAACACCGAGCCGAGCGACGCGCTGATCGACGACGTCCGCGCCACGGTCGGCGAGCGGATCGGCAAATTCGCCCGCCCGAAACGGGTGATCTGGGCCGAGGACCTGCCGAAGACGCGCTCGGGGAAGATCATGCGCCGCCTCCTGCGTGACATCGCCGAGGGCCGGGCGCTGGGTGACGTGACCACCCTGCGCGACCCCGACGTGATGGCGGAGCTGGAGAAGAAGATCGCCGAGGAAGGCGCCGAAGAGGACTAGCGCGGGGCGCGCTTGTCGACCAGGCGCTCGACCGCGATCTCCAGCGCCTCGAGCTGCTCGCGGACGCTGTGCAGCTCGCGCAGGGCCAGCGCCTCGGCCGAGAGCGCCTCTGCCTCCAGCTCCTCCTCGACCTCCTGTAGTTCCGGACCGAGGAAGCGCTGGGCGAAGGCGCCGGTGAGCAGGGCGACGAAGGCGATGCCGACGAGCAGGATGAAGGCGGAGAGGATCTCGCTGCCGGTGGTGCTCGGGACGATGGTCGAGTTGAGCGTCGTCATCGTCGTCACCGCCCAGTAGATGCCTTCC
>DATMEP010000133.1:0-37215 GCA_035556755.1 Solirubrobacterales bacterium
ACGTGTGCTGGTCTTGAACGCGACTTACGAGCCGATCAACGTCTGTACGTTGAGGCGAGCTGCCGTCCTCTTGCTGAAGGAAAAGGCCGAGTTGCTGGAGCGGCGAGAGGGGGCGATCCACTCGGAGCGGATGACGTTGGAGCGTCCTGACGTGATCCGACTGGTCAACTACGTGCGAGTGCCGCGGGAGGCGCACCGGCGGCGGATCACGAGACGGGCCGTACTCGCCCGCGACTCCTGGACCTGCCAGTACTGCGGCTCGACCAAATCGGGCCTCACCGTCGACCACGTGATCCCCCGCTCCCGCGGCGGCGAATCCGTCTGGGAGAACATCGTCGCCGCCTGCGCCGCGTGCAACCGCCGCAAGGGCAACCGCCTCCCCCGCGAGATCCAGATGCACCCCCGCAAGCGGCCCAAGCCACCGGAGCCGACCGTCTTCATCCAGGTGGCGGCACCGTCGATTCCGCCTGCTTGGCAGCAGTACTTACCCGCGGCTGCCTGAGCGTTCCTCTAGGAGGTGGGGGTGGGTCTCGCTGGAGCCGATGTTCGCTCGCTGCGCTCGCTCACGAATCTGGAGCCCCCTTCGGGGGCCCAGGACCTCTCAGCCGTGGCCGCTTCGCGACGCTCCAGCGAGACCCACCCCCACCTCCCCGACAGCGCACAGGCATCCGGGCCAAAGCAGCTCGGGAACAAGCCGGCACCGTCGACGAGGGTCCCGAAGCTTCGGGGTGCCTGGTCGGCTCGGCTTAGCTGAAGCTTTCGGCTGACGGTGTGCCGCCGCTACGGATGGTGAGGGGCGGGCGGGTAGCCGCTGCCTAGCCTCCCACCGGCACCGCGGAGTGATTCTTTGGCGCCGGAGGCGCCATCGAGATCAGCGCCGACCGAAGGGAGGTGCTTAGGCGTAGCGGCGGCTACCCGCCCGCCCCTCAGGCACTCGCGCCGTCTCCACCGTCTGCCGGCAACTCGTCCTGCGGCAGCTCTGCCGGTGTCTCATCCGACTCGACCACCAGCGCGACGGCGCTGACGACGTCGTCGTCCTTGATGTTCATCACCTTGACCCCCTGAGTCGGGCGGCCCATCAGGGAGATGCCGCTGGCGCCGGTCCGCTGGACCATGCCGTTCTGGGAGATGAAGAGGAGGTCCTGGTGCTCGCGAACGATCAGGGCGCCGGCGAGGCCGCCCTTCTTCTCGGTCAGTTTCGCGGTCAGCACGCCTTTGGTGCCGCGACCCTTGACCGGGTACTCGGAGATCGAGGTGCGCTTGCCGTAGCCGTTCTCGGTGACCACGAACAGCTCGGCGTCGTCGCGGGCTATGTCCATCGTCAGCACCCGGTTGTTCTTGCCGGAGACGTTCATCCCTTTGACCCCGCTGGTGTCGCGGCCCATCGACCGCACCGCGTCCTCGGAGAAGCGCGAAGCGTGGCCGGAGTGGGAAACCATCAGGATGTCGTCCTCGCCCGAGGTGAGGCGCACCTGGACCAGCTCGTCGCCGTCGCGGACCTTGATCGCGATGATCCCATCGGCGCGGATCGGCGTGTTGTAGGAGAGGAACTCGGTCTTCTTGATCAGCCCTTTGGCGGTCGCGAAGGCGAGGTACTTGTTCTCTTTGAAGTCGCGGGTCGGAATCACCGCCATCACCTTCTCGCCTTCGCGCAGCGGCAGCAGGTTGACCAGGGCGCTGCCTTTCGCGGTCCGCGAGCCCTCCGGCAGCTCGTAGACCTTGAGCCGGTAGACCTTGCCGCGGTTGGTGAAGAAGAGCAGGTAGTCGTGGGACGAGCAGATGTGGAGGTGGGCGATGTAGTCGTCTTCCTTCAGGTTCATCCCCATCACCCCGACGCCGCCGCGATGCTGCTGGCGGTAGGTGGCGAGCGGCAGCCGCTTGACGTAGCCGGAGGCGGTCAGCGAGATCACCATCTGCTGGTCGGCGATCATGTCCTCGATCCCGACGTCGCCCTCGAAGTGGCCGATTTCGGTGCGGCGCTCGTCGCCGTAGGACTCGACGATCTCCGCCAGCTCCTCCTTGACCAGTCCGAAAACCCTCTCCTCGTCGCCGAGGATCGTCCGCAGCTCGCCGATCCGCTCCATCAGGTCGGCGTGCTCGGCGCGGACCTTGTCGGCCTCCAGCGCGGTGAGGCGCTGGAGGCGCATGTCGAGGATCGCCTGCGCCTGCTCGCGCGAGAGCTCGAACTTCTCGATCAACCCGTCGCGGGCGGTGTCGGGGTCGGCCGAACCGCGGATCAACTTGATCACCGCGTCGAGGTTGTCGAGCGCGATCAGCAGTCCCTCGAGGATATGGGCACGAGCCTCGGCGCGGCGCAGTTCGTACTGGGTGCGGCGGGTAACCACCTCGCGCTGGTGCTGGACGTAGTAGTGGACCATCTCGAGCAGGCTGAGCGTGCGCGGCACCCCGTCGACCAGCGCCACCATGTTGGTGCCGAAGCTGGTCTGCATCTGGGTTTTCTTGTAGAGGTTGTTGAGCACGACCTTGGCCGGATGGCCGCCGCGCTTCAGCTCGATCACCAGCCGCATCCCGGAGCGGTCGGACTCGTCGCGGAGGTCGGAGATCCCCTCCAGCTTCTTTTCCCGGACCAGGTCGGCGATCTTCGTGACCAGACCGTTGTCGCCGCCCTTCTTGACCATGAAAGGGAGCTCGGTGACGACGATCGCGTCCTTGCCGCCCTTCAGCGGCTCGACGTGGGCGCGGGCGCGGACCTTGATCGTGCCGCGGCCGGAAGCGTAGGCATCGCGGATCCCCTCCAGGCTCATGATCCCGCCGCCGGGGAAATCGGGTCCCTTCACGTGCTCCATCAGGCCAGCGAGGTCGATGGTGGGATCGTCGATGTAGGCGTTCACCGCACCCGCGACCTCGCGCAGGTTGTGGGGCGGGATGTTGGTCGCCATCCCAACCGCGATCCCGGATGCCCCGTTGACGAGCAGGTTCGGGAAGCGGGCCGGCAGGATCAGCGGCTCCTGGGTCGATTCGTCGTAGTTGGGCCCGAAGTCGACGGTGTCGGCGTCGATGTCGCGCAGCAGCTCGGTCGCCAACCGGCCCAGACGCGCCTCGGTGTAACGCATCGCGGCCGCCGGGTCGTCGTCGATCGAGCCGAAGTTGCCCTGGCCGTCGACCAGCGTGTAGCGCAGCGAGAACTCCTGGGCCATCCGCACCAAGGTGTCGTAGATCGCCGAGTCGCCGTGCGGGTGGTACTTACCCATCACCTCGCCGACGATGAAGGCGCACTTGCGGTAGGGGCGCGTCGGCTGCAGGCCGATGTCGTGCATCGCGTAGAGCACCCGGCGGTGCACCGGCTTGAGCCCGTCGCGGACGTCCGGCAGCGCCCGTCCGACGATCACGCTCATCGCGTAGTCGAGGTAGGACGAGCGCATCTCCTTCTCGAGCTCGCGCTCTTCGATCCGCCCCGTCAGGGCCTCCAGCGCCATCAGCTGCTCACCTCAGACATCGAGGAACTTGACCTCTTTCGCGTGCCGCTCGATGAACTCGCGCCTCGGACTCACCTGATCGCCCATCAGCATGCTGAAGATCTGGTCGGCGGCGGTGGCGTCGTCGAGGGTGACGCGGGCCAGGGTGCGGGTGGCCGGGTCCATCGTCGTCTCGCGCAGCTGGTCGGCGTTCATCTCGCCGAGACCCTTGAAGCGGGTCAGCTGGACACCGTGGCGAGCCAGGTCGATGACGGCGCTGCGCAGCGCCTGGAAGGAAAGCGCCTCGCCGCTGCGCTCGCCGAAGCGAACTTCGAAGGGCGGTCGCCCGACCTGCTTCAGCAGAGCCGCGTGGACCTCGGCGAACTTGCGGTAGTCGTGGTGCTCGAAGAGCTCGCGCGGCAGGCGGTGGGTACGCGCCAGGCCGCTCTTCCGTTCGATCGCCTTCACCGACAGCCCGGCGTCGGAGTCCTCGACGATCTCGGTTTCGTACGGCTCGCCCTCCGCGGCCGTGCGGCCGAGCACCTTCACGGCCCCGGCGAGCGTCGCCACCTCCTCGTCGAGCAGGCTCGACTCCTCGAGGAAACGGACCGCCTCGTGGCCGAACTCCGCCTGCAGCGAGGAGCCCCACCCCTCGTACTCTTTGGCGCGGCGGGTGTAGCCCTGCCAGCGGCTCTTCGAGAGCTTCGTCGAGTTGCCGTCCACGTCGATGACCTCGATCTGCTCGAGCTTGTCGCGCAGCAGCAGCTCCTCCAGTTCGGACTCGCGCTCCAGGTAGGTCTCCTGGTTGCCCTGCTTGACCCGGTAGAGGGGCGGTTTGGCGATGTACACGTAACCGGCGTCGATCAGCTCCGGCATCTGCCGGTAGAGGAAGGTGAGGACCAGGGTGCGGATGTGGGCACCGTCGACGTCGGCGTCAGTTGCCATCACGATTTTGTGGTACCGGGCGTCCTCGAGGTTGAACTCGTCGTGGACGCCCGTGCCGATCGCCGTGATCAGCGCCTGCACCTCGTTGTTGGCCAGCACTTTGTCGATCCGGTTCTTCTCGACGTTGATGATCTTGCCGCGCAGCGGCAGCACCGCCTGGGTCGAGCGGTCGCGCGCCTGCTTGGCGGAGCCGCCGGCGGAGTCGCCCTCGACCACGAAGATCTCGGCGTCGCGCGGGTCCTTGACCGTGCAGTCGGCCAGCTTGCCCGGCAGGGTCGAGTTCTCCAGGGCCGACTTGCGGCGGGTCAGGTCGCGGGCTTTGCGGGCGGCGTCGCGAGCGCGCGAGGCGTCGATCGTCTTGACGATGATCCGCCGGGCGTCGCCGGGATTCTCCTCGAGGAACTCGGCCAGCTTGCGATTGACGGTCTCCTCGACCAGGCCGCGGATCGGCGGGTTGCCCAGTTTGGTCTTGGTCTGCCCCTCGAACTGGGGGTCGTGCAGCTTGACGGAGATGACAGCGGTCAACCCCTCGCGCACGTCCTCGCCGGCCAGGTTTCCGTCTTTCTCCTTGAGCAGGCCCTTGCCGCGGGCGTAGGCGTTCAGGGTGCGGGTCAGCGCGGCGCGGAAGCCGGACAGGTGGGAGCCGCCCTCGTGGGTGTTGATGTTGTTGGCGAAGCTGAAGATCGACTCCTGGTAGGAGGAGTTCCACTGCATCGCGACCTCGAGCTGACCCTCCTCCTCCTCACCCTCGAAGTAGATCGTCTTGCGGTGCAGCGTGTCCTTGTTCTCGTTGAGGTGGCGGACGAAGTCCTCGATCCCCCCGGCATACTGGAAGGCGACGCTGTTGGTCTGACCGCGCTCGTCGACCAGCTCGATCTTCAGGTCACGGGTGAGGAAGGCGGTCTCGCGCAGCCGCTCGGCCAGGGTCTGGAAGTCGAACTCGACCTCTTCGAAGATCTCCGGATCGGGCTGGAAGGTCAGCGTCGTACCGGTGGCCTCCGTCGCCGTCGTCGCCTCCAGCGGGTTCTGCGGCTTGCCGCGCTCGTAGTCCTGGCGCCAGACCTTGCCGTCGCGGCTGATCTCCAGCTGCAGCCGCTCCGAGAGCGCGTTGACGACGGAGACGCCGACGCCGTGCAGGCCGCCGGAGACTTTGTAGCCGCCGCCGTCCCCGAACTTGCCCCCGGCATGCAGCGTGGTCAGGACCACCTCGGCGGCTGGCCGCTTCTCCTTCTTCAGTTCTTCGACCGGGATGCCGCGGCCGTCGTCGGAGACGGTGCAACTGTCGTCGGGGTGCAGGACGACGCGCACTTCGGTGCAGTGGCCGGCGATCGCCTCGTCGACCGAGTTGTCTACGACCTCGTAGACGAGATGGTGGAGGCCGCGCGGGCCGGTCGAGCCGATGTACATGCCCGGCCGCTTGCGGACCGCCTCCAGCCCCTCGAGGACGGTGATGTCCTTGGCGCCGTAGGAGTCCGAGGCTCCCTTCGCGCTATCGGCAGTCTTGTTCGTCTTGGGCAATTGATCCTTCCTGGATCTCAGAGAAAACCCCGACCGCCTGACGGCTCAGCCGCAGCGGGTCGGGGCAGAAACACGAGTTGACATAAGGATACCAGTTCGCCCCCCTCGAAAAGTGTGGGGGGAGCCAGAAAATCCCTGCAAAACATGGATAATTGTCGTCACTCTGTGTGGTCTTTCGCACGGAAGCGCAAACTCTGCGGCGCCTGCTCGCCCAGCCGCTCCCGGAGACGGTCGAGCAGCTGCCCCTGCATCAGGTCCAGCTCCTGTGCCCAGACAGGGTCGGAGCACTCGACGAGCAGGGCCCCGTCGCGTTCGGAGACCGGCGCCGCCACCGCCGCTATCTGCTCCCCGACCGTCTCCGCCCATGCCGCCTGGGCGGCCGCCAGGCGCGTCTTCGGGGCCGCCCGGCCGAGGGCCGCCCGCAGCGCGCCGGCGGCTGGTCGAGGCGCCCGCCGGCGGCTCATGCCGCGATCGCCGGGCTCGCTGCGGGCGGGGGCATCCGCATCTGCTGCTCCAGGGCCCGTGCCGGCACCGACTCCTCCGCAGCCGCGGTGATCAGAGCCTGCCCGCCGCCCCCGATCCGCTCGACCAGGCGCTCGCGGCGCTCCGGGTCCAGCTCGCTCATCACGTCGTCGAGGAGCAACAGCGGCGGCGGGCGGCCCGACGCGAGCAGGGCCTCGCGCTCGGCGAAGAGAAGCGCCAGCAGGGCGGTGCGTTGCTGGCCCTGCGAGCCGTAGCGGCGCAGCGCCCTGCCCCGGGTCGCGATCTTGAGCTCGTCCAGGTGCGGGCCCCATGAGGTGCGGCCGAGGCGGAGGTCGGTCGCCCGGCGCTCGGCGAGGCCGGCGCGGATCTCCTCCGCGGTGCCCTCGGCGCGCGGGGCGTACTCGACCTCGCCGACGCCGTGCAGGCCGAGCTCGGTGGCGGCGGCGGCGAACGGCGGCGCCAGCTCCTCCACCGCCGCTGCGCGAGCCGCGACCAGGGCGGCGGCGGGCTCGGCCAGGGCGGCGTCCCAGGCCTCCAGGTCACCGCCCTCCCCTCTGGCGAGGCGGGCCAGCAGGGCGTTGCGCTGGGCAAGGGCCTGCCCGAAGCGCCGTCGGAGCTGCGCCCGGGCCGGCCAGCGAGCGGCGACATAGGCGTCGAGGTGAGCGCGGCGCTCGCCGGGGGGGCCCTTGACCAGCACCAACCGGTCGGGGGAGAAGACCGCGATCGGAGGGCGGTGGCGACTCAGAGTGGCGGCGTCGGCGCTGTTGCCGTCGAGCAGGTGGCGGCGTCCCTCAGGCCGGCTGACCGAGGCGAGGAAGCGATGCTCGATCCCGTCGCCGTCGCGAACCAGCGCCTCGGCCCGGGCGAACTGGCCGCCGAAGGGGATCAGGTCGCGCCGGTCAGAGGTGCGAAACGAGCGGCCGGTGAGGGCGAAGTAGAGCGACTCGAGCAGGTTGGTCTTACCTGCTCCGTTGGGCCCGATCAGGCTGAAGATCCCGGCGCCGAGCTCGATCCGCACGTCGCTGAGGCTGCGCAGCGGCCTCGCTTCGACGGCGGCGACCAGCATCTCCCGCCTACACGTTGAGGCGGATCGGCATCACCAGGTAGCGGAAGTCTTCGTTGTCGACCGGCTGCAGAAGCCCCGGGCGCAGCGGCGAGATCAACCGCAGGACCACCTCGTCCCCCGCGACGCTTTCGATCCCGTCACGGAGGAACTCCGGGTTGAAGCCGATCTCCAGCGGCTCGCCCTCGAAGGCGGCCGGCATCGTCTCTTCGGCGTCGCCGACGTCGGGCGTCGAGGCCGACACCTTCAGCTCGCCGGACGAGAAGGAAAGGCGCAGCGGCGCGTTGCGCTGCGCCAGCTGGCTGACCCGCCGCGCCACCTCGAGGAATTCCGGTCGCGGCAAGCGGACGTCGTGCTCGTAGGACTCCGGCAGGAGCTGTCGAAAGTTGGGGAATTGGCCGTCGATCAGCCTCGTATTGAGGAGAATGCCCCCTGCCCTGAAGACGGCTTGGTTGGGAAGCAGGCTGACCGCCACCTCCTCCACTCCGTCGGCGGCGACGATGCGCCCCAGCTCGCGCAGGGCGCGGGCCGGGATGTTGGCCTCCAGCTCGCCGCCAATCGCCTTCTCCAGCTCGGTTCGCTTGACCGCGAGCCGGTAGGAGTCGGTGGCGACCATCGTCATCTCCTGGCCCGAGGCGGTCACGAGCACGCCGGTGAGGACGGGTCGCATGTCGTCGCGCGAGGCGGCGGGAGCAACCAGCTCGACCGTGGCGGCGAGCGCGTCCGCCGGGATCTTCAGTGGCTCGTCGCCCTCTCCGGGCAGGTTCGGAAAGTCCTCGGCGGGGAGGACCCGCAGGTGGAAGCTCGATCCACCGCTGCGGATCTCGACGTCGCGCTCCGCCTCGCGCGACTCGATCTCGACGCTCGCGTCGCCGAGCGAGCGAGCGAGCTCGGCCAGCAAACGGCCGGGAAGGAGCACAGAGCCCGGCGCCTCGACCTGCGCCTCGACCGACGTCCGCAGACCCATCTCGCCGTCGGTCGCGCAAATCTCAACGCCCCCATCGGTCGCGGTTACGAGGATCCCCGAGAGCGCTTGGGTCGCGGTACGCGTCGATACCGCCCTGGAGGCAACCGACAGCTTGGAGACCAGCTCGTCTCTGTTGATGGACAGCTTCAAGTGTTGGATGCCTTATCGAGTTGGATTAGTGCTTGTGGAAAACCCGGTTCCCTGGGGCATTTGGCCTCGTCATGGGGTTTGCCGGTTGTGGACACCGCTGTGGAAGGCATTGATTCTTACAGCGCCGTCGGCTGTCAGGCCGATCCGCCCGGGTGGCTGTGGATTGCCGAGCGAACGCCGGCGACCCGGTCGGCCAGCTCGGGATCCCCGGCGAGAGTTGCCTCGGCACGGCGGAGTGAGTTGAGGACGGTGGAGTGGTCACGGCCGCCGTAGAGGCGGCCGATCTGCGGCAGCGAGAGGTCGGTCATCTCGCGCGTGAGGAGGATCGCCATCTGCCGGGCGCGCAGCGGTGTTGCCGCGCGGGTGGAGCCGACCAGCTCGGCGCGGGAGATGCCGAAGGAGGCCGCGACCCGTTGCTGGATCTCCTCGACGGTGGTCGGCTCGTTGCCGCCTCCCTGTGGGATCAGCTCGGCGATCAGCTCGGGGCTGAGCGGCGTGGCGGTGAGCGAGGCATGGGCAACCACCCTGGTCAGCGCCCCGTGTAGGCGCCGCACGTTGGCGTCGATTCGGTGGGCGAGCTCGGAGAGGGCGTCGCGGTCGGGGCTGTCGACGCCTGCCTCCCGGGCCAGGCGGGAGAGGACGGTGAGCCGGGTCGGAAGGTCGGGCGGCTCGACCGGGACGGTCAGGCCCCACTCGAAGCGATCGCGCAGCCGCGTCGCCAGGGTCGAGAGCTCGCTCGGCAACCGGTCGGCGGAGAGGACCAGCTGGCTGCCCCCCTCGTAGAGAGCATTGAAGGTGTGGAAGAACTCCTCCTCGGTGTGCTGCTTTCCCTGCAGGAACTGGACGTCGTCGACGAGCAGCACGTCGAGGTCCCGGTAGCGACTCTTGAAACCCTCGGATCCGCTCGAGCGCAGGGCGGTGACGAACTCGTTGGTGAAGCACTCGGCGGTCGTGTAGCGGACGCTCAGCCCGGGGGCGTTGGCACGCAGGTAATGCGCGATCGCCACCAGCAGGTGGGTCTTGCCGAGGCCCGGCGGGCCGTGCAGGAAGAGCGGGTTGTAGGCCTCGGAGGGGGCCTCGGCCACGGCCAGAGCGGCGGCGTGGGCGACCCGGTTCCCCTCCCCGATCACGAATCGCTCGAAGGTGTAGTTCGGGTTGAGGTCTACCGGGCCGGCACAGCTCCCGGGGTCGTTGCCCGCCCCGGCGGGAAGCCCGGTGAAGCTGACCTCGCACAACCCCGTCCCGCCGTTCTGGAGCGCCTCGCGGATCAGCGCCGAGTAGCGGCGCTCCACCCAGGGCCGGATGCCGTCCGGTGCCGTCAGGTAAAGCGTCGAATCCTGGGTCCCGACCGCTCGCAGCGGCTCCAGCCAGAGCTTGAAGGTGGACTCGGGAACGGCTAGCCGCAGACGCGCGTGGACGTCGTCCCAGGTGGTCTCGAGGCTCTGTCCGCGGGGGTCATCGTGCACCGGCGAGCGACCATAGCGGCGCCCGCGGCACGCCCACCGAGCCCCGCCGCAAATCCCGAAGAAAGAATTGGGAGAGCCGCTGCCCCGTCCACCAGCTCGTCCGTATACTGCGACGGCCAATGAAGCGGACTTATCAGCCGAAGAAGCGCAAGCGGGCCAAGACCCACGGGTTTCGGGCAAGGATGCGGACGCGCGGCGGTCGGGCGATTTTGAAGCGGCGCCGGCGCAAAGGTCGGAAGCGCCTCACCCCTTAGATGCCGAAGCCGAAGCGACGCCGCCTCTCGCGGAGCGGTGAGTTCGACCGCGTCTACCGCGATGGCTCCTCCCATGCGACCCGACACCTCGTCCTCTACACCTTTCCACGCCGGGGCGAGGAGGACCAGAGCGTGAGGCTGGGTGTCTCGGCAAGTCGCAAGGTCGGCGGCGCCGTCGATCGCAACCGCGTCAAGCGGACCATGCGAGAGGCCTTCTGGAGCCTGTCGGAGCGCCTTCCCGAGCACCACGACTTCGTCCTCGTCGCCCGCCCCGAGATCGCTGACCTGATCGAGCGAGAGGGAACCGACGGGGTGCGGGGAAGCATCGAAGAGGCACTGGCCGGAAGCGCGGCGCCGGGGAAGCGTTCCACGTGAAACGCCTCGCCCTCGCCGCGATCGGCGCTTACAGCCGCCTGATCTCCCCCGCCCTTCCGCGCCGCTGCCGCTACGAGCCGACCTGCTCTGCCTACGCGACGCAGGCGGTTCGCCGTTTCGGCGCCGGCCGCGGCCTCCTCCTCGCCACCTACCGCCTGCTGCGCTGCAACCCGTTCAGCCACGGCGGCTTCGACCCGGTTCCGGAGCGCTTCACGCTGCGGGTCGGCCCGGTCGACCCGGCTGAGCACCACGGCGAGGTGCGCACGTGAATCCCGTCGCGAACATCCTGCAGCCGCTGATCGACGTCGCCAACTCGGTACTCGTCTTCTTTCACGACGCCGGCCTCAGCTGGGGGATGTCGATCATCGCGCTAACGGTCGTCACCCGGGCGCTCCTCATCCCGCTCACCTACAAATCGCTGAAAGGGATGCGGGCGCTGCAGGCCCTCCAGCCTCAGATCAAAGAGATCCAGGCGAAGTACAAAAACGACCGCCAGCGCATGCAGCAGGAGATGATGCGCTTCTACCAGGAGAACAAGGTCAACCCCTTTGCCTCCTGCATCCCGCTGCTGGCGCAGCTTCCGATCTTCATCACCCTCTTCTACGCCCTGCGCGACGAGTTGCCCGCGGACATCGGCTGCGAGGCGGGGGAATGCGGCAGCGAAGCGTCATTCCTCTTCATCAGCGACCTGACCGCGAAGGCGGCGGGGGGCGAACTGATCGCCCTCCTGATCCTCTACATCGGCACCCAGCTGATCTCCGGCCTGGTAATGGCCGTCACCGCCGACAAAAGCCAGCGCATGCTGATGCTCGCGCTGCCCTTCCTCTTCGTCCCCTTCGTGATCACCTTCCCCGCCGGCCTCGTCCTCTACTGGATCACCACCAACGTCTGGACGATCGGCCAGCAGTACGCGATCCAGCGGATCATCCCGCCGCCGGTTGCGCCGACACCCGAGGAGGTTGCAGCTACCAAGCCGCCTCCGAAACCGCCCAAAAAGAAGAAGCGGCGCAGGTAGCGGCAAGTGGGGCGCCGCGGGGGTGGGCTCCGCTGGTGCCTAGGTGAGCTCCGCTGCGCTCCGCTCACGAATGAGGAGCCGCTTCGCGGCAAGAACCTCTCAGCCGTGGCCGCTTCGCGAGGCACCCCCGGAGCCCATCCCCGCGGCGCCCACGTTCCAGCTTTCTCGCCAGCAGAGCTGAAAACACGCTCAATTCGCCAGCAGCTGTCGGATGAGGTCGCGGCGTCAGTCATCTTGCTGAGCTGCGGAGGGGGTTTGGGGCTTGTGCCTGTGATCCTCGCGAAGCGGCCACGGCTGAGAGGTGCTGGGCCCCCGAAGGGGGCACTGAATTCGTGAGCGAAGCGAAGCTGAGCGAACATGGGATCACAGGCACAAGCCCCCAACCCCCAGTGCGACTCAAGCCGGATAGTCTGGGGGCTATGAGCGAGAACGGAGACTGGCCTGCAGAGCCCGCTGAGCGGGTTCGGGAGCTCGTGGAGGGGGTCCTCGACGAGCTTGACCTTGACGGTGAGGTCGAGGTCAGCGAGGACGACGACCGGATCGACGTCGTGGTCCAGGGAGAGGACGACTACGGCTTGCTGATCGGCAAACGCGGGCAGACGATCGACGCTCTGCAGCTGCTCTGCTACCAGGCCGCCTTCCGTGGGCTGAAAGATCGCAAACGAGTCGTGCTCGACGCCGCCGGATACCGGGAGCGCCGCCGCGAGGTGCTCACCTCGCGCGCCGACCGCGCCGCCGACCAGGCCCTCGACGGCGACTGCACCGTGCAGATGGACCCGATGAGCGCCCAGGAGCGACGGGTCGTCCACGAGCACCTCAAAGACCGCGCCGGGATCGAGACCTACAGCGAAGGCGACGAGCCGCGCCGCTGCGTGATCGTCGCGCCCCTCGTCTCGGGGTGAGCGGGGCCCCGGGCGGGTCGCTGGACCCGCAGGCTCGGGAAGCCGCCAGGACGATCCTCGACCTGCTCGCCGTCGAGCGGGCCTCGGTCACCTCGGTCGCGGACCCCGAGCGCGCCTGGAGGGTGCACGTCGCCGACAGCCTCACGGGGCTTGAGGTGGAGGAGCTACTGGAGGCCGGGCGGATCGCCGATATCGGCTCTGGAGCTGGGTTTCCGGGCCTCGTGCTGGCGCTTGCGCTGCCACAGGCCGAGGTGGACGCAATCGAGTCGGTGGGCCGCAAGTGCGACTTCATCGCGCGCGCGATCGATGCCGCCGAAATCGCCAACGCCAACGTCCTCCACGCCCGCTCGGAGGAGATCGCGGGCGGGGAGCGCCGCGAGACCTACGACGTCGTCACCGCTCGCGCCGTCGGCCGGCTCTCGACCCTCGCCGAGCTGGCGGCGCCGCTGCTGCGCGAGGACGGCGTCCTGGTGGCCTGGAAGGGCAAACGGGACGCCGACGAGGAGGCGCAGCTCGAACGCGCCTCGGAGCAGCTGGCGATGCAGCCCGAACGGATCCTCGACGTCGGCTCCCGAGCCGGCAGCAAGCACCGTCACATCCACGTCATCCGCAAGTCCGGCCCCACCCCGTCCAGCCTTCCTCGCCGTCCCGGCATGGCGAAGAAGCGCCCCCGGGGCTGAGCCCCACTAGTCTGCGCCGCGATGGGTCTCGTCTACGCAGTCGCGAACCAGAAGGGCGGGGTCGGGAAGACGACCACGGCGGTCAACCTGAGCGCCTGCGCCGCCGCCTCCGGCGCCCAGACCCTGCTCGCCGACCTCGACCCGCAGTGCAACGCGACCGTGGCCCTGGGCGGGGGGAGGGACATGCACCCTTCCTCCTACGACTGCCTGATCGGCGAGGTCTCCGTGGCCGAGGCGGCACGGCCGGCCGGCCCCGACAACCTCTGGCTGGTCCCTGCCAACGCCGACCTCGCCGGCGCAGCGGTCGAGTTGCCGCGGCTCGAGGGCTCCGAGACCAGCCTGCGCGAAGGGCTCGGGCCGGTGCGGGAGCGCTTCGCCTACACGATGCTCGACTGCCCCCCCTCGCTCGGGCCGGTCAGCGTCAACGCGCTGGTCGCCGCCGACCGCGTGATCGTCCCCGTGCAGGCCGAGTACCTGGCGCTCGAGGGCCTGGTGCAGTTCCTCGAAACCCTCGGCACGATCCGGCGCGAGCTGAACCCGGCGCTGAACGTGTCGGGGCTGTTGATCACCATGCACGACGAGCGCACCCGCCTCGCCCAGGACGTGGAGCGGGAGCTGCGCGAGCACTTCCCCGAAATGGTCTTCCGAACCGTCATCCCGCGCAGCGTCCGGGTCGCCGAGGCACCGAGCTACGGCCTGCCGGTGACCGAGCATGCACCCGGCTCGCGCGGATCGGACGCCTACCGCGCGCTTGCCGAGGAGATCGGTGCCCGTGGCTAGCGGCGCCAAGCGCGGGATGGGGCGCGGGCTGGCCGCGATCCTGCCGGAGGCCGCCACCCCCGACGCGGTCGGCGAGCTGCGGGAGCTGCCGGTCGAGCTGGTCAAGCCGAACCCGAAGCAGCCCCGCACCAGGTTCGAGCCCGAGGCCCTGGCTGGTCTTGCTGCTTCGATCGAGACCAGTGGCGTGGTCCAGCCGCTCCTGGTCCGCCCCCTGCCCGACGGCAGCTACGAGCTGATCGCCGGCGAGCGCCGCTGGCGCGCCGCGCAGCAGGCCGGGCTCGAAAAGGTGCCGGCGATCGTCCGCGACTCGGAGCGGGCGGAGCGGCTCCAGGTCGCGCTGATCGAGAACATGGTCCGCGAGGACCTCAACCCGGCCGAGGAGGCACGGGCCTGCGCCGCCCTTGTCGACGACCTGGGCCTCTCCAAAGAGGAGTTGGCGCGGCGCATCGGCCGCAGCCGCCCCGCCGTCTCCAACCTGATCCGCCTCCTCGATCTGCCGGACGAGACGCTCGAGCTGCTCGAGTCCGGCGAGCTGAGCGAGGGCCACGGCAAGGCGCTCCTCGGCGCCGACGGCAACGATGTCCGTCGCCGCCTCGCGCGCGACGCGGCGAAGGGAGGCTGGTCGGTTCGCGAGACCGAGAACCGGGTTAGGCTGGCTGGCCAGCCAAAGCGCGGAACTGGCTCTGGGAAGGCGATTGGGTCGGAGGAGGCGGCGGCACTGCGCGATGTCGCCGACCGTTTCGAGTCGGCCCTCGGCCACGAGGTGAAGGTGCGCCCGAAGGGCGAGGAGGTCGCGGTCGAGCTCCGCTTCGAGGACCTCGACGAAGCGCTCGCGCTGGCCCGCCGCCTGGCGCGGAAGCGGAGCTGACCAGGCGGGACGGAGACCCCCGCATGGTCGCTATCATCGCCTCGGCTCGGGCGATTAGCTCAGTTGGTTAGAGCGCGTCTCTGATAAGGACGAGGTCCCTGGTTCGAATCCAGGATCGCCCACTGCCGCTGCAGTCCGTCCGTTTGCCCGTGGGGCGAGGCGGATACCCGACCTATAATTAGCCGTCCACCTCGGCTCGGAGCGAATTTTGCAGCAGATGCAGATCTACGGGGTCAGCTTCGACATGGTCGGCAAGCAGCCGATCGTGTTGCTGAAGACCGTCGACGGCAACCGGTTCCTGCCGATCTGGATCGGCCACCCCGAGGCGGCGGCGATCCTGATGAAGCTGCAGGGTGCCTCGACTCCCCGGCCGATGACCCACGACCTGCTCTCCGACGTGCTCGAGCAGCTCGACGCCAAATGCGAGCGGGTCTCGGTCACCGAGCTGCGCGACAACACGTTCTACGCCTCGATCACCGTCTCGATCGACGGCTCTGAGATGGAGATCGACTCGCGCCCGTCCGACGCCCTCGCCCTCGCCGTCCGCGTCTCCGCCCCGATCTTCGCGGCGGAGGAGGTGATCGAGGAGTCGGCGATCGAGTTCGAGCACGAGGTCGAGGACACCGAGGAGGTCGTCGACAAGTTCAAGGAGTTCCTCGACGAGGTTTCCCCGGAGGATTTCGCGCAGGGAGATTCTTAGGCCGCGGCGGGCTTCAGGGCGAGGTCGAGGATCCGCTCGACCAGGTCCTCGAACGACATCCCGGCGGCCTCGGCGGCCTGGGGGAGGAGGCTGGTGTCGGTGAGGCCGGGGATCGCGTTGACCTCGAGCACCTGCGGGCCGTCCTCGCCGAGGATCAGGTCGACCCGGGAGAAGCCCGAGCAGCCGAGCGCCTCGTAGGCCGCCAGCGCGGCGGCGGTGACCGCGGCTGTTTCCCCGCTGTTCAGCTTGGCGGGACAGACGAACTCCGTGCGGCCGATCTCGTAGCGCGCCTCGAAGTCGTAGCGGTCGCCGTCGCCCGGGATCGCCTCGACCACCGGCAGCGGCTCGCTGCCGATCACGCTGACGGCCAGCTCGCGGCCCTCGACGAAACGCTCCAGCAGCACCCGGTCGTCGTAGCTGAAGGCGGAGACGAGCGCCTCGGGAACCTCGAACCAGCTCGCGGCGAACTTCACCCCCAGCGCCGAGCCGCCGCGGCTCGGCTTGACGACGAGCGGGAAGCCGAGCCGCTCCTCCAGGGCGCTCAGCGCGTCGGCGGCGCCGAGCTCGCGAAAGGCCGTCTCGTTGAAGGCGAACCAGTCCGGAGTCGCCACTCCGGCTCCGCGCAGCTCCTGCTTGGCGAGCACCTTGTCCATGCACCGCCCGCAGGCCGCGACGCCGGGACCGGTGAAGGGAATGCCGAGTATCTCCAGCAGCTCCTGAGCGGTCCCGTCCTCGCCGCCGAGGCCGTGCATGGCGACGAAGGCGACGTCGGGCGCCTCCGCGATCAGTCGCTTGACCAGGTCGCCGCCGGCATCGAGCGGCACCGCGTCGTGGCCGAGGCGTTCGAGTGCGTCCTCGACCCGAGCGCCCGAGCGTAGTGAGACACCACGCTCCAGCGACCGGCCGCCCTTGAGCACGGCGACCCTCACGCCGAGCCCTCGCCGGTCCTGCGAAAGGGCAATACGACCGAATCTGCCTCCGAGGAATCCGGTCGCGGCGGGGTTGCCGGCGGTCGTGAATCGGTTCCATCCCCGTCCTCGACCTCACCTGCGGGCGCGTGCGGGCGCTCCGCCGTGATCGCCCCGTACAGCTCGACCTGCTCGCCGATCGCCTTGCCGATCCGGCGGATCCCCTCACGGATCTCGTCCTCTCCGACGCCGGAGAAGTTGAGCCGCATCGAGCCGCGCCCGCGCCCCTCGTCGACGTAGGCGGCCTGGCCCGGGACGAAGGCGACGTCCTCACGCAGCGCCTTCGCCAGCAGGTCGCTGGTGTCGATGTACTCGGGCAGCGTCGCCCAGATGAAGAGCCCCCCTTCGGGCTCCGTCCAGGTCGCCTGCGCGGGGAAGTGCTCGCGCAGCGCCTCGACCATCGCGTCGCGTCGCGCCCGGTAGATCTCGACCAGGCTGGCGACGTACTCCTGCCAGCGCCCTTCGGCGAAGTACTCGCGGACGAAGTACTGGGTGAGGGTCGAGGTGCAGAGGTCGGACGCCTGCTTGCCGAGCACGATCTTCTCCATCACCGGCGGCGGCGCCACCGCCCAGCCCAGCCTGATCCCGGGCGAGAGGATCTTCGAGAAGGTGCCGACGTAGAGGACGAAGTCGCCGCCGTCGAGCTGGTAGAGCGGCGGCAGCGGGTCGCCGCCGAAGCGCAGCAGCCCGTAGGGGTTGTCCTCGACCACGAGCAGCTCGCGCTGCCGGGCCAGCTCGACCAGCCGCCGCCGCCGCTCCAGCGAGAGGGTCACGCCGGCGGGGTTCTGGAAGTTGGGCACCGAGTAGACGAACTTGGGCCGTTTGCCTTCACCGTCGAGCCGCGCCAGAACCTCTTCCAGTTCGTCGATCCGCATCCCGTCGCCGTCGCACTCGATCTGCACGACGTCGGCCTGGTAGCTGCAGAAGACGGGCACCGCGCCCGGGTAGGTGGGCGCCTCGCAGACGACGACGTCGCCGGGGTCGACGAGCGTCTTGCAGATCAGGTCGATCGCCTGCTGACCGCCGGTGGTGACGATCACGTCTTCGGGATCGGGGAGCATTCCCTCCGCGCCCATCACCTGGACGATGCAGTCGACGGTCTCTGCGAAGCCCTCGGTCGGCCCGTACTGCAGCGCCTCCGCCGCCGACTCCTGGGCGATCCGGGTCATCTGCGCGGCGAAGGTGGCGGCCGGAAAGGTGGAGGTGTCGGGGAGCCCGCCGGCCAGCGAGATCACCTCGGGACGCGCGGTGATGGCCATCAGGTCCCGCATCGCCGAGGAGCGCATGACCCCGGTCCGCTCGGCGAACAGCCCCGCGTAGCGCTCGAGATCCCGGGTCCGGGTGTGGGCGCGCCGCCTGAGGGGGGGCTCGGACATTCGGGACAGTGTGGCGAATCCGCGCCGCCTCGCCCGGGCGGTTAGGTTTTCCGCATGGGATCTCTCTGGGACATCTGCCTCGTGCTCGGCATCGGGGTCGCGATCGGAATGCTGGCCGGGACGACCGGCACGCACGGGTCGGCGCGGGGGAGGATGACCGTTCTCGCCGCCGCGATCGGCCTCGTCGCGGGACTCCTGCTCGCCGGTACGGCCGACCTCGATACCCCGGTCTCGGCGTTCTTCGGCCTGCTCGGCTCCGTCGTCGCCTGCGTCGTCGTCAGCGACCTGGTCGCGGGCGCCGGACGGCGTGAGGGAAGCGGGGGAGGGGCGCTTGGCTTCCTCGTCTCGCTAGCCGCCCTCATCGTCGTCGCGATCTCGATCCTCGTCTCGCCCGTCGTCCTGCTCGTCGTCGCGGCGCTGGTCTGGACCGGGGTCTCGCGGCACCGTCGCGCCCAGCGCAAGCACGCCGGCCTCCGCGTCCTGCGCTAGAGCGACGGCGAGGGGCATCATCATTCGCCCCACGATGGCGGCGAAGAAGCTGGTCCTCACCTATGTCGACTCGCTGCGCACCGACATGCTCGAACGCGCCGTTGCCGAAGGGAGAGCGCCGACCTTCGGGGCGCTGCTGGAGCGCGGCGTCCTCGTCCCCGACTGCGTCTCCAGCTTCCCCTCGGTGACTCCCGTGGCCAGTGCCGAGATGGTCACCGGCGTCGGCGCCGACCGGCACTGGATCAGCGGCATGAACTGGTACCACCGGCTCGAGCGCCGCTACGTCGAGTACGGCTCCTCGCTGGAGGCGACCCGGGCGGTTGGCGTCTTCCGCGCCCTCTACGACCTCGTCTACAACATGAACCTCGCCCACCTCAACCCGGAGGCGGAAACGGTCTTCGAGCGGCTCGACGACGCCGGCCTGCGTACCGCCTGCACGCCGTTCCTGATCTACCGTGGGCGCCACCGGCACCAGGTCTCGCTCGAGGGCCTGATGCGCCGCGCGGTCGACACCACCGGGCTCAAGTTCCGCCACCACACCTGGGGCCCGGGCGAGCTCTTCTACGGCGACCTCTACGCAAGCCGCGAGGTTCCCTGCAAATCGACCTCGATCCCCGGCAACCGCGACGGCTACTCCGCCTGCTGCGCGGCGGAGCTGGCCAAGGCCGACGGGTACGACTTCCTCCTCTTCTCGCTCCCCGACAACGACAACTACTCGCACCGGCACGGGCCGGGGGCGAGCGTCGTGTCGATCGCCAAGGCGGACCACTGCTTCGCAAAGTTGGTCGAAGCGGCGGGCGGGCTGGAGGAGTTCCTCGCCGGTCACGCCGTGATCCTGCTCGCCGATCACGCCCAGACGGAGGTCGCCCGGGGCCTGCCGCTGGCCGAGCTGCTCGGCCGCGAGTGGTCGGTGCTGCAACCTTCCGACGACCGTCCTGAACTGGCCCAGCTGGCGGTCAGCCCGACCGGCCGCGCCGCCCATGTCTACCTGCTGCCCGGGGAGGGGCCGCGGGCGGAGCACGCCGAGGTCGCCGGTCTGCTGACCCGGACCGAAGGGGTCGACCTGGTCTGCTGGCTGGACGGCCAGACCGCGGTGGTCGAGCGGGGTGCCCGCAGCCTGCGCTTTGGGCCCGGCGACTCGGTGCGTGACCTGCGCGGCGCCGGTTGGGACCTGGACGGTGACCTGGCGGCGCTCGAGGCCTCAGTCGAAGACGGGAAGTTGCGCAGCGACGAGTACCCGGACCCCCTGACCCGCGTCTTCGCTGCACTCACCGCTCCCAGCGCCGGCGACTTCGTCGTCTCCCTGGCGCCTGGCTACGAGGCGGTCGACTGGGGCGGCGTCAGCCACGCCGGCGGGGGCAGTCACGGCGCCCTGCACCGCGACGACTCGCTCGGCCCCCTGCTCTTCGTCGGTTGCGGTCCCGAGAGAGCGGACGAGCGCGAGCAGTGGGCCCTGCGGGACGTCGCGCCGATCGTGCTGGAGCACTTCGGGATCGTGTGATGCGCGCCGTCGCTGCCGCGGCAGCGCTGCTCCTGCTGCTGTTCCCGACCTCGGCGCCCGCTTCGCAGATCAGCGCCGCGGAAGCGGTTCGGGCGGCCGATCGCGACGAGAAGATCGCCGCGCACCAGGAGAGGAACGGAGGCCTGACTCACACCGCGAGCAAGGTCGATGGCGAGTGGGAGGTCTCCTACTTCGCCGGCGGGGATCGGGTGGCGTTGGCGATCGTCGATCCGGCGTCGGGGCGGGTGCGCGAGTCCTGGACCGGGTACCAGGTCGCCTGGAGGATGGCGCGAGGCTACTCGGGCGCTTTCGGCCACAAGCTCAATGCGCCCTACGTCTTCCTGCCGCTCTGCGCCCTCTTTCTGGTCGGCTTGCTCGACTGGCGGCGCCCCTGGCGAGTCGCCAACCTCGACCTCCTCGTCCTGCTCGGCTTCGGCGTCTCCCACTACTTCTTCAACCGGGCCGAGATCGGGGTCTCCGTCCCGCTCCAGTACCCGGTCCTGCTCTACCTCTTCGGCCGCTGTCTCTGGATCGGTCTGCGCGGCCACGGCGAGGGACTGCGACCCGTCTGGCCAGCCGCCGCCCTGCTCGTCGCCGCCCTCTTCCTGATCGGCTTCCGGGTCGGCCTCAACGTCGCCGACTCGGGCGCGATCGACGTCGGCTACGCCGGCGTGGTCGGCGCCGACCGGATCGCCCACGGGGAACCGCTCTACGACAACTTCCCCACCGACGTCGGCCAGGGCGACACTTACGGCCCGGTCAACTACCTCTCCTACGTCCCCTTCGAGGCAATCTGGCCGTGGGATGGAACCTGGGACGACCTGCCAGCCGCCCACGCCGGCGCCGTCTGCTTCGACTTAGCTACCTTCGCCCTGCTGATCCTGCTCGGCTACCGAATCCGGCGCGGCCCGCAAGGGCGAAAGCTCGCCGCGACCCTGGCCTTCGGCTGGGCCGCCTACCCCTACACCGCCTTCGCCCTGGAGTCGAACTCCAACGACACGCTCGTCGCACTGCTCCTCGTCGCTGTTTTGCTGACGCTCACTCGTCCCGTGGCTCGTGGCGTCCTCACGGCGCTCGCGACCCTGACCAAGTTCGCCCCGATCGTGCTGGCCCCGATGCTGGCGACCTACGGATCGAAGTCACGTTGGCGATTCGCGGCAGCGTTCGGCGTCACCGCCGTGTCGCTGATGGCATGGCCCGCAATCGACCCGGGTCTGAGCACCGTCTGGGACCGCACGATCGGCTACCAGGCGGACCGCGACTCCCCGTTCAGTATCTGGGGCCAGGTCCCAAGTCTGGAGCCACTGCGAATCGCGCTACTCGGCGGCGTCGGAGCTCTCTCGATCGCCCTCGCCTTCTGGCCGAAAGGCAAGACGCCGGTCCAGCTCGCCGCCCTGGGTGCCGCGCTGCTAATCGGCCTGCAGATAACCGCCGAGCACTGGTTCTACCTCTACATAGTCTGGTTTTACCCGCTGCTGCTGGTCGCTATGGCGACGGTGGAGCGGGAACCATCACCGGCTCGATCGAGTCGGCCAGCCCCCGCTCGTTGACCTCGACCACAGCGCCCATCACCCAGACGTCCTCCTCGGCGGTTTCGAACCTGACCGGCATCTGGGTGATCATCGCCTCCAGCACCTGCTCCGGCTTCACCCCGAGCACGCTGGTCCGCGAGCCGGTCATGCCGACGTCGGAGACATAGGCGGTCCCCTGCGGCAGCACCCGGGCGTCGGCGGTCGGCACGTGGGTGTGGGTGCCGAACACCGCCGCCACCCGTCCGTCGAGGTGCCAGCCCATCGCCACCTTCTCGCTGGTCACCTCGGCGTGGAAGTCGACGATCGTGAAGTCGGCCTCGATCCGCTCGAGGATCGCGTCGACCTCGTGGAAGGGCGAGCGGGCGACCTGCAGCCCGATCGCCCCGCTCAGGTTGATCACCCCGACCCGCTTGCCGGCCGCCTCCACCACCATGTGCCCTTTGCCGGGATTGGCGTGCGGGTAGTTGGCGGGGCGGATCACCCGCTCGGCACGGTCGAGAAAGTCGTAGGCCTCGCGGTGGCGGTAGACGTGGTTGCCGGTCGTGATCGCGTCGGCACCCGCGTCGAAGAGCGCCCCGGCGGTCTTCTCGGTGATCCCCATCCCGCCCGCCGAGTTCTCGCCGTTGACGACAACCAGATCCGGCTGGTGCCGCTCGCGCAACTCGGGCATCGCCGCTTGCAGACCGCGCCGCCCGGGCCCGCCGACCACGTCTCCGATGAAGAGCACCCGCATGGTGGGAGGACCCTATCCCGCCTAGACGGCCGCGAAGCGGCGCAGTGCGAAGCGGGCAAGCAGTCCGTAGGCGACGAGCAGCGCCGCCAGGTGTAGGAGGGGCCCGCCGATTGCGGAGCCGGCGGGGTCGAGCGCCGCGGTCATCGCCTGCAGGGCGGGCTTGAAGGGGAAGAGCCCCGTCACCAGGCGGATGCCCTCGTAGAGGGCGCCGCCCACCACGCCGGATGGGATCAGCGAGAGCAGCGCGATCGGCAGCGTCAGCATGAAGGCGAGCAGCGAGACCGCTCGCACGTCCCGTGCCACTGCGCCGAGCGCGGCACCCGCGGCGGCCAGCGCCCCTGCACCGAGCAGGATCGCCGCAAGCCAGAGGCCGACTCGATCCCACTCGAGCGAGACGAACGGCTGCACCCCGGCCAGCATCAGCAGCGTCACCATCGTGCCGACCGCGATTCCCAGCCCGATCTTCTCGATCAGAAGCGCCTGACGGGAGATCAGGCCCGGGGTCAGGCGGGGGAAGACGTTCTCCTCACGCTCCAGGGCCAGCGAACCGGCGACGAGCAGCACCGTGACGAAGGCGAGGGTCAGCGTCGCGGCCACCGCGATCGCGAAGATCTCGAGTGGAGGGGTCGACTCGTTGACGACCTGCTTGTCGACGACGATCGGCTGGGCGAGCCGTTCGAGCAGCGTCGCACCGAGCCCGAGGTTGTCGCGCGCCAGGCTGACGAAGCGGATCAGGCGATCGGCCGAGTCCTGCAGCGCCCCCGGCGGCAGGGAGGAGCGCAGCGTCTCGAGGATCCGGACGGAGGGGCTCAGACCGAGGATCTCGACCCTCTGCCCGACGGCTTCGACCTCGCCGCCGTCGACGACGAGGTCGATCGATCGACCGCCTTCGGTGGCGATCCGCCGCGCGATCGTGAGGTTCGCCTGCGCCAGCAGGGTGGTGATGCGATCGTCGACCAGACGCGCCTTGAGCGGGTCCTCCTGGTTGACGATCACCTCGATCTCCGGCGTCCGCGGGTTCAGGGTCGAGAGCGAGTTGAGCCGGTCGACCAGGTCGACCGGCAGGATCAGCGCGGCGAGGACCTCGCCGGAGCGGACCTTCTCGGCCGCCTCCTCGCGGTCCTCGACGTGGACGCAGGCCACCCGGCTGCAGATGCGGTCGTCGACCCCCACCGACGGCAGCTCCGTCTCGCCGACGGCGACCCGGGAGCCCGCTGGGACCTCGTTGAGGAAGGCGACCCGCGGTTTCTCCTCATCACGGGAGATCGCGAAGCCGACCAGCAATGCGATCAGCACCGGGTAGGCGGCGAGGAGGACAGCCTGCAGCGGCGAGCGACGCAGGATCTGCAGGTCCTTGAGCAGCAGCCAGCGCATCGTCGCTAGTGCCCCCGGTGCTGCAGGAAGGCGACGAACGCGGTCTCGAAGTCGCTGCTCGCCGCCTCCGGCGCCTCGCTGCGTACCGCCGTGCGCAGCTCCTCCGGCGTCCCGTCGAAGAGCCCCTCGCCGTCGGCGAGGACCAGCAGCCGCTGCCCGTAGCGCTCCGCCTCCTGGATGTCGTGGGTGGAGAAGATCACGGTCGTGCCCCCGGCCGCCAGCCCCGAGACGAACTCCCAGAGGCGCGCCCGTTGACGCGGGTCGAGCCCGACGCTCGGCTCGTCGAGCAGCAGCGCGACCGGCCGCGCCAACAGGCCGATCGCGATGTTGACGCGTTGCTGGTTGCCGCCGGAGAGACGCGCCACGATCTCCGCCCGCCGCTCGCGCAGGCCGGTCAGCTTGAGCATCTCCTCGACCGAGGCGCGCGGGTCCTCGTGCCCCTCCAGCCGCGCGAAGAGCAGCAGGTTCTCCTCGACGCTGAGCCGCCGGTAGAGCGCCGCCTGCTGCGGCACCCAGCCGACGTCCCCATTGGGCAGATGCACCTCGCCCCCGTCAGGCTTTGCGATTCCCGCCAGGATCGACAGCAGCGTCGTCTTTCCCGCCCCGTTCGGCCCGATGATCGCCACCAGCTCCCCTGCGTGAGCAGCGAAGTCGACCCCCTTCAGGGCTTCCCGCTCCCCGTAGCGCTTGACCAGCTTCCGAGCTTCGAGCGCCGCCGCCACCGTCCCCGCCATGGGCGGGAACGGTACTGACGTGTAGGAGCGAGAGGAATCCCCTCCCTCCCCCTAGAATCGCCCTGATGCAGTTCCCGAGCACCCGCATGCGGCGGCTGCGCCGCACCGAGAGTCTCCGCAGTTTGGTCCGTGAGACGGAGCTGAGCCCGTCGCACCTGATCCAGCCGGCTTTCGTGGTCGCCGGCGAGGGCATCCGCGAGGAGGTCGAGTCGATGCCCGGCATCGAGCGCTTCTCGATCTCCGAGCTGGTCGGTGAGGCAACGGAGATCGCCAGCGCCGGGGTCGGCGCGCTGCTGCTCTTCGGGGTGCCGGCCGACAAGGACGAGACCGGCTCCGGTGCCTACGACGACGAGGGGGTCGTGCAGATGGCCGTGCGGGCGCTGAAGGAGGCCCACCCGGAACTGACCGTGATCACCGACGTCTGTCTCTGCGAGTACACCTCGCACGGCCACTGCGGCTTCGTCCGCGATGGCGAGGTCGACAACGACCTGACGGTGGAGCTGCTGGCGAAAACGGCGATCTCTCACGCCGAGGCGGGTGCCGACGCGGTGGCCCCCAGCGACATGATGGACGGCCGGGTCGGCTCGATCCGCCACCAGCTCGACGAGGAGGGCCACGCCGACGTACCGATCGTCGCCTACAGCGCCAAGTACGCGTCGGCCTTCTACGGTCCCTTCCGCGATGCAGCCGAGTCGACCCCCGAGTTCGGCGACCGGCGCGGCTACCAGCTCGACCCGGCCAACGCCGAGGAGGCAGTGCGCGAGGCGAAGCTCGACCTCGACGAGGGCGCCGACATGCTGATGGTCAAGCCCGCGACCCCCTACCTCGACGTGGTGCGCCGGATCAAGGAGGAGACCGGCGCGCCGCTCGCCGCCTACCATGTCTCCGGCGAGTACTCGATGCTGAAGGCCGCAGCCGCCAACGGCTGGATCGACGAGCGGCCCGCTGTGCTCGAGACGCTGACCTCGATCCGCCGCGCCGGTGCCGACGCGATCGTCACCTACTACGCGAAGGAGGCCGCCGGATGGCTTCGGTGAAGGTTCCGCAGTCGAAGGTGCGCTCGCGCAAGGACGGCGCCGCGATCCCGCTCGACGAGACCGACAAGCGGCTGATGAACCTGCTGCAGTCGAGCTTCCCGATCGACCCCGAGCCGTTCGCCCTGCTCGCCTCCGAGGCCGAGCTGGAGCTCGACGACGTGCTCGCCCGCACCCGCCGCCTGCTTGACGAGCGGATCATCCGCGAGATCACCCCGATCTTCGACACCCGCGCGCTCGGCTACGACTCGATGCTGGTCGCCGCCAGGGTCGACGCCGAGAACCCGCAGCGGGCGGCCGCCGCGGTCAACGCCCACCCGGGCGTCTCCCACAACTACCTGCGCACCCACGAGTTCAACCTCTGGTTCACGATCGCCGTCCCACCCGACTCCGAGCTGGGCATGGCGGGAACCCTCGACGCCCTGATGCGCGAGGCCGGTGCCGACTCGATGCGGCAGCTGCCGACCCTGACCCTGTTCAAGATCAACATGAACCTGGAGATGGAGAAGGGCACCGACGCGCTTGCCGCCGCGGTCGAGGCGGCCCCCCCGCGCGAGCTGGAACGGCAGCCCTACGACGAGCGCGACGTCGCCGCGATCCGTGCCCTACAGGGGCCGATGGAGCCGGTCGAGCGCCCCTACGACGAGGCGGCCGCCGAGCTCGGCGTCTCCACCGAGGATTTCCTCGAGCACCTGCGTGAGATGGTCGACCGCAAGCTGCTGCGCCGGGTCGCGGCGATCCTCTACCACCGCCGCGCCGGCTTCTCCGCCAACGGGATGGGGGTCTGGAAGGTGCCCGAGGAGGAGATCTTCGAGACCGGCAGCCGCATGGCCTCCTTCCGCGGCATCTCCCACTGCTACCAGCGCCCCACCTACGAGGACTGGCCCTACAGCGTCTTCACGATGGCCCACGGCCGCTCGAAGGAGGAGTGCGACGCGATCCTCGACTCGATCGCCGCGGAGTGCGGCATGGGCCCGGACGACCGGGCCACCCTTTACTCCTCGACCGAGTACAAGAAGATCCGCCTCCGCTACTTCACCGACGAGTACGCCCGGTGGGACGCTGAACACGCGTAGCTCCGAGCTGTACGAGCGCGCGCTTCGCGTCCTTCCCGGCGGCGTCAACTCACCGGTCCGCGCGATGCGCCAGATCGGCCGCGACCCGATCTTCGTCGAGCGCGGCGAGGGCTGTGAGCTGATCGACGTCGACGGCAACCGCTACCTCGACTGGGTCGGCTCCTGGGGACCGCTGATCCTCGGTCACGCTCACCCTGCTGTCGTCGCAGCGGTCACCGACGCGGCCGGTCGCGGCACCAGCTACGGCACCGCGACCGGGGACGAGGTCGAGCTGGCCGAGGAGGTCGCAGCCCGCGTCCCCTCAGTCGAGATGCTGCGCATGACCAGCTCCGGCACCGAGGCGGCGATGAGCGTCGTCCGGCTCGCCCGGGCCGTGACCGGTCGCGAGACCGTCGTCAAGTTCGCCGGCGCCTACCACGGCCACGCCGACGGCCTGCTCGCCGAGGCCGGTTCGGGCCTCGCCACCCTGGCGGTCCCGGCGAGCCCCGGGGTTACGGCGGCGCAGGCGGCCGGCACCGTCGTCGTGCCCTGGAACGACCGCGCCGCCGTCTCCCGCGCTCTCGCCGACCACCCGGTGGCGGCGCTGCTCGCCGAGCCGGTCGCCGCCAACATGGGCGTCGTCCCCCCCGAGCCGGGCTTCCTCGAGTTCCTCCGCGCCGCGACCCGCGACGGAGGTGCGCTGCTGGTCTTCGACGAGGTGATCACGGGCTTCCGCGTCGCCCGCGGCGGCGCCCAGCAGCTCTACGGCGTCGAGCCCGATCTGACCGTGCTCGGCAAGGTACTCGGCGGCGGCCTGCCCGCCGCCGCCTTCGGCGGACCGCGGGCGACGATGGAGCGGATCGCCCCCGCCGGCGACGTCTACCAGGCGGGCACCCTCTCGGGCAACCCGCTCGCCGTCGCCGCCGGACTCGCCACCCTGGCAGAGCTCGATGCCCCCGCCTACGACCGCCTCGGCGCGCTGACCGAGCTCCTTGCGGCAGGGCTCGGCGAGCTGGCCGCCGGCCGGCCGCTTCAGGTCGCCTCGGCACCCGGTCTCCTCACCCTCTTCTTCAGCGCCGCGCCGGTCGCCGACTTCGGCGGCGCGATGGCCTGCGACCGCGACGCCCACGCCCGTTTCTGCCGCGCGATGCTGGCACGCGGCGTCTACCCGCCGCCCTCGCAGTTCGAGGCCTGGTTCGTCTCCCTCGCCCACGACGAGCAGACGGTCGACCGCACTCTGGAAGCGGCGGCCGAATCGCTCGAGGAGGTGTTCGAATGAACGACCGTGCAGAGGTGCTTCAGACCCTGGCGACCCAGTTACGTGACGAGGCCACGCCCATATCGCCGCACGTCGTCGATCCAGCCGAGCCGTCCGCCGACGGCCTCGCGGTCGAGTCCGTCCGCGAGGGCTACCTGCTCCACTACGGCGAGTCGCGGCTGCTGCGGGGGAATGACGACGACCTCGCCCTGCTCGCCGGCGACTACCTCTACGCGCTGGGCCTCGAGCGGCTGGCCGCCGCCGGCGACGTCGAGGCCGTGAGGATCCTCGCCGACCTGATCAGCAGCTGCGCCCAGTTCCACACCGAAGGCCGCGAGGCCGAGGTGCCGGCCCTCTGGCAGGCGGCCGCCGACGCGATCGAAGCACCCTGAGGGGCCCCGCTCTCAGCGGACCTTGCAATCGCGGACTAAGGTCGTCGTCACTTCGCGACCGTTGGCGAAACCGAACTTGCCGCGGGCGAACGGGTAGGGCACGACGGGGAAGCCGGCTGGTGCGTTGCACGCGGCGCTGACGAAGCTGTAGCGCTTGCCTTCGTAGTTGTAGGTGCGGTGCAGGCGCATGTCGAAGTGGGTCACGTAAGCCCACTTCTGCGCCGGCTTCGGCAGCGACGTCCGGATCAGCGTGCCGAATTCGCCTGGTCGTTTGAGGATCTTGAAGGTGAGGACGAATGCCGACGGCGGGCGCACGCCGTAGACCTGCGCCAGGAGGCGGCGCTTGCCGCCCGAGAGTTTGGCGTTGAAGACCAGCAGCGGCCCTTTGAAGGTGAACGGCGCCTGGTTGGAGAGGTGCACCCGGACCTCGACGTGGCCGCTGCCGACGATCGCGGCGCCGCAGATCCGCCGTGCCGCGGCGATCGTGGTGGGCTGGATCTCGCGTACGCGACAGGTCGGCAGGCCGCGGTCGAAGATCTTCCCTCCACGGTTGATCCCGATCGAGATCTCGCGCAGCTGCGGCGGCGGGTCGGCACCGTCGGAAGTGCTGATCGTCGCGTCGACCGTCACCGTCACCGGCGCCGGGGTCGTGCGGGGCAGGGCACGCGGCGAGATCCCGCCGTCGAAGTCGAGCAGCAGGTTCCCTTCCTGTGCCAGCTCGGCCCGCGCGGTGACGGCGCCAAGCGCGAGCACCAGGCCGAGCGCTATCAGTAGCCGGCCGACCTTCAAGCTAGAGGAACTTGGAGGAGTCGATCCGGCAGTGGTTGAAGCCGAAGCTGATCACCGTGTTGTTCGCGCGGCGGTTGCTCTGGTTGAGCTTCACCGCGTATTGCGAGGCTTTGCCTTTGTTTTCGGCCTTCAGCGCCTGGCCGATTTTCTGCAGGAACGACTTCTCTTCCTTCAGGTAGCCGATCCATTTGTCGAGCTTGGCCGTGTCTTCGGGCGGCTGTTCGACCGCGGCGATCTGGGTCACGGCTTTTCCGAGCGCCCCCGAAGCCCGGACGAACCGTCCACCCGCCGGGACCAGCTTGCCCTGCTGGACCTGCCCTTTGACTCCTTTGAGGATGCTCGCGCTGGTCTCCGCGTTCTGCTTGCAGATCGGTTCGACCTGCGCCTTGTATTCGGTTCTGTCCACCGCGAGCGCCAGAGGGGCTGCGACGAGAAGCGCCACGGCCGTAGCCAGGCCGAGTACGGATAGAGACGATTTCCTTGCCGAGCTTCCCACTAGATCAACCCCTCCTGTCTACTCCGATGAACAGCCGGTCTTCCACAACGCCCTCACACGATAGGCGCCGGCCAGCTCCCCCTGGCACACCCCGGCCCAAAATACATGAGTTCCTAATTTCTTATTCGTTAACCCGCTCGGGACCCGTGAAGATCGATCTCGGGGAGAATTCTCTGCAGCGAGGGGGGCAGCCACCAGACCCTGTCGCCGAGCAGCAGCATCAGCGCCGGCAGCAGGACGATCCGGATCACCGTGGCGTCGAGCAGGACGGCCACGGTCAACCCGATTCCGAGCTGGCTGACAGTGGCGATCGGCGCCCCGGCGAAGGCGATGAAGACCGCCGCCATGATCGCCGCCGCGCCGGTGATGACCCGCGCGGTTCGCTCCAGCCCGAAGGCGATCGCCTCCTCGTTCGAAGCGCCGTTCTCGTAGTGCTCGCGCATCCGCATCAGCAGGAAGACGGCGTAGTCGATCGAGAGCCCGAAGACGATGCCGAAGATCCCCGCCGCTCCGATCGCGTCGACATAGTTCCGGCCGCCCAGCGGCCATCCCTCCGGCACCTCGAAGAGCAGGGTCAGGATCCCGAAGGCAACCGCGACCGTGACCAGGTTCAGCGCCACCGCGATCGCCGCCAGCGGGATCGCCCGCAGGATCACGACCAGGATCAGGAAGGTCGCGATCGAGATCACCGCGATCACGATCGGGATCCGCTCGGTGATCGTGTCGGTGTAGTCGATCAGCTCGGCTGCTCCCCCGGTGACGCCGGTGTTCACGCCGGCGGCCACGGCCAGTCCGTCGGCGTCCTCCTTGAGCCGGCCGTTGAGCGCGATCGAGCCGGGCGTGTTGAAGGTGAAGCGGGGGATGACGACCATCTGGGCGGCCTGGCCGCCGTTCTCCAGGTCGACCACCCGGCCCACCTGCTTGCGTTCCTCGTCGGGAGCACCCTGCAGCGCCGAGAGCACGAAGTAGCCGGAGTCGAAGATTCCCGGCGAGGAGCGCCGCAGGCGGTCGACTCGGCGCTCGAAGCGGTTGGCGCTGACCGAGACGCGGACGCTGGCCCGGCGCAGGCCGGTCTGCAGAGGCTGCGAGCGCTGGAAGCCTTCGGCCAGCCGCTGTTCCAGCGTGTCGGCACCGCCCTTCAGGCGCTCCAGGCCGTCGACCAGCTGCGAGGTCCCGCCTCGCAGGCGCTCCAACCCGGTCGGCAGTTCGCCGGCGGCGTTCGCCAGGCGCTCGGCGCCTTTGTGCAGTTTCGCCCCTCCGTCCGCGAGCCTCGTCTGCCCTCTGCGGAGCTGACCGGAGAGGCCGTGGATTCGCTGCGCGTCGTTGCGGGCGATCGCCAGGTTTTCGACCAGGCGCTCGGCCTCGCGCGCCTCCTCGGCAAGGCTTGGGTCGGCTGCGGCCCTCTCCTTCAGCTCGGCCTGCAGGTTCCGCGCCTGGGTTAGGGCGCTGTCGCGCACCCGCCTCAGCAGTTCGCCCGCGTTGCTTTCTATCGAGAGCGCTCCGAGCTGCGCCTGGCGCTGCCCCTCCGCCAGTTTCCCGGAGCCGTCGGCGAGCTGGTCCAGGGCACCACCCGCCCGTTCCGCCCCCGAGACGGCGCGCGCGAGCCCTCCCTCGATCTGTTCCGCACCGGAGCCGGCGCGGCCCGAGCCGGTCGCCAGCAACCCCGCCCCGTAGCTCGCCTTCTCGATCCCGGTTCGCAGCTGCCGGACGCCGTCGGTGGCGCCGCCGAGCCGGGTGCCGAGCCGCTTGAAGCGCTCCGGGTCGGCTTCGCCGCGCCCGGCGAGCAGATCGTTGCCGCCTTCCTGCAGCGGCTCGACCCGCTCCTCGATCTGGCCCGGACCGATCACCGCCTGCACGCCGGGGTCCTCGGCGATCCGCTCCTGCCAGCGCTTCAGTGCCCCCAGCCGCCGCTCGTCGGTGATCTGCCCGCGATCGGCGACGGCGACCAGGACGAAGGGTGCGTCCCAGCCCGGGCCCGCGGCGCGGGCGATCCGCTCGGCGTCCTGGCGGGCCGGGTTGGAAGCGGGCAACTGCTCGGCGCTCGGCGGCCCCGTCTTCACCGCCAGCACCGGTGCCGCGAGCAGCAGGACGAGGGCGCCGATCAGCAGGACCGCCAGCTTCGGCCGCTTCAGCGCGGCGCCGACCATCGCCATCACCCCGGTGCCCTCAGCGGCGTGGCTGCCGAGCCGCCACCGGTTCACGTTGTGGCCGACCACGACGAGCAGGGCCGGCCCGATCAGGGCCGCGACCAGGACGCTGATGCCGGTGACGACGATCGCCGTTCCCGCCAGGGAGAGCAGCAGCTTGCCCGGCATCACGGCGAGCGTCACCAGCATCGCCAGGAAGAGGGTCGACCCGGCGAACGCGGTGGTCCGCCCGGCGGTGCGGCGGGTCATCCGAGCGGCCTCCAGCGGCGCCGCGCCGGCTTCCAGCTCCTCGCGGAAGCGGGAGACCATCAGCAGCGCGTAGTCGACTCCCAACGCCAGGCCCATCATCGCGCAGACGGTCAGCGCGAAGGCGTCGATCGAGATCCAGTCGGCGGCGATCGAGATCAGGCCGCGGGAGGTGTTGACCGTGACGGCGCCGAAGGCGAGCGGGATCGCCGCCGCAATCGGCGAGCGGAAGACGAGCAGCAGCACGATCAGCAGGATCGGGATCGCGATCAGCTCGGCCCGCTCGGTCGAGTCGACGGACTCGTCCTGGATCGCCTTCGAGAGACTGGCGAAACCGGTCTGCGTCGCCCTGACCGGCGGCGAGATCCGTTCCTCCAGGGTCTGTTCGAGGTAGGGGACGGTCTCCTTCACCGCGTCCTCGGCGTCGACGTGGAAGTCGGCGATGATCAGCGCCTTGCGGGGGCCCGGGCGAAGGCGGGCGACGCTGCCGCGGTCCCAGGGGGAGAGGGTCGAGACAGCGGGGTCGGTGCGCAGGGCGCGGATCAGCTCCGGGCCCTGCTCGTCGAGCTGGGCCGGCGGGCCCTGCAGCAGGATTGCGAAGGGCGCGGTGTCGCCGAAGTGGCGGTGGAGCAGGTCGTTGGCGCGCGAGGATTCGGTGCCGGGGATGCTGAGCGAGGTGGGTCGGAGCTTGTCCTCGACTCCCTGGGCCACGACCGCAAGCGCGGCGATCGCGACGAAGGCGACCGCCAGCAGGGCGCGCGGGTGCCGCAGGGAGAGCGGCGTTCGCCCCCCCTCGTCGCCGCCACCCCTCGACACCCCTGAAGACACGGGGTTCTGTGTATACCAGGCGGCTGGCGCATCGCCGGGCATTAACACTGCCTACATAAAGCAGCCGCGAAGCTGCCGCCTCCTCCGAGGGAATAAACTCCCCTGCCCTTGCACTTGGCGGACAGTGGCTGACGAAGCGGACAAGAGAAACGGGACCGAGGCGACCCCGCGGGAGCGGGCCAAGCCCAACCCTCCCGGCTACTTCGAGGGCGAGTCGATGACTCGCCGGCGCGCCTTCACGGTCGCCGCCCAGGGCGTCGGCGGCATCGCCGGCGCCGCGATCATCCTGCCCGCGGTCGGGTTCGCAGTGGCGCCGATCTTCCACCGGGGCAAGGAGCGCTGGGAGGCGGTCGGCCCGCTCGACGACTTCGTCGAAGACACCTACCGCCAGGTCGTCTTCACCGAGACCGAGGGGATCGCCGACGCCGGCAAGACCCTCGCCTACGTGCGCAAGGGCTCGAAGCAGCTGGGCGAGGACCCGAACGAATTCATCGCGATCTCCAACCGCTGCGCCCACCTCGGCTGCCCGGTGCGGTACGTCGAGGCTGCCGGCAACTTCATCTGTCCCTGCCACGGCGGCGTCTACGACTTCGTCGGCAAGGTGCTGGGCGGCCCGCCCGTCCGGCCGCTCGACCGGTTCCAGACCCGGATCCGCGGCGGCCAGGTCGAGGTCGGTCCCCGCTACAGCGTCACCTCGCAGCTGGAGCCGGTCCGCGCCCGCGACCCCGGCGAGTTCACCGGCGGTATCTGGGAATACCTCTACCCGCCCCGTCCCTCCACCTTCCCGCCGCCATAGGGACGAGGCCTAGCCGATGAAACTCGACTCGCTGATACCCGCACCGCTTCGCAAACCGGCCAAGCCGGGCAAGGGCAACGGCGCCAAGGGCGCCGCCCCGGCGGACCTCAAGACGGCGCCGCCGGAGCGGCCCTCCGAGGCGCAGAAGCTCGGCGAGCGGGCGAAAGAGGCGCCCGCCGACGTCCTCGCCTGGGTCGACCAGCGGACCGCGGCGTCCGGCTTCCTCACCGGGATGCTCTACCGCAAGGTGCCGAAGGGGACCAACTGGTTCTACACGCTCGGCTCCGCGACCCTCTTCGCCTTCATCGTCCAGGCGGTCACGGGGGTCTTCCTGGCGATGTTCTACGTGCCCTCGGCGACCGAGGCCTACGCCTCGATCTCCCACATCAACAACGAGGTCTTCCTCGGCCAGTTCGTGCACGGGATGCACAAATGGGGCGCCACCGTGATGGTGATCCTGATCTTCCTCCACATGGGTCGCACCTTCTTCTTCGGCGCCTACAAGTACCCGCGCGAGCTGAACTGGGTGATCGGCGTCGTGCTGCTGATCCTGACCATGACGATGGCCTTCACCGGCTACCTGCTGCCGTTCGACCAGCGCTCGTTCTGGGCCTCGATCGTCGGCATCAACATCAACGGCACCGGTCCGGTGGTCGGCCCGTACCTGAGCGACTTCCTCCGCGCCGGCCCCGAGCTCGGGGCGACGACGCTGGCCCGCTTCTACGCGATCCACATGCTGCTGTTGCCGGGGGCGATCATCGCCCTGATCGGCGCCCACCTCTACCTGGTCGTCAAGCTCGGCACGACGGCGCCGCCCTGGGTGCATGCCGAGAAGCCGAAAAACGCGGCGCCGGTCGCCCAGCTCGACGCGGGCGCTGAGGGCAACGGGGGGCCAACCCGATGAAACCGGCCGACAAGCAGGCATACCTGGAGGAGTACGAGCTGCTGAAGAAGAAGGGCAAGCCCTTCTTCCCCTACGCGGTGCTGAAGGACTCGACGATGGCGCTGATCGTCGTCGGCGTGATCATCCTGATGTCGATCGTCCTCGGTGCCGAGCAGGGGCCGAAGGCGGACCCGACCTCGACCAGCTACGTGCCGCGGCCCGAGTGGTACTTCTTCTTCCTCTTCGAGGTGCTGCGGGTGATCAAACCGCCCGAGCTGGTCCCGATCGCGACGATCGGCATCCCGACGATCTGCATGGTCCTGCTCCTGCTGCTGCCGTTCTACGACCGCGGCCCCGAGCGGAATCCCGCTCGCCGGCCGATCGCCACCACCGCCGGCATCCTGACCATCGTCTCAATGGCCTACCTCACCTTCCTCGGCGCCACCGGCGGGTCGCCCACCGAGATCGAGATGGAGGTCGCGCCGCGCTACGAGGCCGGCAAGGAGGTCGTCGCCGGAGCCGGCTGCCTGGCCTGCCACAAGCTCGGTGAGAACGGCAACCACGGGCCGGGCCCGGACCTGACCCACATCGCCTCCCAGGTGCCGCGGGCGGCGATCCTGCGCTCGGTCGAAATCGGTCCGGGTATCATGCCTTCCTTCCGCGACCTGCCGCCGAAGAAGCTGAACGAGCTCGCCGATTTCCTCGCCTCGCTCGACTAAACCCTCTCGGGACTCCGCCCAGTTCGCTGGGCAGGTCAACCGTATGTTCGACCGGATCGCCGGCCGCTACGACCTGCTCAACTCGCTGATGACGGCCGGGCTCCATCACCGCTGGCGCGAGCGGGCCGCCGAGCGGGCCGAACTGCGCCCCGGAGATGCCGCTCTCGACGTCTGCTGCGGGACCGGTGACCTGACCCTGGAGCTGTCCAGCCGGGTCTCGCCCGGCGGGCACGTGGTCGGCTGCGATTTTTCCGAGCCGATGCTCGACCTGGCCAGGGAGAAGGCGAAGCAGCGCGGTGTCGAGGGTGTCCGCTTCGAGTGGGCCGATGCGCTCCAGCTTCCCTACGACTCGGGCCGCTTCGACGCGGTGACGGTCGGCTTCGGCGTCCGCAACTTCGCCGATCGCGATCGCGGCTTGAGCGAGATGGCACGGGTCCTGCGCCCCGGCGGTCGCCTGGTGGTGCTCGAGTTCACCGAGCCCCGGCGCCCGCCGTTCTCGACCTTCTACTCGCTCTGGTTCGACCGGATCGTCCCGGTGCTCGGGAAACTCACCTCCGACCCCGAGGCCTACAGCTACCTGCCGGAGTCCGTCCACAATTTCCCCGATCCGCGCGGACTCGCGGAGAAGATGGACGCTGCCGGTCTGGAGCGCATCCGCTGGACCTTGCTCGCAGGCGGGATCCTGACGATCCACAGCGGCATTCGCGGGTGACCCGCCACTCGGCAGTCCCACCGCCCGTTACCGCGGTCCTCGACGCCTCGAGCCGCTGGCTGCCGGCCGGTCTCGGGCGGGTCGAGGAGATGCTGCGCGAGCAGGGCCACGGGTACGGGGACCTGCTCGCCGCCGACGCCGGGATGACCCTGGAGGCCGGCGGCAAGCGGCTGCGGCCCCTGCTGGTCCTGATCTGCGCCGGCGAGGGGGGAGAGGAGGTGGCGCCGCGGGCCGCCTGCGCGATCGAGCTGATCCACATGGCGACGCTCGTCCACGACGACGTGCTCGACGACGCGCCGCTGAGGCGGGGCAAGCCCACCGTGGCCGCCAGCTCCGGCCGCGACCGCGCGACCGCGACCGGCGACCTGCTCTTCTCACGCGCGTTTGCACTGCTGGCGCGCCACGGGGACCTGCGCTCGATTGAGCTGCTCTCGCGGGCCTCTGTGGCACTGGCGCGGGGAGAGCTGACCCAGCGCCAGGACGCCTACGACACCTCGGTCACCGAGGAGCGCTACCTGGAGCGTTGCCGGCTCAAGACCGGAACCCTGTTCGAATGCGCCTGCCTGCTCGGTTGCGACGACGAGGAGCTGGGCCGGTTCGGAGCCGAGATCGGCCTTGCCTTTCAACTCCTCGACGACGTGCTCGATGTCTCCGGCCCCCCCGAGCGCACGGGCAAGGCGCGGGGCACGGACCTGCTCGACGGGACCGTGACCTTGCCCCTGATCCTCGCCATCGGCGACGATCCGCAGATCGGCGCGGCCGACCTGCGGAGCCTCGACCCCCCGGCGGCCGAGGCGCTCTGCGACCGGATCGCGGCGACCGGGTCGCTCGAGAGGGTCCGCACGCGGGCGCTGGAGATGGTTGCGACCGCGAAGCGTCGGCTCGGTTCCACCAGCCTCGACCCCGAGCGGTGCAAGCTGCTCGACCTGGTCGCCGACGGCGTCGTCCAGCGCTACGGCTGAGTCAGCGGAAGTCTTCGGCGCTGATCAGGTCGGCCTCGAGCGCGGTGGCGAAGGCCTCGACCACCCGCGCCATGTTCTCCAGCTCCAGCTCTTCCAGCTTGCTGGCCAGCGCCTCGGTCCCGTCGTCGAGCTCTTCGTCGTAGGCATCGATCTCGTGCTCCCCGTGAACGCTGTCGCCATTCCACTCGCACTCGGGGCAGCGTCGCCAGAGCCGCCAGTGACCGCGCGGCGAGGTCTGCTCCCAGCAGGTGGGCTGCACCAGCTTCGAGGCGCACTCAGGGCAAACGTGGAGTCCGGTGGACTTCTCGGTGTTTGTCCGGCTCGCGTTGCCCATGCGTGACCAATCAACACCTGAAGTCGCTCTTTAGTCCGCGGGTTTTCGCGAACCGGCCGAAAAGTCCCATTACCGGGTAGGGGGCTTCATCCAATTCGGGGCATGCTGGCCCCACCGGCGCATCGATCCGGCTAAGGACCTATCCCTATAGGTTCGCCGCAAGCCGCGCCCTGTGCGCTCGCTTGAAGGCGATCAGGCCGCCGGCCAGCTGCAGGAAGGCGAGGTGGTTCTCCTCCTTCTTCGACCAGCGGACGAGGATGCCGCGGTTGCGGTTG
>DATMEP010000134.1:0-24328 GCA_035556755.1 Solirubrobacterales bacterium
GGAGGAAGAGGAGGATGGTGGTGAGGCGGAAGCGCATCTCTGGAATCGAACAGGTTCGGGCTTCGCGAGTCGCGGCCTGCTCTAGGCTGAAATAACTCAACCGAGAGGAGGTCGAGATGGCGACGCAGGCGGTCCAGGCAGTCGATCACAAACTGCTCGTCGCGGGCGAGTGGGTCGAGACCGGCGAGTGGGACGAGGTCTCGAGCCCCTACGACGGAACCCCGGTCGGGCGGGTCGCGCAGGGCGATGCGGCTACGGTCGAGAGGGCCGTACGGGCGGCGCACGAGGCCTTCGAGGCCGGTGGCTTCCCCCAGTACGAGCGCGCCGCCGTACTCGATCGCGCCGCCCACCTGGTCGGCGAGCGGCTCGAGGACCTGGCGCTGACGATCGCCGCCGAGGCCGGCAAGCCGCTGAAGACCGCCCGGGCCGAGGCGGCCCGCTGTGTCGACACGCTGACCTTCTCCGCGGTCGAGGCGCGCAAGCTGAGCGGCGGCACGGTGCCGATGGAGGCCTCCCCGGCCGGTGCCGGCAAGCTCGGGGTGATGCTGCGCGTCCCCTACGGCGTCGTCGGCGCGATCAGCCCCTTCAACTTCCCGCTCAACCTGGTCGCCCACAAGCTCGGGCCGGCGATTGCGGCCGGCAACGCGGTCGTCCTCAAGCCGGCCGGCCAGACGCCGATCTCGGCGCTGAAGCTGGCCGAGGTCCTGGTCGATGCGCGGTTGCCGCCGGGCTGGCTCAGCGTCGTCCCCGGCCCGGGCTCGGAGGTCGGCAACGCGATCGTCGAGCACGAGCTGACCCGCGCCCTCACCTTCACCGGTTCCTCCAAGGTCGGCTGGGGGATCCGCAGCCGCGTCCCCCACAAGAAGGTCAACCTGGAGCTGGGCTCCAACGCGCCGCTGATTGTCCATGCCGACGGCGACTGGGAAGCAGCCGCCGACAAAACGAAGCTCCACGCCTTCTCCCACGCCGGCCAGAGCTGCATCTCGATCCAGCGGGTGCTCGTCCACGACGAGATAGCCGACGCCTTCGTCGAGCGCCTCGTCGCCAACACCGAGCAGCTGCGGGTCGGCGATCCGCTTGACCCCGAGACCGACGTCGGGCCGCTGATCTCGCCCGGCGACCGCGACCGGGTCAAGGAGTGGGTCGACGAGGCGGTCGCGGCCGGGGCCGAGCTGCTGAGCGGTGGCGACCTCGTCGACGAGGGCCGCTGCCTGGCGCCGACCCTGCTCGGCTCGCCGCCCCGCGACGCCAAGGTCTGGCGCGAGGAGATCTTCGGCCCGGTGGCGACGATCGACCGCTACGGCGACTTCGGCGAAGCGCTGCGGATGGCCAACGACTCGAAGTTCGGTCTGCAGGCGGGTGTCTTCACCCGCGACGTCGGCCGCGGCCTCGAGGCGGCCGAGACGCTGGAGTTCGGCGGCGTCCTGATCAACGAGGTGCCGACCTTCCGTGCCGACCAGATGCCCTACGGCGGCGTCAAGGACTCCGGCAACACCCGCGAGGGCCCCGCTTACGCCGTGGTCGAGCTGACCGAGGAGCGTTTCGTAACCCTGCAGGGATAGGTGTTTACTCGCTATTTGGTAACCTTCTTCGCTTAGCAAATCTTGAGCGAAGACGGGAGGCGTCGATGCGGAAGGTTGCGGGGTCCAAGCTGGTTGTCCTGTTGGCGGCGGCGCTGGCCACGGCGGGGCTCGCGGCCACGGCTGCGACGGCCGCTCCCTCCGACACCGTCGGCCAGGCGACGACCGAACAGCGCGTGGTACCGGCCGGTCCCGGCACCTACCGCTTCCTCCAGCTCGGCGCCGGCGAGCCCTACACCGTGCGCCAGGAACTGGGCACGGCCGGGGAAGGACGGGCCGCGAACCGCACCTCACTCGTCTACTTCGGCCAGCTCTCCGACTTCCAGCTCGCCGACGAGGAGTCGCCGGCCCGGGTCGAGGTCATCGACCCGCTGGCCAGCCCGACCCTCCCCTTCAACGCCGCCTGGCGCCCCTGGGAGGCGCTCAATCCCCACATCGACGAGGCGATGATCCGCCAGGTCAACGAGTTCACGGCCGCCAGCCCGGTCGCCAACGGCAGCGGCGCGCACCGCGCAATGGACCTCACGATCGACACCGGCGACTCCGCCGACAGCCAGCAGCTCAACGAGACGCTCTGGGTGCGCACCCTGCTCGAGGGCGGCAGCCTGAACCCGAACAGCGGCGTCAACAAAGCCGGCTACTCGCACCTGCTCTGTCCCAACCTGCTGGTGCCGGGCGCGGCCGAGGCCGCCCGCTACACCGGAGTCCAGGACTACGACGACTACTTCGAGGGCCCATTCCCCGAGTTCTACGACCCCGACAGTCCGGCCGGCCCGCACGCCGCCTGGCCCAAATACCCAGGCCTGATGGACAAAGCCCAGCAGGCGTTCGCGGCAAGCGGGCTGGACGTCCCCTCCTACGTCGCCTTCGGCAACCACGACGCCCTCGTGCAGGGGAACGCGGCCGCGAACCTGGCCATCGAGCTGGTCGCCACCGGCTGCCTGAAGCCGATCGGCCCGGTCCCGAACCCCAACAACGCCGCCGGGGTGATCTCCTCCCTGCTCGACCCGATCAAACTGCTGGGGAGCCTGCTGACCGCCCCGCAGAACCTGATCCTCGTCCCGGGCGACCCGAAACGGCAGTTCGTCTCCAAGAAGCAGTACAAGGACATCTTCAAGGGCGGTACCCAGGCGGACGGGCACGGCTTCGATTACGTCGACCCCGCCCAGGAGACGGCCTCGAAAGGTGCCGCCGGCTACTACGCGTGGAGCCCGGCGCCGGGGACGCGCTTCATCGCCGTCGACACCGTCGCCGAGGCGGGCACGATCGTCACCCCGACCGGCCATTTCACCTCCGACGGCAACATCGACGATCCGCAGTTCAAATGGCTGCGCGGGCAGCTGGAAGCCGCCACCGCGGCCGGTGAGCTGGTCGTGATCTTCAGCCACCACGCCCCCGAGAGCCTCGTGGCCGACGCCGCCGACGAGCTGGCGCCGCCGTGCCTGCTCGCCGACGCCCACGGGCACGACATCAACCCCGGCTGCGACCTCGACCCGCGCAGCTCGCAGCCGATCCACCTGGAAGCCGACGCGGTCAACCTCCTGCACCAGTTTCCCAACACGATCGCCTGGGTCGCCGGCCACTCGCACGACAACGTCGTCAACCCCTATCCGAATCCGAGCGGGCCGGGCGGGTTCTGGAGCATCCGGGTCGCCGCCGAGGCCGACTGGCCGCAGCAGAGCCGCCTGCTCGAGGTCTTCGACAACCAAGACGGGACGCTCTCGATCTTCGGCACCGTCCTCGATCACGTCGGTCAATCGGCGGCACCGCCCGCCGGCACCCCCGCCGCCGGCATGGACCTCAACGACCTCGCCTCGGCCGGCCGGACGATGTCGTTCAACGACCTCCAGACCGGCGCCCCGGCCGGTGAAGGCCAGGCGGACGATCGCAACGTCGAGCTGCTCCTGGACGACCCGCGCTCTTGACGGGATAGATCGGACTACTCGTGTGGTCGCGCCATGCGGCGGTGGTCGAGTGCCTCCTCGAGAAGCGCTTCGTCACCCTGCAGGAGTGACGAAGGCCCTGGTCCGCATCATTCCGTAATCGAGATCCCGATCGGTTCTTCCAGTTCGTTGGTTGCCGACAGGGTGGCAGAGCTATTGAGCGAACCGTTGGAATAGTTTCCCGCGCTTGCGGTCGCGCAGCCGGGGTCAATCATATAGCTGATCGAAGTGATCTGAGTGCTGCGGTGGATGCGGTACGGGATCCCTGTAAAGGTGCTTGTTTCCACAGCCAGGCCCTGCTGTGACGGGTATGTTTTTCTGCATACAGAAGTTGTAACGGTAAGGAAACTGCCTGGAGGGCAGTCGAGATCCACGACGCTGATGTACTTGCCGGGCGCCTCTGCAACAAGGTTGCGGAACTTGTACTTGCATCCATTTTTATCGACGGTCGCATTGAATAGACCGAACGCTTTGCAACCCGTGAAGGTGGGAGTGACTTCCAGGGAACTGGAAGGACCGCTCAGTTCCCCATGGTATGTGACATGGGTACAGGAAAGCGTTCCCGCGCTTGAGGTCCAAACGTCCGTCCCCACCTGTTCGCCTGTGACTGTCGCGGGATATTCGTCGGCTGTGTAAGTACCCTGGGCATGTGCCGCGACGACCGCGACGGCGTTCATCGCAAGGGCGGCAATGACGGTCAGGCCAATAGTCTTGAAAACAGAGCCCATCTCTCCCGCTCCTCTGGTTGCTCGAAGCAACGAGTAGCAGTTACCACACTGATGCTCAAGGAGGAGTCGAGGGCGGGGATGGCTAGGGAAAAACTTCCCTGCAAGTTAGGTATGTGGGCCTGGCGCGTGCGTCGATCGGCACGGGCGCTGATTTGCGCGTGCGCCGATCGGCTGGATTCTCGGGCCAAACGTGGCTACTCGTGCGGCCTCGCCATGCGGCGGTGGTCCAGCGCCTCCTCGAGCACCGCGGGCTCGACGCCCTGCTCGAGGGCGACCTCGCGCAGCGAGCGGCCCGACTCGGCGGCCGCCTTGACGATGTCGGCGGCGCGGTCGTAGCCGATGTGGGGGTTGAGGGCGGTGGCGGTGGCCAGAGTCGCCTCGGCGTGGCGCTCGGTCATCTCCTCGTTGGCCTCGACCCCGGCGACGCATTTCTCGTTCAGCAGCCGTGAGGCGGAGGCGAGCAGCTTGATCGAGTCGAGCAGGTTGCGGGCGATCAGCGGCACCCGCACGTTCAGCTCGAACTGTCCCTGGCTGCCGGCGAAGGCGACCGCGGCGTCGTTGCCGATCGCCTGGCCGGCGACCTGGATCACTACCTCGGGGATCACCGGGTTGACCTTGCCGGGCATGATCGAAGAGCCCTTCTGCAGCTCGGGCAGGCGCAGCTCGGCGAGACCGGCGCGCGGGCCGGAGCCCATCAGCGCCAGGTCGTTGGCGATCTTGTTGAGCGAGACCGCGTAGACCTTCAGCATCGCCGAGAGCTCGACCAGGGCGTCGCGGTTGCCCTGCGCCTCGAAGGCGTCGAGCGGCGCGGAGATCGTCAGGCCGGTGTCGGCGGCCAGCTTCTCGCGCACCTTGGTCGCGAACTCGGGATGGGTGTTGAGGCCGGTCCCGGTCGCGGTCCCCCCGAGCGGAATCTGGCCGACCCGCCGCAGGGTCCCCTCGACTCGCTGGATCCCGAGCCGCACCTGGGCGGCGTAGCCGCCGAACTCCTGGCCGAGCGTCACCGGGACCGCGTCCATCAGGTGGGTGCGGCCGGCCTTGACCACGTCGGCGAAGCGCTCCGCCTTCTCGGCGAGGGCGTCCTGGAGGCCGTTCATCGCCGGCAGCAGGTCGCGGGTCACCTCGTCGAGGGCGGCCAGGTGGACCGCGGAGGGAAAGACGTCGTTGGAGGACTGGCCCATGTTGACGTGGTCGTTGGGGTGGGCCTCGTCGCCGGCCAGGTTGGCGATCACCTCGTTGGCGTTCATGTTCGAGGAGGTGCCCGAGCCGGTCTGGAAGACGTCGACCGGGAACTGGTCGTCGTGCTCGCCCGCGCCGACCGCGTCGCCGGCTTCGGCGATCGCGGCGGCGAGATCCGAGTCGAGCCCGCCCAGCTCGCCGTTGACCCGCGCCGCGGCTGCCTTCAGCCGGCCCAGCCAGTGGACCACCGGCGCCGGAACCCGCTCGCCGGAGACCGGGAAGTTGTCAACGGCCTTGGTGGTCTCGCCACCCCAGAGCTGCTCAGTCAAGTCGTCCCTCCATCGCGTTCGTGGGCCACGCAGCGTATTCGAGGCCTTTGCATTAGGGTGCCCTAACATGAAGCCCGGAGACCCGGTCAGCGAAGGCGCCGAGCGCGCCATCGCCCACCTCAACGAGGACCACGACGACGCGCTGCTCGACATGGCGCGGGCGATCGGCGGCTGCCCGGAAGCGACCGCCGCACGCTGCGTCGACGCCGACCGCACGGGACTCGACCTGATCGCCGAGACGCCCGACGGGGAAGCCGAGGTGCGCGTCCCCTACGACGAGCCGATCGATGCTCCCGAGGGGCTGCGCAAGGCGACCGTCACGCTCGCCCACCGTGCTCGGGCCGAGCTGGGCGAGGGCACCGCCCCGGCCGCCTGACCCGACGGCGGGCCGCCGCGTCCCTTACCGCTTGACTTGTTCGTAGCAAAACGACTAGGGTCGGACGCGCAGCGATTACATACCGTTCCCGGGTGGGGGAAGCCGGTCGAAGTCCGGCGCTGACCCGCAACCGTAGGCCGCGCGAGTTTCCAATGTCCGCGGCGAGCCGGAATGCCCGCCCCCAGGAACGGGGCTCTATTCATCCCGTCGTGGTCTGCGGGGCGGAGCCCGGATCGACCCGATCCGACTTCGTCCCCGTTCGCAGCAGGTTTGTGAGCGGGGATCGTTTCGTTCGGGGCCGCAGCCGGACCCCACCTTTCGGCGCCACCTCGGCAAAACGAGGAGGTAGAAGTTCAGATGTCAATCAAGCGACGTGTCCTCAGGCGACTCGTCCCGGTGGCCATCCTGGCCACCCTGGCGATCGCCGCTCCCGCGTCGGGCTCCGGGCAGGGGTTCGAAGCGGCCGAATGGCTCGGATCGCAGTTGAAACCGACGCCGACGAGCGAATCGGCCCACTGCGAATCGTTCAGCCCGGCGGCAACCGTCGGTCAGACGATCGACTGCATGCTCGCCTTCGACGCCGCCGTGCGCAGTCTCGAGGCCAAGCGCGAAGCGACCTACGCCTGGATCCGCGAAAACATGGACGACTACGTCGGCGAAGAATCGTGCGAAGAAGAACCGGCCTCGCTCTCGGCGGGCGCTGTCGCGAAGCTGGCGCTGGCGGTCCTCTCCCGCGGTGACGACCCCAGGAGCGTCGAAGGGCGCGACCTGATCGCCGACCTCGAATGCATGCAGGTCGAACCCGAACAGCCGCAGGCGGGCCGCTTCTCCGACATCGGCGCCAACGACTTCTCCAATGTCTTCGGCCAGTCGCTGGCGCTGGTCTCGCTGAAGGCGTGCGAAGTCGATTGCGGCGGTGCACCCGCACCGGAAGTCGAAGAAGCGCTCGAAGAAGGTGCCGCCTACATGCGTGGCCAGCAGTGCGCCGAAAGCGAACCGGAAACCCTGAACGGCGCCTTCCGCTCGCCCCTCGGCCTAACCGCGGGCGAATGCAACGAAGAACCGCCGTTCGAACCCGAAAACCTGAACGCGGTCGACGTCGACTCGACCGGCGCCGCCGTCCAGGGGTTGTACGCGGAGGGCAGCGTCGCCTCGAAAGGGGCCGGGAAAGAAGCCCTGAACTGGCTGGAAACGGCCCAGCAGGGGGGAGGCTTCTGGGAAAGCTACTGCGACTTCGGCATGCCGACGCAGCTCTTCCCCAGCGTCAACAGCACGGCCTCGGCGACGATGGCCTACACGCAGGACGAAATCTCGACCGCGGCTGCGCAGGGATGGCTGGCGGGCGTGGTCGAAGGGGGCTCAGGGGGCCTGCCGGCATGCAAAGCCTCGGGATCGTCCGACCTGCTGGCGACGGCGCAGGGGGTGCTCGGCCTCTTCGGTGCGGCCTACCCGCAGCTGGTCGGCCTGCCGTAGCGGCGAGCCCGGGGGGCGAGCGCTGCGCTCGCCCCCCGGGCCGCTCCGGCGGTCACCCGATCCGTTAGCATCGTCACCGCTCACGGCGTGTGGGAACCCGGTGTGAATCCGGGGCTGGCGCGCAGCGGTGTGGGTGACGAGTGGATCGCGCAGTTCCACTGGGCCGAGCGAAAAGAAGGCCCGGGAAGGAGATCCGCGAGGACGACCCCAAGCCCGAAGACCCGGCCGTGACTGGATGGAAACGCCTCGCGAACAGGCGGCCGGCCCGACACCCGCGCGATCTCCGGCGGATGCGTGTCAGTCGCCCTCGACACCAAGGAGCGACAGACATGAACCATCTCACCGCCGGGTACGAGCCGAATCGGCTCGTCCTGCTTCCGATCCTCGCCTTCGTCGCGCTGCTCGCCGCAGCGGCACAGGCGCAGCCCGCCCCCGCGGCGATCGTCGCCAACCCCGACCCAGACCTGATCGCGCGCTGGGAGCCGTGCGAGGCCGCCCCCGGTCCGGGCGCGGGCGTGACGGTGGTCGTAGACCGCCGGACGCTCGCCGACGGCAAGGTCTACGTCGGCTGCGCCGCGGGCGAGCAGCCCAGCGGCTGGGCGGCCGTGCAGGCGGCCGGCTTCGCGGTCGAGGGGCTCGGCGGCGGCACCGGCTTCGCCTGCCGGATCGACGGTCAGCCGACGCCGGCCGAAGAGTCGTGCACGGCCACCCCGGGAGTCGGCAGCTACTGGTCTTACTGGCACGGCAAGCCGGGCGGCCGCTGGGGCTACAGCGGAGTCGGCTCGGCCAACCCGCTCAGCGCCGCCGGCCCCGACGACGTGCAGGGCTGGTCGTTCGGGGGCGGCAACGCTCCCCGGATCGAGCCGCTCAACGGCGACGGCCCGTCGGGCTTCGTCCTGCCCCCCGTTCAGGAGTCCTCGACGATCCCGGCGGCGCGTGCACGCGCCTGGCTGCCCGGGGCGCTGAACGAGACCGCCACCCTGACCGAGTCGGTGCCCAGCACCGTCGTCTACGGGCGGTTGCTGACGGGCGCCGTCGCGCTCGCCGGCGCCGACGCCGACCCGGCCGACCTGGAGCCGCTTGCCGAGATGCTCGGGGAGAGCTGCGAAAGCGGCTCGGGCCCGGTCGATCCCTGTTTGCGCGGGTACGCCGATCCCGTCGCGGCGACCACCTCCAGCCAGCGGCTGCCGGAGCGCCTCGCCGCTGCCGTGCTGGGGGTGGAGGCGCTCGGGAACGACCCGTCGGCGTTCGCCGGACTGAACCTTCGTGGCGCCCTGCTCGAGCACGTCGACGAGGCGACCGGGAAAGTCCAGCGCCAGAGCTCCCTCAGCGATGGTCTCGAATTCACCTCGGCCGTGGTCGAGGCGCTCGCCGGCACCGGGACGCTGTCCGAGAAGGCACTGAAAACGCTCGACCTGGTGCTCGCCAAACAGAACCCGACCACCGGCGCGTTCGCAACCGGCTCGATCGCCCAGGTGAAAGCGATCAAGGCGCTGGCCGCGGCGAAGGAGGCCGGCGTCGCCGGCCTTGACGAGGAGCTCTCGCTTGCCGGGGGATTCCTCGAGACCCTGCAGGAAGCGGACGGCTCGGTGCGCCGTAACGCCGGCAACGGCCCCACCTTCGAAAGCACGGCCATCGGCGCCGTCGGCCTCGCTCTCGCCGGGCGCGCGAGCGCGGCCGAGGAAGCGGCGAAATGGGTCTCGCGCTACCAGGTGACCGCCGAGTACGTCGGCGCGCCCGACCCGGTCACCTGGGAGCCGCCGCCGGGCGACGCCGTGCTCGGCGCCTTCCTGCCGACCGAGAGCGCCCTGCGCAACGCGGTCAACGTCGGCATCCCGTCCCCCTTCGACGAGGCCCAGGAGCCGACGGCCCAGGCACTGCTGGCCCTGGTCACCGCGGGTCCCTACGGCCCCTTCAACGCCACCACCGACCAGGAATCGCTGTGGTTCGGGACCCTGGAGGTCGGCTCCCAGAGCACCCCGCAGGGAGTGACCCTGACCAACCACGACGTGCGCTCGATCGAGGTTGTGAGCGCCGCGCTCGGCGGCGACGCCGCGGCCGACTTCGGCGTCGACTTCGCCGCCTGCGCCGGGCAGACGCTCGATCCCGGGGAGAGCTGCCAGCTCTCGGCGCACTTCGCGCCGAGCGCGGTGGGGACCCGGGAAGCGGTCGTCGGCATCGCTCTGGCCGGCAGCGACCAGGTTGTCGCCGTCTCCCTCGTTGGCGCGGCCGTCGCCGCCCCGGGTTCCGACCCAGGCTCCGACCCCGAGCAGCAGAAGGACCCGCAGCACTCGCCCCCGCCCGGAATGGCGACTGACCCGCAGTCGCCATCGCCGCCCGCGACGGGGGCGAAGGCGAGCCCGATCGCTCGGTCGAAAGGGGTCCAGACGGTCGGCGCCGGACGGCTGGCCAGGATCGCGACGCTCTCCTGCCCACCGGGCGCCTCGTGCGCGATCCTGGTTCCCGGTCAGGTGTGGGTCGAGATCGCCGGCACGCGCTACCGGCTTGCGGTGCTGGCGCCGACGACGGTCCGGCCGGGAAAGCGAGCGGCACTGGTGGTCCGCCTGCCCAGGGCCGCCCTCGAGCGGCTCGGAGGTGGAAGGGCGGTCGTCGAGATCCCGGTGACGATCGAGCAGCAGGGGCGACGCACGACCCGCAAGGTGAGGGTGACGATCAGAGGGCGGGCGGCCGCCGGGGCCGCGCCCGCCCCGCGGCGTATGTGACGTCATGCCACGTCCTCCGCGCAACCCCGCTTCGTGGCTCGTCCTCGCCTGCGCGCTGGTGCTCGCGCCGGCCGGCGCGCCGGCGGCGAGCGCGGAGGACGCGGATGCCCGGGCGACCCTCGAGCGCAGCGTCCGCTTCCTCCAGGATGCCCAGAACCGGGACGGTGGCTTCGGCGGGGAGGTCGGCCAGCCGTCCGATCCCGGCTTCACCGCATGGGCCGCCTATGCGCTGGCGGCTGCGGGAATCAACCCACAGGACCAAGCGAAGCCGGACGGCACCGATGTCCACTCCTACCTCATCGCCGCTGCCGGCGTGCTTTCCCAGACGACCGACTTCGACCGGGCCGCCCTGGTCGCGCTCGCCTCGGGGACCTCGCCCAGCGACTTCGGCGGCGTCGACGCGATCGGCACCGTCCTCTCCCGCCAGCTCCCCGACGGCTCCTTCCCTCAGCTCGCGGGGGGGCAGGCCGGGTGGGTCAACGCGACGATCTGGTCGATCTTCCCGCTCAGTGCCGTCGATCGCCCTGGCGCGGACACGGCGGTCCAGCGCGCGGCCCAGTGGCTGCTGGGCCGCCAGCTCCCGGGAGGCGGCTGGCCGGCCACCGTGCCGGCTTCCCCTCCCGACGTCGATATGACCGGCGCCGCGGTCCAGGCGCTGCGCGCCGCAGGGCACGGCGGCGGCGAGGCCGAGCAGCGCGCCTTCGAGTTCCTCCGAGGGGCACAGGAGGTCGACGGGGGGTTCGAGGCGGTCGAGGGCGGCCGCTCGAACGCGGCCACCACCGCCTGGGTGGTCCAGGGGATGTGGGCGGCGGGGCTCGACCCGCGCTCGTGGCGGACGCCTTCCGGGCGCGACCCGCTCGCCTATCTCACTTCCCTGCAGCGTCCCGACGGCAGCATCGGCTACACCGCGACCAGCAGCACGAACTCGCTGTGGATCACCGCTCAGGTTGGCCCGGCGCTGGCGGGGCGGGCCTACCCGCTGGGCGCCGTCCCCCGGGAGGCGAGGGCGCTCGGGGAGGCCGTTCCGGAGCGGTCGCCGGCAGCCGGGCCTCCGCCCACGACCGGTCAGGTCCCGCGCTCCTCCCGGCGCGGCCATGGCGGCTTCCGCCGCGGCCGCGGCGGCGGGGTGATCGCCGGCGGCGGCGGTCGGGGCGCACCGTTGTTCAGCGCCCCGCAGCCGCAGAGCGGCGGCACGACCCCGCGCGGGTCGCGTCAGGTCGAGGCGAACGCCTCCCCTGAACCGCCGCCACCGGGGTCGCTCCCCGCCCCGGGCACGAATTCCAGCGCCGGCGACGGCGCCGCTGCGGGAGCGCGGGGCGAGGGTCGCGGCGGAGCCGGCGGCGGCGGAACGGTCGAGGGCCTGCTCGTCAGCGGCTCGGGCTCGCGCGATCCCGCCGCCCCCGGTCTCTTTGCCGCAAGCAGCGGCGGCGATCCCGATCCCCGTGTCCTTGCCGGCTTGCTGGCCGCGCTGCTCGCCGCGGTGGCGATCGGATCGCGGCGCGAGCGGGCGGGGGCGGTGACGTCGTGATCGAGCTGGCGACGCTCGGCGGTAGCCTCGGCGACGCGCTCGCCGAGATCGCCGCGGCGCTGCGGGTGCCGGTGCTGCTCGCCGCTGTGGTGGTCCTCGTCGTCTGCGCCTTCGAGCTCGGCCGCTACGGGGCCGAAGTCTGGCGCCGGCACGGTCGCTCCCGCGGCACCTCGCTGACCGCCCTGGTCAGGCAGGCGGCAGCCGATCCGGCCAACGCCGCGCTCTACGCCTACCGGGCGCCGAGCGGCTTCGCCGAGGCGGCGCTGCCGGCGGTGGCCGCGGCGAAAGCGACAGGGAGCCCCGGCGACACCGAGGACGCGCTGGCCGCCTACGAGCTGGCCGTGCAGCGCCGGCTCGACCGCACCCGGATCCTGGTCCGCGCCGGGCCGGCGATCGGGCTGATGGGGACCCTGATCCCGCTCGCCCCCGGGCTGGAGGCGCTCGGCGACGGCAACGTCGCGATGCTCGCCGACGACCTCCGCGACGCCTTCGCCGCGACCGTGATCGGCCTCCTGGTCGGGACTGTCGCCTTCGCGCTGACCCTCAGCCGCACCCGCATGTACACCGAGGACCTGACCGCCCTGGAGCGGGCATGAGACGTGTCGGGCTCGGCCGCCACGGGCGGATCGAGGAGAACGCCGGCGACCCGCTCGACGGCCTGGTCAACCTCTTCGACATCGGAATCGTCCTCGCCGTCGCCTTCCTGATCGCCGGGCTGGCCCTCAGCGTCGACCCTCAGAGCGGCAGCATCGAGCGTCGCGCCGGGTCGGCCGAGGCGAAAGTCCGCGTCCTGCCGAAACCGGCCGGCGCGCAGCGGGCGCGGGGCCGGGGGGCACCGGTCGGCACCGCCTACCGGCTCGCCGACGGCCGCATCGTGATCGTCCGTTGAAGCCTTTTACGTACCGGAGCACGTAAAAGGCTTCAGCCGTCCTCGCGTCCGGCTTCGAAGCCTTCCTCAAAGGTCTGTTCGAAGGCGGGTGGCAGCGCTCCCTCGCCGGGGCTGTAGCGGGCAGCGGTCTCGAGCCGGCGGACCAGGTCGGCGTGGATGCCTTCGCTGCGCTCGGCCCCGCGCTCGGCGGCCCCGGCCAGGTAGCCGAGCTGCAGGTTCGCATCGCCGCCGGGGTCCCGCCGCGCTTCTGCGTTGAGCTTGGTCGCGACCGTCAGCATCGTCGTGCCGACCGTCGCCAGGTCGCCGCCCTTCTGGTTCTCGGCCAGGCAATCGGAGATCGGCACCTCGCCGCTCAGCTTCACCTCGCCGGGTGCGTCGCCGAGGGCGCCGAGGTAGGCGCCGGCGCCGTCGAGGCAGGCGACCGGCGTCGCGTCGCTCGTCCCGCCGCAGCCGGATGCCACCGCCACCGCGATGATTCCCAACGCCGCTATCGGCCTCGACTGCACGCCCCGCATCCTACGAACCACTCAGCACGAGTTTGCGTTTAGTCGCGCATAGCGTCTACTAAACGCGAACTCGGCCCAGGTAGCTCAGTCGCCGGCGCCGAGGCCGCCGGCCTGCGCGGTGGCGTAGCCCCCCGGCGGCGTCGGTGGGCGCTTCGGCTCCACCGGCTGGCGGTTGGGGCGGGGCTGCGGCGCGACGCCGGTGAAGTCGACGGCGAAGACCTCGACCCATTCGGCGACTTCGGAGGCTGGGGCGGGGGCGTGTTCCCAGGAGAGATGGAGGTGGTGGCCGCAACCGTGGCCGGAGTCGCCGTCGTAGCCGACCCAGCGGAACGGGGCCCGCGGTTTGTTCTGCAGCGGCTCGGCCCACTTGGCGAGGCGGGTGATGCCGCGCCAGTTTTCGTCGCAGCGGGGGCTCCAGTTGAGCGGCGAGATGTCGACGGCGAGGCCGTTGTGGTGGTCGGAGCCGCGCACGTGGCAGCCGTGGCAGCCGACGTGTTCGCCGCTGGGCAGCTTGCCCGAGAAGCCGTCGCTGACGTAGATCGGGAAGCGTTCGGCGAGCCAGCGCAGGTTGGGGACGATGCGGCGGTCGACCATGTCGCCTTCTTCGTGCGGGATCGAGGCCGGGATCGGGACGATTTCCCCCGGCGCGTAGGCGAGCCGCGTCATCGCCGGCGCCGCGCTTGCCGGCGCGGCCACGAAGCTGAGCAGCAACGCGGCCCCTGCGAGGGCGAGGGCCGCGCGGTGCGCACCCCGCCGCTTGCCCTGCCTAGTTCTGGTCGTCGGCCGTGCCACGTCTTCTGCCCATCGACCGCTGTGGGGGTCGGCTTGAGAACCGCACGCCCGATGTAGGGTTCCGCTCGATGACCACTGTCCGCGAAGCAAGTTTCGATCTATTCCGCGCCCACGGGATGACGACGATGTTCGGCAACCCGGGCTCGACCGAGCTGCCGATGCTTGCCGAGTTCCCCGGCGATTTCCGCTACGTGCTCGGCCTGCAGGAGGCTGTCGTGGTCGGGATGGCCGACGGCTTCGCGCAGGCGTCGGGCCAGGTTGCGATCGCCAACCTCCACACCGCGCCGGGTGTCGGCAACGCGATGGGCGCGATCTTCAACGCCCAGGCCAACCACGCGCCGGTCCTGGTCACCGCCGGCCAGCAGGCGCGGGCGCAAATGACCCTGCAGGCGAACCTGACCAACCGCGACGCGATCCGGACGCCGCACCCGCTGGTCAAGTGGGCCTACGAGCCGCCGCGGGCCGAGGACGTGCCGCTCGCCCTGGCGCGCGGCGCCCACCTCGCCTCGCTGCTCCCGCAGGGCCCGGTCTTCGTCTCGATCCCGATGGACGACTGGGACGCCGAGGTCGACGAGGCCGACGCCCGCGAGGCGATCGCGCGCAGGATCAACGGACGCGCCGTCGCGGATCCCGAGGGGATCCGCAGGCTCGCCGGGCACCTCGACTCGGCGACCAACCCGGTCCTCGTCGCCGGCCCCGACATCGACGCCAGCGGCGGCTGGGAGGCGGCGGTGGCGCTGGCCGAGCGCCAGCGGCTGCCGGTCTGGGCGACGCCCCCGACCGGGGGTGGCAAGCTCGGCTTCCCCGAGAACCACCCCAACTTCCGCGGCGTCCTGCCGCCGGCGATCGGCCCGGTCAGTCAGACCCTGGAGGGGCACGACCTGATCCTCGTCGTCGGCACCTCCGTATTCCCCTACTACCCCCACATCCCCGGCCCGCTGCTGCCCGAGGGGGCGACCCTGGTGGCGATCACCAGCGACCCCGACGAGGCCGCCAGGGCGCCGATGGGCTACGCGATCGTCGCCGACGTCGGGTTGACCCTGAAGGCTCTGGTCGAGGCGGTGCCGGAGTCCTCGCGCCCGGCCCCGGAGCCCAACCCCGGGCCGACCGAAATCCCGGCTGAGGACCCGCTCAACGCCTCGACCGTGCACTCGGCGCTGGCCGAGGTCTTCCCCGAGGACGGGATCGTCGTGCTCGAGTCGCCCTCCAGCACCCTGGCGCTGCGCAACCAGCTCCGCATCTCGCGGCCGGGCAGCTACTACTTCAGCGCCGGCGGCGGGCTCGGCTTCGGCCTCTCCGCCTCGGTCGGCGTCCAGCTCGCTCAGCCGGACCGGCCGGTCGTCTGCGTGATCGGCGAGGGCTCGGTCCAGTACGCGGTCACCGCCTTCTGGAGCGCCGTCGCCTACAAGACCCCCGTCACCTTCCTCGTCCTGCGCAACGACGAGTACGCGATCCTCAAGTGGTTCGCCGAGGTCGAGTCGGTACAGGACGCCCCCGGCCTCGACCTGCCGCAGCTCGACGTCGCCGCGGTCGCGGCCGGCTACGGCGTCAACACGCAGGTGGCGAAGAGCCGCGACGAGGTGCGCGAGGCGCTCGCCAGGGCGCTTGCCTCCTCGCAGCCGGAGCTGGTCGAAGTCCCCGTCGCGCCGGGCATGTCGCTTTTCTAGGAGGATCTGGGGGATGAGCGTCGCCGCCCCCGATCGCGCTCCCGACTCTCTCGCCCGAGGCGCCGCGCAGCCGCTGCGCGGCGAGCTTGAGGAGCTGCTCGGCGCCGACCGGGTGCTGGGCCGGGCGAGCGACATCGTCCGCTACGCCTCCGACGCCAGCCCCTACCGGCTGCTGCCGCAGGCGGTGGTGATGGCGCGCGACGCCGGCGACGTGGCGAAGACGCTCGCCTACGGTCGCCGCTCCGGCATCCCGGTCACCTTCCGCGCCGGCGGCACCAGCCTCAACGGCCAGGGGCAGAGCGACGGCATCCTGGTCGACGTACGGCGCCACTTCGGCGGCGTCGCGGTCGAGGACGGCGGCGCCATGGCCCGGGTCAAGCCCGGCACGATCCTCGGCCACGCCAACCGCGTCCTCGCCCCGCACGGGCGCAAACTCGGCCCCGACCCGGCCAGCACCGACATCGCCACGGTCGGCGGGGTGATCGCCAACAACTCCGGCGGAATGCGCTGCGGCACCGTCCACGACTCCTACTCGACGGTGCGCTCGATGACCTTCGTCCTGCCCTCGGGGACGACGATCGACACCGCCGCCCCCGGCGCCGCCGAGCGCTTCGCCGCGGAGGAGCCCGAGCTCGCCGCCGGCCTCGCCGCGATCCGCGACGAAATCCGTGGCGACCCGCAGCTGAGCGAGCGGATCCGGCGCAAGTTCGCGATCAAGAACACGACCGGCTACCGGCTCTGCGCCTTCCTCGACGCCGAGCAGCCGCTGGAGATCTTTCGCCGCCTCCTCGTCGGCTCCGAGGGCACGCTCGGCTTCGTCGCCGAGGCGGTCTTCGAGACGGTGCCGCTGCCGGCCCGCACGACCACCGCCTGGATCCACTTCCCCGACATCGACGCGGCGATCGCCCCGGTCCGCGAGCTGGTCGACGCGGGCGCCACCGCGGTCGAGCTGATGGTCGCCCCGGCGCTGATCACCGCCGCCTGGAACATGGTCGGAGCGCCGCAGGAGTGGAAAGAGCTGCCGCCCGAGTCGGCGGTGCTGCTGGTCGAGTTCGGCGCCGCGACCGACGCCGAGCTGGACGCCCACGTTGACGGCGCCGCCGAGATCCTCGCCGCGCGCGAGACGATCCGGCCGATCGCCTTCACCCGCGAGGCGGAGGAGGTCGAGCTGGCATGGCGGGTGCGCGAGGGCCTGCACGGGCTGATCGGGCGGCTGCGCCTGCCCGGCACGGCGCTGATCGTCGAGGACATCTGCGTGCCGCCGGAGCGGATCGCCGAGGGGGCCCGCGACCTACAGGCGCTGCTCGGCGAGCACGGCTTCCTGCCCGGAGTCGCGGGCCATGCCTCGGCCGGGAACCTCCACTTCATGCTCACCCCCGATTTCGCCAAGCCGGAGGACGTCGAGCGCTACGAGGCCTTCATGGCGAAGCTGGTCGAGCTGATCGTCGGTAAGTACGACGGCTCGCTGAAGGCCGAGCACGGGACCGGGATCAACATGGCGCCTTACGTGGAGCGCGAGTGGGGGGAGGCGGCGACCGAGCTGATGTGGCGGGTGAAGCGGCTCGCCGACCCCGACGGCGTCCTCGCCCCCGGCGTCCTGCTCAACCGCGACCCCGACGTCCACCTGCGCAACCTGAAGACGACGCCGGCGATCGAGGAGTCGGCGAGCGCCTGCGTCGAGTGCGGCTTCTGCGAGCCGGTCTGCCCCAGCCGCAACCTGACCACGACGCCGCGCCAGCGGATCGTGCTGCGGCGGGAGATGGCGCGCCAGCCGGCGGGCTCGCCGGTGCTGAAGGCGCTGCTGGAGGAGTACGAGTACGACTCGATGGAGACTTGCGCGGCGGACGGTTCCTGTCAGCTCGCCTGCCCGGTCGGGATCGACACCGGCAAGCTGGTCAAGGAACTGCGCACGGAGCGTCACACCGAGCGGGCCGAAGGCGCGGCGCTGGCGGCGGCGAAGCGCTGGGGCGGGGTGGAGAAGGCCTCGCGCGCGGCTCTGCGCGTGGGCGGCCCGCTGGCGCGTCGGACCAAGCGCGGCCGGGGATTGCCCGGACCAGGACCCGGGAAACTGCCAAAGGGCTCGCCCGAGGGCGCCGCGGCGGTCTACGTTCCCTCCTGCACGAACCGGATCTTCGGCCGCCACGAGAGCGACGAGGAGCCCGCCGGCATCGCCGAGGCGCTGGTCGAGGTTTCGCGCCGCGCCGGCCTGCCTCTCTGGATCCCGCCCCAGGTCGCCGGCAGCTGCTGCGGCCTCCCCTTTGGCTCAAAGGGATTCACTGCCGCCCACCGCCACAAGGCGAACGAGATGGTCGAGCGGCTCTGGGAGTGGAGCGAGGAGGGGGCGCTGCCGATCGTCATCGACGCCTCCTCCTGCACCCAGGCGATCGCCGAGCCAGGCGAGGGGACGCTGAGCGAGGAGAACGCCGAGCGCCTCGCCAAGCTGCAGGTGCTCGACTCGGTCGCCTGGGCCCACGACCGCCTCCTGCCCAACCTCTCGATCGACGAGAAGGTCGGCTCCGTCACCGTCCACCCGACCTGCGCCACCCGCCACATGGGTCTCGCCGGCCGCCTGCGCCGGCTCGCTGGCGCCCTCGCCGAGGACGTCTACGTCGCCCCCTCGGCGACCTGCTGCGGCTTCGCCGGCGACCGCGGCATCTCCCACCCGGAGCTGACCGCTGCCGCGACCCGCCCCCAGGCGAAAGAGCTGGCCGGCCGCGAGTTCGACGCCCGTCTCTCCAGCAACCGCACCTGCGAGATCGGCCTCACCCGCGCCACCGGCGAGCCCTACGAGTCCTTCGCCTTCCTGCTCGAGCGACTGTCCCGACCTGCATAGGGGGGTGGAGCTCATGTCTCCTCGTGCCGGCCGATCCCACCCTGAGGACGAAGTCACCTACACCAAGGGCGAAGTCAACCGCGCGGGAAAGCTGCTTAGAGCGATTGTGGAGGAGATCGAGGCGAACAAAGACGACCACGACGTCCTCGTGGAAGTGACTCACCGCCTCGTCGATGCGATCGAGGTCATTTCCTGGTGGCGGCGACTCCACGCCCATCCTCTCTCCAAGGTCGCGGTGAACCTCCGCTATCACGTCTCGGCCGAGGGGTGCGACCACGTCGACGTCACCCAGCGTCTCAAGCGCCTGCCCACGATCATCGACAAGCTGGAGCGAGAGCCGACCATGCAACTGACCCAGATGGGAGACATAGGAGGGGTTCGCGCCCGCGTTCCCTCACTCGACCATCTGCGGGCCGTCAGCCGGCGCCTGCAAAGAACCTGGACGATCGTTCGCACCAGGGACTACATCGAGGAGCCCCGCGACTCGGGATACCGCGCGGTGCACCACATAGTGCGGCGTGACGAGCGTCTCATTGAGGTCCAGCTCCGCACTCCCTTCCAAGACGCCTGGGCCAACCAGGTCGAGGAAGACAGCCGGCGCCTAGACGTTGGCTACAAGTTCGGCCAGGGCGATGCGGACGTCCACGACTATTACCGGGCGATCTCGGAAGTCTTTGCCGTTCTCGACCGGGAGGAGGATTTGAGCCCCGATCAGGTCGCTGCTATTAATGAGAGTTACTCGCTTGCCGCCGGCAAGCTGGAGCGCGAGCCGGAACGCGAAGACAACTGACGATGACTTCCGCCGACATCAAGCATTTCCTCATCGTCTATGACATCCCGACCGGGAAGGCCCGGGTGCGGGACTTCGGCGCCGACTACGACATCGCCCTCGCCGCCTACGCGGAGATCGAGGCAGAGATGAAAGATCGCGACGATCTCGACATCGTCCTTCTCAGCGCCGATTCGCTCGAGACCGTGAAGCGGACGCATTCCAGCTACTTCGAGACCCGGGAGAGCTTCGAGTCCCTCCTTCCTCCAGGCGTTCTCACCCGCTGACGACAGACCCGGGCCAGAGGATCAGCGCGTAGCGGCTGAGACCGCGGCGGCGCCCTGCTCGTCGGCTTCGGACTCGACCTCGCGCACGACGTCGATCAGCCGCTGTTCGCTTTCGAAGCGGCGGTCGAGCAGCGGGTTGAGGACGCCGCGCAGGGCGGAGACGTAGCGCCACCACTTCGGCGCGAAGATCCGCGGCGCCCGTTCCTCGATCCCGCGCACGACGGCGGCCCCGGCCTCGGCCGGCTGGATCCGCCTTTTCAGGAACTCGGGCAGGTTCTGCTGCATGCGGTCGCCGTTGGCGTCGAAGGCGTCATGGACCAGCTTGGTGTCGACCCAGCCGAAGTAGGCGACGCTGGCGCTGGCGCCCAGCGGCATCAGCTCGGCACGCAGCGAGCGGCCCAGCGACTCGACCCCCGACTTGGCGACCGCGTAGGGGCTGTTGAGGACGCCGTTGACGAAGGCGTAGACGGAGGCGGTGACGACGACGTGCCCCTTGCGCTCGACGATCTGCGGCAGCGACGCTCGCACCGTGCGCCAGACGCCGAGCATGTCGACCTCGAAGACGCGCTCCCACTCCTCGACGCCGATCCCGCGCACGGTCGCCATTTTCGCCTGGGCGATGCCGGCGTTGGCGACGACCACGTCGAGGCCGCCGAAGCGCTCGACCGTCTCGGCGACTGACTGCATCACGGCGGAGTGGTCGGTGACGTCGGTGGCTAGGCCGATCGCCCGCTCGCCGATCCGCTCAGCCGCCTCGCGTGCTTCGCCGGCGTTGAGGTCGACGACCGCGACCGAGCCGCCGCGCAGGTGAATCTGGCGCGCCGTCTCGTAGCCGATTCCGCGGGCGGCGCCGGTGACCAGCGCGACCTTGCCGTTGAGGTCATAGAGGGGCATGGGCCGTGCAGCGTACCGCTCCTAGAATCAACCTCCCCATGCCGGGCTTCAAGCCAGTAGACCCACGCCAGTCCTTCCCCGAGCTCGAGGAGCGGGTGCTCAAGCGCTGGCGCGAGCGCGACGTCTTCCAGCGCTCGCTCGCCAACCGCGAGGGCGCCGAGCTCTGGAGCTTCTACGAGGGCCCGCCGACTGCCAACGGCCGGCCCGGCTCCCACCACGTCCACGCCCGCGTCTTCAAGGACGTCTACCCGCGCTACCGCTCAATGTGCGGGTACCGGGTCCCACGCAAGGCGGGCTGGGACTGCCATGGCCTGCCGGTCGAGCTCGAGGTCGAGAAGCAGCTCGGCATCTCCTCCAAGCAGGGGATCGAGGAGTACGGGATCGACAAGTTCAACGCCCGCTGCCGCGAGTCGGTCTTCGAGTACGTCGAGGAGTGGAACCGGTTGACTGAGCGGATCGGCTTCTGGGTCGACCTCGACGACCCCTACGTGACGCTGGAGAACGAGTACATCGAGTCGGTCTGGTGGTCGCTGCGCAGGCTCTGGGACGACGGCCGCCTCTACGAGGGCCACAAGGTCGTCCCCTACTGCCCCCGCTGCGGCACCGCTCTCTCCTCGCACGAGGTGGCGCTCGGCTACGAGGACGTCGAGGACCCCTCCATATACGTGCGCTTCACACTGCTTGCCGAGGCCGGAGGCCCGGCCGTCGATGAGTCGCTCGTGGTCTGGACGACCACCCCCTGGACGCTGCCCGGCAACGTCGCCGTGGCGGTGTCCCCGGGAGTCGACTACGTGCGCGCGAAGGTGGGCGATGAGACCGTGATCCTGGCCGAGGCGCTGGTCGAGAAGGTCCTCGGCGAAGGCGCCGAGGTGGTCGACCGCTTCCCCGGCGCCGACTTGGTCGGCCGGCACTACAGGGGGCCGGTGTTCCCTCTCTCCGATCGAGAGCCGGGAGGTTTTCCGGTCCTCGCCGGCGAGTTCGTCACCACCGAGGACGGCACCGGCCTGGTCCACATCGCGCCTGCCTTCGGCGAGGACGACTACGCAGTGGCGGCGGAGAACGGGATCTTCGACCCGACCTCGCACGGCACCCTCTACAACCCGGTCAAGCCGGACGGGACCTTCGACGACCGGGTTGAGGGCTTCGAGGGCCGCTTCGTCAAGGACCCCGAGGTGACCGCGGCGCTGATCGACGACCTGCGCCAACGTGGCCTGCTCTTCCGCGAGCAGGTCTACGAGCACGCCTACCCGCACTGCTGGCGCTGCGGCACGCCGCTCCTCTACTACGCTAAGTCGAGCTGGTACGTGAAGACCTCCGAGGCACGCGACCAGCTGCTCGCCAACAACGAGACGATCGGCTGGCATCCCGAGCACATCAAGCACGGCCGCTTCGGCAAGTGGCTCGAGAACAACGTCGACTGGGCGCTCTCCCGCGACCGTTACTGGGGGACCCCGCTGCCGGTCTGGGAGTGCGCCGGCGAGGACTGCGACGGCCGCTTCTGCGCCGGCTCGGTCGCCGAGCTGCGCGAGCGCGCCCGCGGCGAGGTGCCGGACGACCTGCACCGCCCCTACATCGACGAGGTCACACTCGACTGCGAGCGGTGCGGCGGCGAGATGCGCCGGGTCGAGTCGGTGATCGACACCTGGTACGACAGTGGCGCGATGCCCTTCGCCCAGTTCCACTACCCGTTCGAGAACAAAGAGGTATTCGAGGAGCGCTTTCCCGCCGACTTCGTCTGCGAGGGGATCGACCAGACCCGCGGTTGGTTCTACACCCTGCTCGCCGAGTCGACGCTGCTGTTCGGTGAGTCGAGCTACCGCAACTGCGTCTGCCTCGGGCTGATCCTCGACCCCGAGGGGCAGAAGATGTCGAAGAGCAAGGGCAACGTGGTCGAGCCCTGGGACGTGATCTCCGCCCACGGCGCCGACGCCTTCCGCTGGTACTACCTGACCTCGCAACAGCCCTGGTCGGGGTACCGCTTCTCGGTCGACACGGTTGGCGAATCGGTGCGCCAGTTCCTGCTCACCCTCTGGAACACGTACTCGTTCTGGGTGCTCTACGCAAACGCCGAGGCCCTCGGGCCGTCCGACTTCCCCGACCAAGCGCGTTCGCTGTTTGTCGGACCTGGCACAACCAATGACGAACGCGGTGGGCTGGATCTCGATCGTTGGGCGCTCTCGCGGCTTCAGGCGACGATCGCCGAGGTGCGCGAGCGCATGGACGCCTTCGACTGCACCGCGGCCGGCCGGGCGATCGCCGAGTACGTCGAGCAGCTCTCCAACTGGTACGTGCGGCTCTCCCGCCGCCGCTTCTGGGAGGGCGACCGCGCCGCTTTCGCGACGCTGCGCCACTGCCTGCTGGAGGTGGCGGCGCTGCTGGCGCCCTTCACTCCCTTCCTCGCCGAGGAGATCCACCTCAACCTGGCTGGGGGGGAAGGTGAGGAGCTTGGAGGGCAGTCCGACTCGGTCCACCTGCGCGACTTCCCCAAGCCCGACCCGGCGCTCGCCGACCCCGAGCTGGAGGCGGCGATGGAGGCGGTCCGGCTCACGGTCGAGCTCGGCCGTGCCGCCCGCGCCCAGGCGAAGGTGAAGGTGCGCCAGCCGCTGCGCCGCGCCGTGATCGTCGCCAGCGAGGCCGAGCGCGAGGCGATCTCCGCCCGCACCGGCCTGGTCACCGCGGAGCTCAACGTGAAGGAGCTCGACTTCGTCAGCGACGAGTCCGAGCTGGTCAGCTACGAGGTGAAGCCCAACTACCGCTCGCTGGGTCCCCGCTTCGGCAAGAGGATGCCCCAGGTCGCGGCGGCGGTTGAGGCGCTCGACCCCGCCCACGTCGCGACGGTGATGGGCGATGGCGGCGAGGTCGGGATCAACGTCGACGGCGACGAGCACGTCCTCGGCGCCGACGAGCTGACCCTGGCCCTACAGCCGCTGGGGGGCTACGAGGTCGAGGCGGAGGCGGGGCACGCCGTCGCCCTGCAGCTCGAGCTCGACGACGAGCTGCGCCAGGAGGGCCTCGCCCGCGAGATCGTCCATGCGGTCCAGAACGCCCGCAAAGAGGCCGGCCTCGACATCTCCGACCGGATCGAGCTCACCCTCGGCGGCGACGAGGAGCTGCTCGCCGCCGCCCGTGCCCACGAGCCCTACCTGACCGGCGAGGTCCTAGCCAAGTCGATCGCCTACGACGCCGCCGAGGGAGCCCCGGTCCGCATCGACGGCCGCGACCTGCAGATCGCCATCACCCGCGCCTAATCACTTTCCCGGGCTATAACCCGGGAAAGTGCAGCAGCGGTTAATCGCTGCGCGCCTCGCCGATGATGAAGTCGGTTTTGGGTGAGTCGGAGAACTTCACCCAGCAGTGCTCGGGGGCGGCGCCGGCAACGTCGACCAGCGCCGCTTCGATGCGCTTGGCGATCTCCGCCTTCTGCTCGTCGGTCCGACCCTCGAACCAGTGGACGTGAACGAAGGGCATCGGCCGGAACTCCGGCGCTCTAGGCGAGCGCCGGCTCCAGCTCGGCCTCGAGGCGGCGCTTGGGCATCGCCCCGACGACCTTCTTCGCGATCGCCCCGTCCTTGAAGAGGAGCAGGGTCGGGATCGAGAGCACTTCGTACTGAGCGGCGGTCTGCTGGTTCTCGTCGACGTTAAGGCTGAGGATCGTCAGGTCGTCGCGCTCGGCGTCGATCTCCTCGAGGACCGGGTGGACGACGCGGCAGGGGCCGCACCAGGGGGCCCAGAAGTCGACCAGCACCGGGCCGTCGGCCTCCAGGACGTCGGACTTGAAGGTGGCGTCTGTCACGTCGGTGAGCTTGCCTGTCACTGGAATCGGTCTCCCGCT
>DATMEP010000135.1:0-25310 GCA_035556755.1 Solirubrobacterales bacterium
GACTTCGACCAGGAGGAGCTGGCCGCCCTGCTCGACCAGGAGCCCTTCAACGTCGCCATCGCCGACCTCTACCGGTCGCGCTTCAGCAAGGTTCCCGGCGTCCTCTATACGGCCGGCGTCCAGCACGCCAAGAACGTCGCCAAAGCGCTGCAGGGGGAGGGGATCAAAGCCCGTGCCGTCTCCGGCGAGACTCCGAAGCGCGAACTGGCCGAGATCCTCGCCGCCTTCGAGCGCGGCGAGGTCGACGTGCTTTGCAACGCGATGCTGCTTGCCGAGGGCTGGAACTCGCCGCGAGCGACGATCTGTATGCATCTGGCGCCGACCGCCTCGCGGCGGATCTACCAGCAGCGGGTCGGCCGCGTCACCCGCCGCGCCCCCGGCAAGGAGGCCGGCTTGGTGATCGACTTCGTCCACCCGGCGACCACCCACGACGAGACGATCGTCACCCTGCACAGCCTGCTCGACCGCGACGTCTACCGCGGCGGTGCGATCGTGGTCGGCCCGGTGCGGCGCGGGCGCGGGCGGCGGGTCCGGGTCGAGCGGCGGATCGTCCCCGTCTCCCAGGACTCCGAGCGGCGCACCCAGGTGCTCGAACGGGAGCTGTGGCGGATCGCGGTCGAGAACCTCGACTACCCCGAGCAGCACGCCTGGGCGGCGCTGGCGGGCGCGCGGGTCAACGCGCAGAACTGGCGCCGGGCCCGATCGATGCTGCAGAACGACCAAACCAAAGAGCTGCGCCGCCGTTTCCTGCTCACCTGCGTGCAGCGCAACCGCAACGCGCAGCTGCGGCTGAAAGCTCTGGCCGAGATCGCCGACCTGCGCGACGCCGAGGCCTTCGACGACGCAATCGAAATCGTCGGCAGCTGGAGTCGCGACGACAAGCGGGCGGGGACGAAAACGCTCCTGCAGGCGCTTGTCGACAAACGGATCGGCCGCCGCGACCAGGCGCAGGCCTGGGTCTGGCGGCTCGCCTCCTACACCCGCGACCTGCACGAAGAGTACGCCGTGCAGCGTTGGCCGGAGACGAAGCGGTTGCTCGGCCTGCTGGTCAACTCTTCCGGCCGGGCGCACGGGCGCAACGCGCGGCGGCTCGTCCACGCCTCGCGCAAACAGGACCGCCGCCTCTCGGTGGCGTTGCTGGCCGCGGCCGTCTCCCACACGCCCGAAGGCGAGGAGGTGCTGCGCGGGGCTCGGATGCGGATGGCCCGCAAACCCTCGGCGACGGCGCGCGAACTGCTGCGCAACTTCCCCAAAGGCGGGAAACGGCGGCGCAAACGCAAAAAAGGGAAGCAGAGCGAGAACGGCGCCAAACCGTCGGCCCGGGCCGCCAGGGCGGCGAAGGCCAAGGAGAACGGCTCAGAGCCGGAGGTGGACCTCGCCGGCACCGAGGACGGCGAGCTCGCCGTCGACGCCGCGGACGAGTAGGTCCCCCGAGTCGTCGATCCCCTCGGCGACTCCCGAGCCGTCCTGCCAGGAGATCTCGCGACCGCGCAGCGCATCGCGTTCGCGCCAGGCGGTGAGGACGTCGTCGCGGTCGGCCTCGACCCAGCGTGTGAGGTGACGGCTTAGAACCGCGGCTGCGGTGAGCGGGGACGGGGGAAGTCCCGTCGGAGCAACAGCGGGGAGGCTCCGCCGGGACTCCCCCCGCCCCGGCTCGCTCGAGTCGAAGATCGAGACCGCCGTCTCCCTGAGGTCGGGCGGGAACTCATCTGTAGAGATCGACAGGTTCAGGCCGACGCCGATCACCGCCCAGCCGTCCTGGGGCTTGGCCTCGATCAGCACCCCGGCGAGCTTGCGCTCCTGCAGCCAGACGTCGTTGGGCCACTTGATTTGGCACTCGATCTCCGGCTGTAGGGTCTCCGCGGCTTCGCACAGCGCGAGCGGGACGGCCAGCGGCAACAGCAGGTGGCGCTCGTCGAGCGGGCGCAGGAGCGCCGAGTAGAGGAGTCCCCCTCCGGCCGGTGCCGTCCACACCCGGCCCTGCCGACCGCGGCCGGCGGTCTGCTCGGCCGCGGTGACGACGGTGCCGCCCGGGGCGCCGGCCTCGACCAGCTCGCGGGCGCGGGCGTTGGTCGAGTCGGTGACGCGGAAGTGCCGGTGGGGCGCGCCGAAGCTCATCGCCCCGCGTCGGCCAGCAGCGCCGCGACCAGCCCGTCGACGTCGTGGCGCTCGGCCTCGACGTGGACCTCGAGCCCCGCAGCACGGGCAGCCTCGCTGGTGACCGGGCCGATCGAGACGACGCGGGCGGCGCCCGGGAAGCGGTCGCCGAGGGCCTCGGTCAGGTTGCGGACGGTCGAGGAGGAGGTGAAGGTGACGTAGTCGGCGGACTGTGCCGCCTCGATCGCCGCTGGCTCGGGCTGGTCGCGCACCGTCTCGTAGAGGGCGACGACGTCGACCTCGGCGCCCCGCTCGCGCAGGGCGTCGGGGAGGACGTCCCGCGCCTCGGCGGCGCGGGCGACGAGCACCTTGCGTCCCTCGACCTCGACCGCCGCGAGCGCCTCGACCAGCGCCTCGGCGACGAAGCGCTCTGGGACGACGTCGGCCACGATGCCGCACTCGGCCAGGGCGCGCGCGGTTCCGGGACCGATTGCGGCGACGGTGGCGTTGGACAGCGCCCGCGCGTCGAGGCCCGCCTCGTGTAGCGCCTCGAAGAACAGGTGCGCGCCGTTGGGGCTCGTCACGCAGATCAACGCGTACTCGCCGATCCGCTCGACCGCCTGGCGCACCTCATCACTCTCGATTCGCGGCTCGATCCGGATCGCCGGCAGCTCGACCACCTCGGCGCCGAGACCGCGCAGCGTCGCGGCCAGCCCGCTCGCCTGGGCGCGGGCGCGGGTGACCACGACGCGACGCCCGTGCAGGGGTCGCCGCTCGAGCCAGGCGAGCGTCTCGCGCCGCGCTACCACCGGCCCGACGACGATCAGCGCCGGGGCGCCGATGGCCTCGCGCTCGACCGTCTCGGCGAGCGTGCCCAGCGTCGCGACCACCGTGCGCTGACCGTCCATCGTGCCGCGCTCGACCGCGGCGGCCTGCTCGTCCGGGTCGCGGCCCGCCTCGATCAGCGCCGCCGCGTTCTCCGCCAGGCGCTTGACGCCCATGTAGAAGACGAGCGTGCCCGGGAAGCGGGCCAGCGCCTCCCAGTCGAGCGCCGTCTCGCCCTTCTCCGGGTTCTCGTGCCCGGTGATGAAAGCGACCGCGGATGCGTCGTCGCGGTGGGTGACCGGGATTCCGGCGTAGGCGGTCGCTGCCACCCCAGCGGTTACCCCGGGCACGACCTCGAACTCGATCCCCGCGGCGCGCAGCGCCTCGCCCTCCTCGCCGCCCCGACCGAAGACGAAGGGGTCGCCGCCCTTGAGGCGGACGACGCTCTTGCCGGCCCGCGCGGCCTCGATCAGACGCGTGCCGATCTCCTCCTGCGGGACCGAGGGCACGCCCGGCGCCTTGCCGACGTAGACCAGCTCGGCGTCCTCGCGGGCGCCGTCGAGCGCCCCCGGCGGGATCAGCCGGTCGTGAAAGATCGTGTCGGCCGAAGCGATCAGCTCCAGCGCCCGCGCCGTCATCAGCCCCGGGTCTCCGGGGCCGGCACCGACCAGATAAACCACGCCCGGCCTCGCGCTCACGCCATCTCCTCGGCGCAGTCGAGGATGTCGCGGGCGCCGGTGGCGAGCAGGCGCTCGGCGAGCAGGGCGCCCGCTGCGGCGGGCTCGTCCGCATCGCCTTCGACCCGGTCGCGGATCCACTCGCTGCCGTCGGGGAGGCCGACGAAGGCATCGATCTCGAGTCGCTCCCCCTCGACGCGCGCGTGGACGCCGATCGGGCTCGCGCAGGTCGCGTCGAGCAGGGCGACCACGGCGCGCTCGGCGGTCAGCTCGCGCAGCGCCGTCTCGTCGCCGATCGCCGACGCGGCCTCGACATTGGCCGCATCGTCGGCTCGGGCCTGCAACACCAGCGCGCCCTGCCCCGCCGCAGGGGTCATCAGCTCAGCGGGGATCGCGAAGCTCACCTCGTCCTCGCGCCCCAGCCGCCGCAGCCCGGCGGCGGCAAGCACGATCGCATCGAGCTCGCCCTCGGCGAGCTTGCGCAGCCGAGTGTCGACGTTGCCGTGCAGCTCGCTCACCTGAAGGTCGGGTCGGGCGGCAAGCAGCTGGGCGCGGCGGCGGAGGCTGGCGGTACCGACCCGGGCGCCCTCGGAGACATCGGCGAGCGAAGCGCCGGCGCCGATCCAGACGTCGGCTGGGTCCTCACGCACCGGCACCGCGGCGATCGCCAACCCATCCGGCATCTCGCCCGGCAGATCCTTAGCCGAGTGGACCCCAATTCCCGCCTCCCCATCAAGCAACGCCCGCTCCACCCCCCGCACAAAACGAGACTTGTCCCCCGGCTCGCCATCGGACGAAACCTCGACCAGCTCGGCCCCCCCGAGCATGTCGGCGACTTGTATCGCTTGTGCGATGGCAAGGGCGCTGTTGCGGGTGGCGATTCGAATCATCGGAAGGAGGCGTTGGGAGTAGGGGCCTATCCAGTAGGGGTGGAACGTCTTGTACTTTTTTTGCGGTGGCGTTGGCGGACGGCCAGCAACTGTCTTCAAAAAAAGTTAAGTGGAACCCCTATCGGGATCGGCCCTGCGCAGCTCAGTCACATTGCCACCCGCTGCCTCGCCCTCCGGCTCGGTCTCGGCATCGAGCCCGAACAGCTCGCGCAGGGCGCTGACGTAGAGGTAGGCGCTGTCGCTGCCGGCCGAGCGCTTCATTCGCAGGGTGGGCTCGTGCAGGAGGCGGGCCGCGATCGCCTTCGACATCGCGGCGAGCCGCTCGCGATCGGCCTCGTTGAGGCTCTCCCAGCGGCCCTCGTTCTCGGCGAGGACGCGGCGCACCACCTCGTCGGCGCGCTCGCGCAGCGAGGCGATGGTCGGCACCACTTCGAGCGAAGCGAGCCAGCGCTCGAAGCGGTCCAGCTCGGCGGCGAGGATCGGCTCCGCGCGCCGTGCCTCGGCCTCGCGACCTCCCGCGTTGCGCTCGACGATCTGCTGCACGTCGTCGATGTCGTGCAGGCTGACCCCGGCGATCTCGCGGCACTCGGGTTCGATGTCGCGCGGCACCGCGATGTCGACCAGCAGCAGCGGACGGCCGTCGCGGCTCTCCATCACCTGTTCGAGCCCGTCGCGCTCGACGATGTGGTGTGGCGAGTTGGTAGCCGAGACGACGATGTCGGCTTCCCCCAGCTGTTCGGGCAGCTCCTCGAACCGGACCGCGTCGCCGCCGAAGCGCTCGGCGAGGCCGATCGCCCGGTCGTAGTGGCGGTTGGCGACGAAGACCGTGGTGACGCCACGCGCGACCAGTGCCTGCGCGACCAGCTCGGCGGTCTCGCCGGCGCCGACCACCAGCACCCGTCGATCGCCGAGGTCGCCGAGCGTGCGTCGCGCCAGCTCCACGGCGACCGAGGGAATCGAGACGCCCTTCTCCCCGACCGCCGTCTCCTCGCGGACGCGACCGCCGGCGGCGAGCGCGCCGCGGAAGAGGCGGTTGAGGATCGGCCCCGTCGCTCCCTCGACCAGCGCCAGCTCGTAGGCCCGTTTGACCTGGCCCTGGATCTCGGCCTCGCCGACGATCATCGAGTCGAGGCCCGCGGTCACCTCGAAGAGGTGGTGGGCGGCTTCGCCGGAGCGCAGTGAGTAGAGGTGGCCGAGCAGCTCGGTGGGGCGGATCTCCGCCTGGCGGGTGAGCACCCCGAGCGCTGTCGACTCGGCTTCGACCGGGTCGGAGACGACCAGGTAGAGCTCGGTGCGGTTGCAGGTCGAGATCGCCGCCGCCTCGTGGATCCCCTCGGCGGCGGTCAGCTCGTGCAGGGCGCCGACGGCGCGGCCCTCGGTCAGCGAGAGGCGCTCGCGCAGATCGAGCGGCGCCGTTTTGTGCGAGACGCCCAGCGCCAGCAGCTCAGACATCGGCGCCGACCCCCTTACGCTCCGGGGTCGCTTGATCGCCGTTGGCGCGGTGCTCGGCGAACCCGGCGAGCTCGCGCAGCTCCCTCTCGATCCGCTGCACTTTGGCGGCCATGATCGCGACGTAGACGACGATCAGGACCAGGAAGACGACGTAGGCGCCGGCGACGTACTTGCCGGCCTCGTCGAGCGGCAGCGCGGGCATCTAGCTCACCTCCGGGGCGACTCGGGAGGCGCTGCCGGAGGCGGGCGCATCGAGGGCGCGCCGCAGTCGCTTCAGCTGGCCGGAGGCGCTCTTCGCGGTCAGCTCGAACTTGACCAGGGTCACCCAGAGCAGCCCCATCGCGGCGAAGCTGACGAGGAAGGTGAACATCATCTCTCCGGGCAGACCGCCGTTGGCGGTGGCGAAGGTGCGCGGGTGGACGAGGCTCTCGGCCATCCGCACCGCCATGAAGTTGAGCGGGACGAAGGCGCCGGCGGTGACGGCGAAGACCGAGGCGTAGCGGGCCTGCCGCTCGCGATCCTCGATCGCGTAGCGGAAGGGGTAGTAGGTCGCGTACATCAGGAAGACGATCAGGAAGCTGACCAGGGTCGGCTCGTCCCAGACCCACCAGTGTCCCCAGGACGCCTTCGCCCAGATCGCGCCGGTGACGAGCACGGCGACGCCGAAGATCACCGACATGTGGATCGAGACGTAGGAGTAGGCGTCCCACTTGCTGTCGCCGCTGCGCAGGTGCAGGACCGCGAAGACGCCGCCGGCGACGAAGCCGAGCAGGGCGACGATCGCCAGCGGTACGTGCAGGTAGAAGATCTTCTGGACGAAGCCCTGGTCGGCGTCGAGCGGGGCGTAGAAGAAGACCAGCGAGAGCGAGACGGCAAGCGCCGCCACGGTGGCGATGGAGAGGGTTCTAAGGCCGGTGCCGTACATGCGATTCGGGCGGTGGAGGCGGGTGTCGCCTCAGTCCTCCAGCAGGAAGTCGAATACCGCGTAGCCGACGAGGAGGAAGATCAAATCGTATAGGCCGAGCACCGCAAGCCAGGTGCCGAAGCGGTCGTAGGCGGGACCGCCCACCCCGAGCAGCGGCTCGCTGGCGCCGGTGGCGGCGATCATCAGCGGCACGACGAGGGGCAGCAGGACGAGCGGAGCCAGCAGGTCGCGGGCGCGCGAGTTGACCGCCATCGAGGAGATCAGCGTGCCGGTCGCGGCGAGGCCGAGGTCGGCGAGCAGCAGGACCGCGGCGAGCGGCGCCAGGCCGGCGGCCGAGTCGAGGAAGAAGACGGCGAAGACCGGCACGACGATCAGCTCCAGCACGACGAGGTAGGCGAACAGCGCCGCCGCCTTGGCGGCGAAGAGGGCGGTGCGGTCGATCGGGGCGAGCCGGATCGCGTCGAAGCCGCCCTCCTCGCGCTCGGCGACGAAGAGGCGGTTGATCGCGAGCACGGCGGCGAAGAGCAGCGTCGCCCAGAGGACCCCGGCGGCGAGGCTGCCCGAGAGGCTGGTGCGGTCGAGGCCGAAGCGGAAGATGACGAAGGTGGTGACGGCGAAGAGCGTCATCGCCGGAAGCGACTGCAGGGTGCGCAGCTCCGTGCGCAGATCCTTGCCGAGGATCGTCCGGAAGGCGACGGTCGAAGGGGTCATCGCAGCGCGGCCTCGGTCAGCTCGGCGCTGCCGTCGACGGCGAGCCGCAGCACCCGGTCGGCGTCGGGCAGGAAGCGCTCGGGGTCGTGGGTGACGACGACGCGGGTGCGCTCCTCGGCCGGCCCGATCAGGTTCCGGGCCAGCTCCCGCCCCTCGGCGTCGAGGTTGGACTCGGGCTCGTCGAGCAGCAGCAGCTCGGGCTCGTGCAGGACGCAGCGGCAGATCGCCAGTCGCTGACGCATCCCGGCCGAGAGCTCGACGATGCGCTCGTCGGCGCGGCGCTCCATCCCGACCGCCGCGAGCAGCGCTCCGATCCGCGCCTCGGCCGGCCCCCCCGTCATCCCATGCAGGCGGGCGTGGAAGCGCAGGTTCTCGCGGCCGCTGAGGTCGCGGTAGAGGAGCGGCTCGTGGCCGAGGAAGCCGATCCGCCCGCGAACCTTCCAGGCCTCGCCGGGCAGGCGGGCGCCGAGCACCCGCACCTCGCCGGCGCTCGGCCGCAGCAGCGTCGCCAGGATCCGCAGCAGCGTCGTCTTGCCGGCACCGTTCGGTCCCAGCACGACCAGCGACTCGCCTGCGGGCAGCGAGAGATCGATCCCGTCCAGGGCAGCCCGTTCGCCGAACTCCCGGCGCAGCCCGGTTACCGCGATGGCGGGATCGGTCAAGTGCGGCGCTTGCGCAGCGTGCGGCGGCCGACCTCGAGCAGCGGCCCGGCGCCCTCGCGCAGGGCCTTGGTCCGCTCGGTGCCTTTGCCGTAGAGCAGTTTCGCCGAGGCGCGCACCGCTTCGCCCAGCGTGCGGTCGTAGGGGTGCCACCAGAAGTCGCGGGTCAGGCCCGGCTCCCAGGAGTTCATCTTCACGTCGGTGCACTCGTAGAAGCCGAATTTGGAGTGGGAGCGGCCGACGCCGGAGTCCTTGACGCCCCCCCAGGCGCACTGGCAGGCACCGTGGCTGAAGGAGTGGTCGTTGACCCAGACCATCCCCGACTCGACTCGCCGCGCGATCCGGGCGCCCTTCTGGCGGTCCTTGGTCCAGACCGAGGCGCCGAGGCCGAACTGGGAGTCGTTGGCGAGTTCGATCGCCTCCTGCTCATTCTCGACGACGACGATCGGCAGCACCGGGCCGAAGATCTCCTCGCGCATGATTCGCATCTCGTGCGTGACGCCGGTCAGCACGGTGGGGGCGATGAACTTGCCGGGGAGGCTGGCAACCTCGGTCGGGCCGCCGCAGAGCTTCGTCGCCCCGGAGGCGACCGCGTCCTCGATCAGGTCGACGACGATCTCGTACTGGCCCTCGGAGGTCATCGGGCCGATCTCGGTCTCCCACTGCAGCGGGTCGCCGAGCCGCAGCTTCTGCGTCTCGCGGGCGACGCCCTCGACGAAGCGCTCGGCGATCTCGCGAACGACGTAGACGCGCTCGATCCCCGAGCAGGTCTGGCCGGCGTTGGCGAAGCCGCCCCAGACGGCGCCGGAGATCGCGTTGTCGAGGTCGGCGTCGGCGCAGACGATCATCGGGTCCTTGCCGCCCAGCTCCAGCACCGAGCCCTTCAGTTGCTGGGCGCAGACCTCGCCGACCACCCGGCCGACATCAACTGAACCGGTGAAGAAGACCTTGCCGACGCTGGAGCGCGCCAGCGCGTCGCCGACCGCGCCGCCGCCGTGGACGACCCGGACCAGGCCCTCGGGCAGGCCGCCCTTTTCGAAGACGCGGCGGATCGCCTCGCCCAGCAGCGGGGTCAGGCTGGCCGGCTTCAGCACGACGCCGTTGCCGGCCATCAGCGCGATCGCCACCTCGCCGAAGGGGATCGACCAGGGGTAGTTCCAGGGCGCGATCACGCCGACCACGCCGATCGGCTCGTAAGAGAAGTAGGAGCGCTTGCTGAGCAGGAATGCCTGCGACATCCGCACCTTCTCGTCGGCAAGGATCTTGGGCCCGGCCTTGGCGCACCAGTGCAGAGCGTCGATGGTCGGCAGCAGCTCCATGGTGTAGGCCTCGGCGCGTGGCTTGCCCTGCTCGTTGACGAGCAGTTCGGCGATCTCGTCGACGTCGTCGAGCAGCGCGTCGGCGGCGCGGCGCATGTAGGTGGCGCGGTCCTTCAGCGAGAGCTCGGCCCAGGCGGGCTGGATGCGGGCGACGTCGTCTACTACCGCTTGGACCTGGTCGGGGGTGATGGTGGCGACTGAGCCGACCAGCTCTCCGGTGGCGGGGTTGAAGGACTCGAGCGTGGACTGGGCGGGCGGGGACTGCGTGGCGATCTCCATGGCCGTTGATTGTAGGTGGGTTAGGCTCCCTCATACTCGTCCGCAGTGGATGACCGGTTGTTCGATAGCGCAGAACCCGCCCACTCTGCCGAGGTAGCTGCTGATGCACCGTTGGCGGTTCGGATGCGGCCGCGCAGCCTCGATGAGCTCGTGGGGCAGGAGCATGTTCTTGGTGAGGGATCCGCGCTTCGGACGGCTATCGAGAGCGGGCATCCGCACTCGGCGATCCTCTATGGGCCCCCGGGGGCGGGGAAGACGACGCTGGCGCGGATCGCGGCTGCTGGGGCGGACGGGGCGTTCGAGGAGGAGTCGGCGGTGAATGCGGGGAAAGCCGAGATCAGGGGCGTGATCGAGAGGGCGCGCGAGCGCCGCCGCGCCAGCGGCCGGCCGACGATCCTCTTCCTCGACGAGATCCATCGCTTCAACAAGGCCCAGCAGGACGCTCTGCTGCCGGCGGTCGAGGAGGGACTGCTGACGCTGATCGGGGCGACCACCGAGAACCCCTACTTCGAGGTCAACTCGGCCCTGCTCTCCCGCTGCCAGATCTACGAGCTGCGGCCGCTGGAGCCGGAGCGGGTCGAGGAGCTGCTGCGGCGGGCGCTGTCCGACTCCGAGCGGGGTCTCGCCGACCCGCCGCCGGTCGACGACGCGGCGCTGGCGATGCTGGCGAACCGCTCGGGCGGGGACGCTCGCGTCGCCCTCTCCGCTCTGGAGCGGGCGGTGGAGCGCTCACAGGGCGAGCCGGTCGACGTCGCCGCGATCGAGGACGCTCTGCAGCGCAAGGCGCTCGACTACGACCGCCAGGGCGACCGTCACTACGACTTCGTCTCGGCCTGGATCAAGGCGACCCGTGGCTCCGACGTCGATGCCTCCCTCTATTACCTGGCGGTGATGCTGGAGGGTGGCGAGGACCCGCGCTTCATCGCCCGCCGCATGGTCATCCTCGCCTCCGAGGACGTCGGCAACGCCGACCCGCAGGCGCTGCTGATAGCCGACGCCGCCGCCCGCGCGGTCGACCGGGTCGGCCTGCCCGAGTGCGCGCTCAACCTCGCCCAGGCGACCGTCTACCTGGCGCTTGCGCCGAAGTCCAATGCCTCCTACAAAGCGCTCGGCAGGGCTCGCGGCGAGATCCGCGAGAACGGCGCGCAGACGCCGCCCGACTACCTGCGCGACGCCCACTATCCCGGGGCGAAGGCACTGGGGCGGGGCACCGGATACCGCTACCCGCACGACGAACCGGACGGGATCGGCGACCAGCCCCTGCTGCCGCCGGGCCTCGAGGACCGGCGGTTCTACACCCCCACCGAGCGCGGCTTCGAGGCCGAGCTGGGGCGCCGGCTGGCGGCGCTTCGGCAGAGGCTCCGGAACTCTTGATCTCCGACCTCAGGTGCATTAATATTGCACAGGTTTTCCTGTGTATTCGTCCGCCTATGCAGAAGGGATGGGAGAGAAATGATCAATCGAAAAGCGCTGGGTCTCTCTCTCGTCGCCGCCTTCACGATGAGCGCGGCCGTGGCCTCGCCTGCGCACGCTCAGTTCGCAGGATTCGAAGCGGGCGGCTATCCGGCGACAATCACCGGCGCACAAATCGGACTCGACGAATTCTCGACGAAAGCCGGCTCGGCGAGCTGTACTCACGCTACATATCACGGGGAAATCAGCGGACCCTCCAGCTCTCTCACACTAAGTCCCACCTATAGTGGATGCAAAGCGTTCGGTCTCTTTAACGCGACGATCGACATGAACGGTTGCGACTATGTAGTCAGGGCTGGTGGAACATGGGGATTGGATGACTTCATAGGCACGATGGATATCTTTTGTGAATTCGGCAAATCGATTGCCATCACAACCTCGGTCTGTAGAGTGACAATTCCGGCGCAGAACAATCTTTTCAATGTTACGTACCGGAACACAGCGTTCAGCCCCGACGATGTCGACATGGCGATCAACGTCGACTTTGAACTGGAATACACCGTTGACTCTGGATGTTTTACCGCCAGCCCGGGCACGTCCACGAGTGGCTCGATGAGGAGCGACGCGACACTCGGCGCAGACAATTTCGGTTGGCCGGAAGATTTCACGGTCAGCCACTGAGGTCCACGATCCAGTTCAGGCTGACGGATCCGATCGGAGCTCGGCCGCAGCGGCACCTAGTCGGAACAGGCCTCCGTCCTCCGACTAGAGCTAGCGCAACTTCCCCCAGAACCCGGTGTTTTAGGGTCGGCTTTCCAAGCTAGAGCCAGGGAGAGCCGACACACCGGCCGGAGGCCTGGACTGGGGGTCTCCGGCCGGCACTAAACAGGGGACACAGGGGGGACTCGACGACCGCGCGGGACTGGGCGCGGTCGTCGAGCGTGGGAGAGGCCCGGCCTCCTCTATCGTCCGGTCATGGCTTCGGAAAAGTTGCGACTCGGCGGCATGGCCTTGCGCAATGGCTTGCTCATCCACGGGCCGACCCACTGGGCTGCCGCCGTGCGGGACGGCGACGGGGCTGTCCAGGTGGCCTCGCAGCGCAAGCCGCAGCTGGCACCGCAGCTGGCGTCGCGGCTGCCGGGGCTGCGGGGGCCGCTGAAACTGGCCGAGGCGCTCGCGGTGCTGCCGCTGGTGCGCCGCCGCCTGCCCGCGGCCCGGCTGCCCTTCGAGGACTGGCGGGTGATCGGCGCGATCGGGGCGACGCTCGCCGTGACCGGCGTGCTGCGTCGCCGCCTGCCGGCGGGGACCCTGCGCGAGGGCCTGGTGCAGGCGGTGGGGGTGGTTCCCGGCGTGGTGGCGCTGACCGACCGCGACCTCGCCGCCTACCACGGGGTCGAGCACAAGGCGATCGCCGCCTACGAGCAGGGGATCGACGACCCGGCGGTGGTGCCCAAGGAGCACGACCGCTGCGGCTCGAACCTGATCGCGCCGATGATCCTGCTCTCGACCGCCGGCACTGTGTTGCTGGAGCGCCTGGTCGAGCGGCCCGGTCCGGTGGCGCGCACCGTCGTCGGTCTCGGTGGAGCCTCGGTCGCGGTGGAGATGTTCGCCTGGAGCGACCGCAACCACGGCGCCCCGCTCGCCGAGGCCTTCCACACGCCCGGTCGCGAGATCCAGCGAAGGATCGCGACCAAGGAGCCGACGCCGGAGCAGCTCCAGGTCGGGATTGCCGCCCTGGCCGAGATCCTTCGCGTCGAGGGGGCGGCTGGCGCCGATGACGAGCTGCCGTCACCCACGTAGACTGGCCCGCGATGTTCGGGAAAATTGATCACATCGGCGTCGCCGTCGAGGACATCGACGCGGCCCTCGCGCTCTACGGAGACGCGTTCGAGATGGAGATGACGCACCGCGAGACGGTCGAGTCGCAGGGGGTCGAGGCCGTTCTGCTCGACGTCGGCGACGGGCACGTCGAGCTGCTGCGGCCGCTGGGGCCGGACACGCCGGTGGGCAAGTTCCTGGCCAAGCGCGGCGCCGGCCTGCACCACGTCGCCTACGCGGTCGACGACATCGACGCGGCGCTGGAGAAGCTGGCAGCGGCCGGCCTGGAGCTGATCGACAGCGAGGCGCGCGTCGGGATCGGCGGCAGCCGGGTCGCCTTCGTCGAGCCCCGCTCCACCGGCCGTGTGCTGACCGAGATAGTCGAACCGGCAGGAGGGCACTGATGGCTGAAGCGCAGCGAGTCGAGATCGGGTTCGAGGGGGGTCAGGTCGTCTCGGTGCGGCTCACCACGGACGAGCTGAAGGACTTCCGCAAGCAGGTCGAGAAGGGCGGCTGGTACGACGTGAAGACGGAGGACGGCGTTCTCTCCGTCTACGTCGGCAAGGTTGCCTTCCTGCGCATCGACTCCGGTGCGCACCGGGTCGGCTTCTCCCTGAACCGACCGGACTGATGCGGACGCGCACGCTGGTGGGAGCGGCCGGGGCAGCGACCCTCGCCGCCGCTCTCTGGTGGCGCAAGAACCCCTCTGCCTGTCCTTACGGCCAGCGCTTCTGGGTCGAAGCACCGCACCCGATCGTCACCCGGGAGCGCCTGCGCTCCGTCCTGCGACCCGAGCCGGGCGAGCGGATCCTCGAGATCGGCCCGGGCACCGGCTACTACACGCTCGATATGGCTGAGTGGGCGGGCGCCGGGGGCACGGTCGAGATCTTCGACCTGCAGCAGGAGTTCCTCGACCACACGATGGGCCGCGCCGCCGAGCGCGGCATTGCCAACGTCGTCCCCACCCAGGGCGAAGCCACTGAGCTTCCCTACGAGGACGACTCGATCGACGCGGTCGTCCTCACCGCCGTGCTCGGCGAGATCCCCGAGCCGGGGGCCGCCCTGCGCGAGATCCGTCGTGTCCTCAAGCCCGGTGGCCGACTCGTCGTCGGCGAGCTGTTCGGCGACCCCCACTTCACCACGCTCGCCAGCCTCAAACGCCAAGCCGCCGGCGCGGACCTCGACTACGAGTCCCACTCCGGCAACTGGTTCGCCTACTTCGCCCGTTTGACCTAGAGATGCGGCGCGGCGGCCCGGGGCCCGCCGCGCCATCTCGTTCTCAGCCTCAGCCGCAGGCCGGGATGTTGAGTCGCAGGTTCTTCTTCACCCGATCGCCGTTCTGGGCCTTCAGGTTGAGGAAGCCGGCGCGCGTCCTGTCGCAGAGGTCCTGCGAGTTGACCAACAGGCCGCGGTCGCCGCCGCGCATGGTGAGAGTGAACTTGTTCACCGCGACGTCGGGCACCCGCCTGAAGACGGTCTTGAGGCGAGCGTTCTCCGAGCTGATCACTCCACGCAGCCGCACGTCCACTTGGCCGCGCAGGTCGGCCAGCAGGTCGGGCAGCAGGTTTTTCGAGGAGATCAGGTAGACAGGGCCTTTGAGGGCGCCTTTGATCAGCGGCGAAGTCGCCTTCGCATGTCCGTAGATCGCCTTCTTCGGGCATTCGCGCGCCTCGAGCTGAGGCCTCGTGCAGATGGTCCTGATGTGGCTCTGATCGAGGATCGTCGCCCTCGGGAGGATGAACGAGGCCCGTCGCACGTTGGCATCGCCCTTGCGTGCGTCGAGGACCGCCCTGAACTTCGGGTTGGCCGCACGGTGGGTCTGGCTCTCGCCGCCGAGGATCCGGGCGGAGAAGCGTGGCCGGAACTTCAGTTTGCCGCATTTCGTAGCCCGGAATTTGCTTGCCAGGTTCGACTCGAACCAGGCCGCCGGATCGAGCGGGTTGGCGCCGCCACCGAAAACGTCGGAGACGATCTGGGCTTTACGGCAGTTGGTCGGGTTGAGGGTGAATTTTTTGCGGTAGATCGCGACGTCGATCTTGCGAATGTCGAGCTTTGCTCCCCCGAACACGTCGGGGATCGCGTCCGAGACCGCGTGGACCTGCACGGTTTCCGGGTCGACGTTGAGGGCGACCCGAACGATCACCGCGCCCAGATCGAACGGCCCGGCAACCGCCGCCGTCACGAACACGAGGCTCACCGGAGCGCCTTTGTAAGGACCGGCGAGGTAGACGTTGCCATTGACGTGGAGCGGGTTGGGCCCGGACCCTGCATCGATCCCGGCGGTGCCGACGAAGCTGTCGTCCGGGCAGATCGGTTGCGCGATCACCTCGGTGCCGCTCTGGCTGCCACCGGCCTCGATGTTCTGCTCCGGGCAGTATTTGACGCCGCGCAGCTTGGCAACCATGCCCGAGGGCAGGTTGACGTCGACGCGTTTTATCTCCTGCGCGCCGTCCGGCCGTTCTATCCGCAGGTCGAACGGGCTGTAGGCGCCCGCCTTCGCATTCCGCGGCCCGGCTTTATGGGTCAGGTTGAAGGGTCGGTCGGCGAGCGTGGCGGGGCAGGCGCCGCCGTTCGGTGCGGAGGCGAGTTGGAACTCGCTGGACGGCGTGGCGAAGGTGCCCGGCCGTGCCCACGGTTCCATCTGGCTGGTCGTCTGATTCGGCCCGCAGGTCGGCGGGCTGGTCAGCAACCCCTTGTCGGGGTCGAGTTTCAGCGTCACCGATTCGAACGGCACCTGTGGGTTTTCTGCCAGCGTCGTGGTCAGCTGACCGGTTTTCGGATCGGCCTTGATGTTGCCGATCAGCCGTACGTCGACGCCGTACCGATCGGACTTCGGGTTGATGAAGATCCTGTACATCTCACCCGAGAGCGGATCGCGGCTCAGCTGCTGGCCCAGGTAGACGTCCCCTTTCAGGGAGCCGGGAGGCAGCGGCTGCGTTTCCACCTCGGCCGTGCCGATCTTCGAGGCCGCCGGGCAGGTAACAGGGTTCCTCGTGCCTTTTCCGAACTGGGTGGTGGTGCACGCCGCCAACCCGGGCGCGGCGGACGGGTTCAGCCCCATCCCTTTCGGCAGGGTGAGGTCCGCATTGCGGACGTGAGACTGTTCGAGGCCGTTGGGGTCCGGCCGGAACGGCAGTTTGGCCGTGACCGTTGGCGCCGCCGGGGAGTCAACCCGGTCCGTGCCGGGCGCAACTTCGATCGATGGTTCGAAGGGGACTTTGTCGCAGCCTTCCAGCTGCACGCCTGGGGGCAGGGCGGCCTCCCAAGGGGTGAACGCGTCCGGGAATGGCACGGCCGCTTCGTCGGGGAAGTTGCCCTGCGCCCGCAGGATGGTCGAGTAGACGCCCGACGCCGGGTCGAAGCAGGTGGTCGGATTGGTGATGTAGGTGCCGTCGCCGGCATCGCCGAAGTTCACGAGCCGGCTTCTAAGCGTGTGAGCCACCGGATTGGGTGGGGGCAGTTTGATCGTGAACCCCTGGTGGTAGTCGCTCTCCCAGGCGACGTCCCCTTCCAGGTAAACCTCCGCTTTCGCGGACCCGACCTTGAAGCCGAAACGCGCCGGCTCGCCGAATTCCGGAACCAGGTTGAAGATTGGGACCAAGGTGTTGAGAGCCGGATTCGGCGGCAGCACAGCACCTTTAGGCAGGAAATTTCCAGACGTCGGCGGGAATTCGATGACCCCACCGACCTGGACCGAGAGGGTGACTTCCTCTCGACCTACGATCGACCCAGCCGGGCAGTTCGCCTCGTTCGCTTTGAACACCGCGATCTCACACTGAGGGGTCGCCTGCGGGTTGACGGTGAGGCCGACCGGCAGGTCGACGCGGATCGTTTTTGGAACCGCTTCCGTTTCTTCGAGGGTGTTGGGGACGATCTCTTTGTGTTTGACGATGTACTGCGTGAATCCGATCGGCGGGTGTCCGGCCGCCTGTTTGTAGAAGATCGCCGGAGTGTCCGGTGAGCACTGAACCGGCCAGGGCGGATCTTCGATGCACGTCCCGGCCTGGAAGCCGTCTTTGGCAGACGGTGGGTCGAACTGTTTTTCGATGACGTCGCCGGTGTCGGCCCAAGCGCCTGAGACACCAAAGACGAGGACAAAAAGCGCGGTGATGAGCGCGACCAGCCCAACCGGGCGTGCCATACCTCTCATGTAACTCTCCTCAAGACGGGTTCAAAATTCCATTACCCGCCTCCCGCACCTAAAAACGGTACAGCACGGCGCACTCCGGCTCAACAGGTGGTTACCGCGGAGTAGCCGAATTGGCCAATGCGACAGAATCCCCTGACTTTGGAGCAGCTGATCGAGGATCTGACTCGCGGCAACGTGACCGAGGTGAAGGTGGTCCTGGCGAGCGTGGTCCTGGCTCTTGCCGCCTACCAGCTGCTGCTCGCCGGAGTCGTCTACGGCCGGGTGCGGCTGCCTTTTCTCAGCCCTGAGGCGGCGGCTTGGACCCACCGCGCCACCGGCCGCGTCATCGTCGTCCTGGTCGCGGTCGTCGCGACGATGTGCCTCGCCTTCTACGGCTTCGAGGAGGGCGGGATACATGCGGTCGCCGGCCTCGTCGTGCTGGGGGTTCTTGCGGTCAAGGTGCTGGTCGTGCGCCTCGGCCGCCTCGGCAGGTTGCTGCCCGTGCTCGGCGTCTCGCTGGCGGCCCTACTCACGATTGTCTGGTTGACCTCCGCCGGCGATTTCCTCGGGGTCTCGGGATGACCGGTCGCCCTTCTCAGGCGGTTCAGATCGTTGGCTCGATGCTGGTGGCGCTGGCGATAGTCGCGGTGGCGATCGCCGTCGTCACCGCGCATTTCGGCCCGGCCAGCAGTGCCGAGCTGGAGGCGCGCGAGGAGCGGATCGAGCTGCGCGAAGAGGCGCGAGAGGGACGGCGCGAGGCGCGCGAGGAGAGGCTCGAGGAGCGACGCGAGGGCTGAGCGCGGCTTACGACTCCGCCAGCGCCGTCCAGAGGCGCTGCTCGGCCTCGGCTACACGGTCGGCGGCGCTGTCGACCTCGCGCCAGAGGGTGGGATCTGGGTCGTCGCGCTCGCTGGCCGCGTGGAAGGTGCCGGCGAGATCGGTCCAGCGGGCGGCGGCCTCCGCTGCGAGTGGAGCCTCGGGCCGAGCTGCCTCTGCGAGGAAGCGCGAATACATCAGGCGGAACGCACCGCCGCCGGTGCCGCGCCGCTCGATCACCTGGTAGCCGAAGCGGGCGCACCACTGCCAGTCCTCGGCCACCTCCGGCCACGAACCCGCCTCGGCGGCGAGGCGATGGACGGCGTCGAGGCCGGAGAAGTCGCGGAACTCGGGCTCGACCATCCTCGTGGCCGCGCGCTCGATCGCGGCCGGGATCGCCTCGCGCAGGCGCTCCGGAGCGATCTCGCCGGAGACCGTGAACATGTGGCCGGCGAGCGGATAGGCGGGATGGCTGCTGTGGCGCGCTTTGTCGAGATTCTCCAGCCGCGTCGTCTGCAGCTGCTCGAAGCCGGTGTCCGAGAGGTGCGCCACGTCCTCGTCGTAGCCGGCGAGGACGACGGCGTGGCCGGGGAAGTGGGCCGAGTTGCCGTAGTGGTCGAGGTAGTAGAGATCGGTGAGTACGAGGACGGGGTTGCCGGCGTCGATCTCGGCACGCGCCGCCTCCCAGGCGTCGCCGTCGCCGGGCTCGAAGGTCCGCATCTGCAGTGCCGCCCCGGTCAGCTCGTCGAAGGTCTCCTCGAGGCGGGCGGTGCGGCCGTTGAACCAGTAGCTGGGCGAGGCGTCGGGCAGGGTCACGTAGTAGAAGCAGGCGCCGGCCCCGAGACCGAAAGCCATCTCCTCGCTGATCTCGATTCCGTGGAAGCCGAGCAGGTTTCGCAGCGCGGTCGAGCCGCAGTGGTGGCCTGGGGTGTGCGAATAGCCGGGTACGAACGGCATGGCGTGTACAGCGTATGGCGCGCGGGTCCATGCCACCCGCGCGAGCAACGCCTATCCTGCCCCGCCGATGCATGAGGTCGATTCGAAAATCCTCCGGGCCATGCGGACTCGCGGCCACTCGCCCAAGCTGGAGGGGGCTGCGAAGGCGTTGGGGAAGGCTGGGAACAACGGGGCAGTCTGGGTGGTGCTCGGTCTCCTTCTCGCGATTCTCGATGGGTCGAACCGGGAGGCGTGGCTGATCTGTGCGGCGCTGGGGCCGGTTGCGATCGGGCTCAACTACGTGGTCAAGGCGATCGTGCGGCGGCCGCGGCCGGTGCTCGAGGGGCTGCCGCCGCTCGGCGGGGCGCCGAGCTCGCTCAGCTTTCCCTCGGCGCACGCGACCTCGTCGTTCGCCGTGGCGACGGCGATGACCCGGGTCGAGCCGCTCGGGGCCCTCGCCTTCTTCCTCGCCTTCGCCCTCGCGCTCGGCCGTCCCTACCTGGGCATGCACTACCCGTCCGACGTCCTGATCGGCGCCGTGCTCGGCGTCGCTCTCGGCCTGATCGTCCCCCTCTCGCTGTGAAGGTCGGGATCGTCGGGCTGCCCAACGCGGGCAAGTCGACTCTCTTCAACGCCCTGACCAAGGGGGGCGCGCAGACCGGCGACTACCCGTTCACGACGATCGAGCCCAACGTGGCGATCGCACAGGTGCCCGACGAGCGGCTGGAGAAGGTGGGCGAGACTGTCCGCAGCTCCGAGCTGGTGCCGGCGACGATCTCCTTCCACGACATCGCCGGCCTGGTCAAGGGCGCCTCGGAAGGGGAGGGGCTCGGCAACCAGTTCCTCGCCTCGATTCGCGAAACCGACGCGATCTGCCACGTGGTCCGCTGCCATGCCGACAGCGGCGTCCCGCACCCCGACGGCAGGGTCGACCCGATCGCCGACATCGAGACGATCGAGACCGAGCTGATCCTGGCCGACTACGACCAGACCGAGCGCCGGCTGGAACGGGTCACGAAGGGGGCGAAGTCCGGCGATGCCGAAGCGATCGCCGAGCGCGACTGGCTGCAAGCAGTGCACGACGAGCTGGCCGCCGGCCGGCCGGCGCGGGGAGTGCCGGTGCCCGACGCCGCTCCGGCCGCGGCCGTGAACCTGCAGGCGCTGACCACGAAGCCGATCCTCTACGTCGCCAACGTCGACGAGGGCGATGCCGAGGCGCCGGAGGCGGTTGCCGCTCACGCCGCGCGGATCGGCGCCGGCGTGGTCGCGGTCAGTGCCCGGATCGAGGGCGAGCTGGCCGAGCTCGACCCGGCCGAAGCGGAGGAGATGCGCGAGTCCTACGGGGTCGAGGGCTCCGGGCTCGGCCGCCTCGTCCGCGCCGCCTACGACCTGCTCGACCTGCTCGTCTTCTTCACCGCCGGCGAGGACAAGGAAGCGGTCGCCAGGCCGCTGCGCCGTGGCGCCACCGCATGGGAGGCTGCCGGCACGATCCACACCGAGATCCAGGACGCCTTCGTCAAAGCCGAGGCGATCGGGTGGAGCGAGCTGGTCGAGTGCGGTGGCTACGCGCCCGCCCGCGACCGGGGCCTGCTCCGGATCGAGGGCAGGGACTACGTCGTCCAGGACGGCGACGTGATCACCATTAAGGTCTAACGATATGGACCAGGGAGCGCGGTTTCCACGGGTGGCGGCCAAGGCCGGCCACTACGAGAGCTTTTATGTCAAGGCATGTCAGCCGGGCGGTGGGCGGGGGATCTGGATCCGCCACACCGTCCACAAGCGCCCCGGCGCCGAGCCCAGCGCCTCGATCTGGTTCGTCCTCTTCGATCGCGAGGCGGAGGGGCCGCGGGCTACCAAGGTGACTGTGCCGGCAGCGGAGCTGTCGGCGCCCGCCGGGTCCTGGATCAAGGTCGACGGGGCCGAGATCGGGCCGGGCCGGGCGACGGGCGGAGTCGACACCGACGCCGTCAAGGCTTCCTGGGACTTGACCTTCTCCGGCGACGCCGAGCCCTGCAAGTACCTGCCGGCCGATTGGCTCTACGAGGCGCCGGTGCCGCGGACCAAGTTCGTCGCGCCCTACCCGAACGCGCGCTTCTCGGGCCGGCTCGAGGTCGGCGGCGAGGAGATCGCCCTTGACGGCTGGCCGGGGATGATCGGCCACAATTGGGGCAGCGAGCACGCCGAGCGTTGGGTCTGGCTGGAGGGCACCGGCTTCACGGACGGGGCCGACACCTACTTCGACGCCGGCGCCGCCCGGATCAAGCTTGGGCCCTGGACCACCCCCTGGATCCCCTCCGGGATGCTGATGCTCGACGGCGAGGCGCACCGGCTCGGCGGTTTCGACAAGGTCCGCTCCGCCGCGATCGAGGCCCTGCCGGGGGAGTGCTCATTCGTCCTGCCCGGCAAGGACGTCGTCGTGCGCGGCCGCGTCTCGGCCCCGAAGAAGGACTTCGTCGGCTGGGTCTACGCCGATCCGAAGGGCCCGGAGCACCACACGATCAACTGCTCGGCCTCCGACCTGGAGCTGACGGTCGAACGTCCCGCCCAGCCGGTACGCAAGCTCGCGCTCTCAGCCGGCGCCGCCTACGAGTTCGGCATGCGCGAGACCGACCACGGCATCCCGATCCAGCCGTTCCCCGACGGCTGAGGGCTCCTTCTAGCCCGCCACCCCGCCCGCTGGTCCGGGGGGTTTGCCACCGTCCCCACCACCGCCAGCCGGTTTGCCGTTGACGATCTTCTCGAAGGTCATCCAGCGGTCGTAGCCGCCGAGGGCCACGGCCAGCTGTTCCCCGGTCGCGGTCGTCACGCCACCGGTGCCGTAGAGCTTTGCCTGGACGATGCGGGGGGAGACCCCGCGCTTGGTGATGACGACGCGCTTCAGCTGGCCGTTCAGGTAGCTGCCGAGCTTGGCGCTGATCTCGGCGCCGCTGAAGCGCAGCGTCCAGGTGTGCAGCGGGCAGAGGCTGTCGTAGGGGTCGGGGACGCCGACCAGGTAAGGGACAGGAGCACCGAAGAAGACGTTCTGGACGCTCTCGGTATGGCCCCCCGAGCAGGCGGAGAAGAACGTCTGGGCGATCTTGCCGCCGTAGAGGACCACCTCTCCCTTGGTCGCGTCGGCGGCGAGGTTGGTGGAGGCGGTCTCGCTGGCGATCCCCTCGTAAACCTGGCTGCGCGTGTCGTTGTAGAGGTCGAAGCCGTTGCCGTCGACCGTCGTCACCAGCGCGTAGGAGCGAGCGGCGATCGCCTGGGCGCGCAGCGCGGCCTGTGGCCAGGAGGCCGGCGACTCGTTGGGGATCACGCCTTTCACGTACTGGTCGACGGTGACCGCGTTGACGGCGTTGAGCGAGCCGGCGGAGCTGCTCGTCGGCACCACCTCGAGGGCGCCGCGGTAGGTGACGCCGCCGATCCCGATCGTGCCGTTTCCGGCGGCGCGCAGCTTGGTGCCGCAATTGGCGAGTGGCCGGCCACCGGAGCTGCGCAGGCGCACGCTCCCCCCGGTGCGGTGCGCCTGGTAGGAGCGATTGGGGTCGAGGCTCACGCCGCAGGCGCTCGTCGCGCCACTGAAGCCGAGGTCGCCGCCGGCGATGTCGACCAGCACGCGCACGACCTGGGGTCCGGCATCCCCGATCGTCGTCCCGCGGTAGTAGTGGCCGAGGATGAAGCGGTAGTCCTTGCCGTGCTTGGCGAAGCCGTAGGCGCCGTACTGGCTCATGCCGACCCCGTGGCCGAAGCCGCGGCCGTGCACCTCCCACTGGACGCCCGCCTGGGCGCTCGGCGCCAGCAGGAGGAAGAGGAGGATGGTGGTGAGGCGGAAGCGCATCTCTGGAATCGAACAGGTTCGGGCTTCGCGAGTCGCGGCCTGCTCTAGGCTGAAATAACTCAACCGAGAGGAGGTCGAGATGGCGACGCAAGCGGTCCAGGCAGTCGATCACAAACTGCTCTTCGCGGGCGAGTGGGTCGTGACCGGGGAGTGGGACGAGGTCTCGAGCCCCTACGACGGGACCGCGGTCGGGCGGGTCGCGCAGGCGGACGCGGCCACGGTCGACAGGGCCATACGGACCGCGCACAACGCCTTCGAGTCCGGTGGCTTCCCCCAGCACGAGCGCGCTGCGGTGCTCGACCGTGCCGCCCACCTGGTCGGCGAGCGGCTCGAGGACCTGGCGCTGACGATCGCCGCCGAGGCCGGCAAGCCGCTGAAGACCGCCAAGGTGGAGGCGGCCCGTTGCGTCGACACGCTGATCTTCTCCGCGGTGGAGGCGCGCAAGCTGAGCGGCGGCACGGTGCCGATGGATGCCTCGCCCGCAGGCGAGGGCAAGCTCGGCGTGATGCTGCGCGTCCCCTACGGCGTCGTCGGCGCGATCAGCCCATTCAACTTCCCGCTCAACCTGGTCGCCCACAAGGTCGGGCCGGCGATCGCCGCCGGCAACGCGGTCGTCCTCAAGCCGGCCGGCCAGACGCCGATCTCGGCGCTGAAGCTGGCCGAGGTCCTGCTCGACGCGGGGCTGCCGCAGGGCTGGCTCAGCGTCGTTCCCGGCCCCGGCTCGGAGGTCGGCAACGCGATCGTCGAGCATGAGCTGACCCGCGCCCTCACGTTCACCGGCTCCTCCAAGGTCGGCTGGGGGATCCGCAGTCGCGTACCCCACAAGAAGGTCAACCTGGAGCTGGGCTCCACCGCGCCGCTGATCGTCCACGCCGACGGCGATTGGGAGACGGCAGCCGACAAGACGAAGCTCCACGCCTTCTCCCACGCCGGCCAGAGCTGCATCTCGATCCAGCGGGTGCTCGTCCACGAGGAAGTCGCCGACGCCTTCGTCGAGCGTCTCGTCGCCAACACGGAAGAGCTGCGGGTCGGCGACCCGCTCGACCCGGAGACCGACGTCGGCCCGCTGATCTCACCCGGCGATCGCGACCGGGTCAAGGAGTGGGTCGACGAGGCGGTCGCCGCCGGGGCGGAGTTGCTGAGCGGCGGCGAGCTGGTCGACGAGGGCCGCTGCCTGGCACCGACCCTGCTCGGCTCACCGCCTCGCGACGCCAAGGTCTGGCGTGAGGAGATCTTCGGCCCGGTGGCGACGATCGACCGCTACTCGGACTTCGGGGAGGCGCTGCGGATGGCCAACGGCTCGAAGTTCGGCCTGCAGGCGGGCGTCTTCACCCGCGACGTCGGCCGCGGCCTCGAGGCAGCCGAGATGCTCGAGTTCGGCGGCGTCCTGATCAACGAGGTCCCGACCTTCCGTGCCGACCAGATGCCCTACGGAGGCGTCAAGGACTCCGGCAACACCCGCGAGGGCCCCGCCTACGCGGTCGTCGAGCTGACCGAGGAGCGCTTCGTCACGCTGCAGGGGTGAAACTCATTTTACCCTGTATTTGGTAGCCTTCTCGTCGCTTAGTAAATCCTGAGCGAACCACGGGAGGCGTCGATGCGGCAAGTTGCGGGATCCAAGCTCGTAGTCCTGATGGCGGCGGTACTGGTCACGGCGGGGCTCGCGGCCACGGCCGCGACGGCCGCTCCCTCCGACACGGTCGGCCAGGCGACGACCGAACAGCGGGTGGTGCCCGCCGGTCCCGGCGCCTACCGCTTCCTCCAGCTCGGCGCCGGCGAGCCCTACACCGTGCGCCAGGAACTGGGCGCAGCCGGGCCCGGGCGCACCGGGACCCGCACCTCGCTCGTCTACTTCGGGCAGCTCTCCGACTTCCAGCTCGCCGACGAGGAGTCGCCGGCCCGGGTCGAGATCATCGACCCGCTCGCCAGCCCGACCCTCCCCTTCAACGCCGCCTGGCGGCCCTGGGAGGCGCTCAACCCGCACATCGACGAGGCGATGATCCGCCAGGTCAACCAGTTCACGGCCGCCAGCCCGGTCGCCGACGGCAGCGGCGCCCACCGCGCCATGGACCTCACGATCGACACCGGCGATTCCGCCGACAGCCAGCAGCTCAACGAGACGCTCTGGGTGCGCACCCTGCTCGAGGGCGGCAACCTGAACCCGAACAGCGGCGTCAACAAAGCCGGCTACTCGCACCTGCTCTGCCCCAACCTCCTGGTCCCGGGCGCCGCCGAGGCCGCCCGCTACACCGGGGTCCAGGACTACGACGACTACTTCGAGGGCCCCTTCCCCGAGTTCTACGACCCCGACAGCCCGGCCGGGCCGCACGCCGCCTGGCCCAAATACCCGGGACTGATGGACAAGGCGCAGCAGGCGTTCTCCGCGAGCGGGCTGGACGTCCCCTCCTACGTCGCCTTCGGCAACCACGACGCCCTCGTGCAGGGGAACGCGGCGGCGAACCTGGCCATCGAGCTGGTCGCCACCGGCTGCCTGAAGCCGATCGGCCCGGTCCCGAACCCCAACAACGCCGCCGGGGTGATCTC
>DATMEP010000136.1:0-3082 GCA_035556755.1 Solirubrobacterales bacterium
CCGCCGGTGACCCCGATCACGTCGGGCGAGGCGAGCGGGTTGGCGAGGGCCCCCTGCAGGATCGCCCCGGCGATGCCGAGCGCGGCGCCGACGACCATCGCCTCGACCGTGCGCGGCAGCCGCAGCGTCTCGACGATCTGCTGCTCGGGCCCGCCGCCCCCCTTACCGAAGACGATGTCGATCACTTCGGCGAAGGGCACCTTCACGGCGCCCAGCGCCAGCGAGGCGACGACCGCCGCGACGAGCGCGACGAGCAGCGCCGCGAAAACGAGCGTGCGGCGAGCCACTGCTGGTCAGTTCTCTAGGTAGACGCGGCGAACCTTGCGGATCGTGCGGGCGACGTCGGTGCCGGCCTGCAGCAGCGAGTTGTCGACCGAGATGTGGATGCGGTTGTTGCGCACCGCCGAGGTCGTCGCCCAGGCCGGGTTGTTGCGCAGGTACTCGGTCAGGCTGGGGATGTCGTCCTCGTTGGCGTGGGGCACGGCGACGATCACGTCGGGGTCTTCGGCGACGACGACCTCGTCGGAGATCCGCTCGAAGCCGGAGCCGGACTCGACCCCCCCGGTCAGCAGGCTCCCACCAGCCTTGGTCACCAGGTCACCGCCCCAGCTGTTGGGGAGGAAGGTGAAGGGGGTGCGGCCGACGCCGAGGATCAGCATCACGGTCGGGCGCTCCTCGATTCCCCTGCGCGCCTGCGCAACGGCCTTCTTCATCGACGCGACCAGCGCCTGCGCCTGTTTGCGCTTGCCGACCAGGGCGCCGATCACGAGGGTCTGGGCGAAGGCCCCGTTGAGCCGCACGGGCTCCTGGACGAGGACGCGGATGCCGAGGTCGCCCATCGACTCGTTGCCCTTGGCCCAGGTCCGTGAGGAGAAGACGAGATCGGGGTCGAGCGAGGCGAGCTGCTCGAGGTTCGGCCCGTTGGGGTGCGACAGCGGCAGCACCGGCACCCCGTTCAGCTTCGGCGAGAGGCGCTCGTTGCCGCCCAGGGTCTGGCCGACGCCGACCGGCTTGACTCCGAGCTTGACCAGCGTGTTGGCGGCGAACGGGGTCAGCGCGACGATCCGCTTCGGCGCCGCGGCCTGCGCCGCGGCGGGCAGGCAGAGCGCCGCGACCAGCGCTATGGCGAGTAGGGCTCGCCTCACGCCGCGACCTTGGCGTCGATCACCTCGTAGCGGCGCACCTCGCTGCCGTGGGCGAGCTCGCCGTCGGCGTGGCGGTGGCTCATCTTGAAGAGGTCGCTGTTGACCCAGGCTTTGAACGCCTCGTCGCTCTCCCAGCGGCTGAGGACGACGTACTCGCCGACGCCCTCGCCTTCGCGCCGCAGCAGCTCGAAGCCGGCGAAGCCCTCGGCTTTGTGGACGTGGCTCTCACGCTCGAGGAAGGCGCGCTCGAACGCCTCCCGGCGCTCCTCGTGCACCTGCACCACATTCATCACCGTCACCAAGGCCCCGCTCCTTTCGAACGGCGCCCTGGCAACTGCTTAGGACGCCCTAATTAGGTTTACCTAATGAGGGTACCCGAAGAATCAGGGTCGCGGCGGCAGCTGGGGCTCGGCGAGGCCGTAGGTCTCGTAGGCGCCGAACTCGGCGAAGGTCTTGTGGGTGGGGCCGTGGTAGTCGGAGGAGGCGGTCGGGGCCAGGCCCAGCTCCTCGCACAGCTCCAGCAGGTGCTTGGTCTGCTCCTCGCTGTGGGTCGGGTAGAAGGTCTCGACGCCGTCGGCGCCGAGGGAGCGGATCAGGTCGTCGACCTCTGTCGGCTCCGAGATGTCCCAGTAGGGGTGGGCGATGACCGCGACGCCGCCGGCGGCGTGGATCGTCTCGATCGCCTCCTCGGCGGTCGGCCAGCGGCGCGGGACGAATGCCTTGGCCCCCGGCACCAGGTACTCCTCGAAGAAGGGCCCGAGGTCGCCGCTTGCCCCGGCGGCGCGGGCGATGTGGGGCCGCCCGATCGAGAGCGCGTCGCCGGCCTCGCGCACCGCGTCCTCGAGGTGCAGGTCGAAGCCCTCCGCCCGCAGCTTCTCGACGATCTCGCCCGCCCGCGTCACCCGCTCGTGCTGCGCCCGCTCGCAGGCCGGCGCGATCTTCCCCAGGTCGATCCAGTACCCGCAGATGTGCAGGTCTTCCGCGTACTCGTGCACGCACGACATCTCGATCGCCGGCACCAGCTCGATCCCGACCCGCTCCGCCGCCTCCGCCGCCTCGGCAACCCCGGCGATCGCATCGTGGTCGGTCAAAGCCAGCGTCGTAACCCCCGCCTTCGCGGCTTCCTCCACGACCCCGGCCGGGGCCAACTGCCCGTCGGACACGGTCGAGTGGCTCTGCAGCTCGATCAACATGAGGGCGGCAGCCTATTCGGGGGGCCGCGTTTATAGAGTGCCGCCCCCATGTTCGAGAAGGTGCTGATAGCCAACCGCGGCGAGATCGCGATCCGCGTCGCCCGCACCCTGAAGGAGATGGGGATCGGCTCGGTCGCCGTCTACTCGGAGATCGATCGTGACGCGCCCCACGTGCGCGAGGCCGACGAGGCCTTCCTGATCGGCCCCGCGGTGCCGGCCGAGAGCTACCTGAACGTCCCCACGATCATCGAGACCGCGAAGGAGGCGGGCGCCGAGGCGATCCATCCCGGCTACGGCTTCCTCGCCGAGAACGCCGAGTTCGCCCGCGCCTGCGCCGAGGCCGACATCGTCTTCATCGGCCCGCCGCCCGAGGCGATCGAAGCGATGGGCTCGAAGACCCGGGCGCGCGAGATCATGGCCGAGGCCGGGGTGCCGATCGTCCCCGGCGCGACCGAGCCGGCGGTGGATGTCGCAGCGGCGAAGGCGCAGGCCGACGAGGCCGGCTACCCGGTCGCCTGCAAGGCGGCCGGCGGCGGCGGCGGCAAGGGCTTCCGCGTGGCGATGACCCCGGACGACCTCGAGGAGGCCTTCGAGGGCGCCGCTCGCGAAGGCGAGAAGTTCTTCTCCGACGACCGCGTCTACGTCGAGCGCTACCTGGAGGACCCGCGCCACGTCGAGGTCCAGGTGCTGGCCGACTCGCACGGCAACGTGATCCACCTCGGCGAGCGCGACTGCTCGATCCAG
>DATMEP010000137.1:0-8801 GCA_035556755.1 Solirubrobacterales bacterium
ATCCGCGCCATCGCCTTGACCATGAAGTAGAAGAAGGTGCCGGAGACGGCGAGCAGGCCGAGGGTGGCGGCGACCTGGGCGACGGTGGCGGCCTGCACGGCGAGGCCGAAGACGGCGCTGAAGATGAGGAAGACGAGGACGAGCTGGAAGCCGAGCACGGCCCAGTAGCGGGCGCGCCACATGCCCCAGGCCATGATCCCCATCAGCAGGGCGGGCGCCAGCACCTGGGTCAGTGCCGGCCGCTCGCCGTCGACCTCGGCGCCGGCGATGTAGCCGCCGAGGATCGACAGGGCGATCAGCCCCGAGAGCACGGCGCCGATCGTCACCACCAGCGGCCGCTCGCCGTCGTCCAGCGGCTCCAGCGCTTCGCGGGCTTCCTGGTTGCGCTGCTCGGCGCGGGCGTAGCCCTGCTCCATCCGCTCCCGCGGGCCGAGCGATCCGCCGCGCTCCTTGCGCTTCTGCCTTTCCTCAGGCACCTGGCGGCGCCTCTCCGACGGCGGTCAGCGCGCCGCGCAGCTCTTCGGCTGCGACGGTGGGTTCCTCCGCGTCGCGAATCGAGCGGACGACGCCGAGCCGCCGTGCCCCCGCCCCGACCACCCGGGCCGCGTTCGACGGGTCGATCCCGCCGATCGCGAAGAACGGGTGGGGCGCCGCGTTCGCGGCGTGCTCGACAAGGTCGAGGCCGACCCCGGGCCGGCCCTCTTTGGTGGGCGTCTCCCAGATCGGCCCGACGCTGACGTAGTCGACCGGCCATTCCGCCGACGCCGCGAGCTGCTCCTCGGAGTGCGTGGAGAGGCCGACGATCGCGTCGGGGCCGAGGATCTCGCGGGCCTCGGCGACCGATACGTCGTCCTGGCCAAGGTGGACGCCGTCGGCGTCGCAGGTCTGGGCCAGATAGGGATCGTCGTTGACTATGAAGGGGACGCTGTAGGTGTCGCAGAGGCGGCGGAAGGTCCGCGCCGATCGCTCGATCTGGTCCCTGTCGAACTCCTTCTCGCGCAGCTGGACTATGTCGACGCCGCCGTTCAGCGCCGCCGCCAGCAGCGCCTCCGGCTCCTCGCCCCGCGGCAGCGCGTCGCAGACGAAGTAGAGGCGCGCCGTGCGCAGCCGCTCGCGGCGCAGCGGACCAGCGGCCTCTGGTGGTGCCAGGCTCATCCTCGGATTATCGCGCGGAGTACCATCGGGACGACGGGAGTCCGTAAGCCACGGGCTGAGAGGGCGGCTAAGGCGCCGCCGACCGTATGGACCTGATCCGGGTAATGCCGGCGGAGGCAAACTTGAGCGGAAAGAGTTACGACGCGGTGGTGGTCGGAGGTGGGGCCATCGGGCTCGCCTGCGCTTGGCGCTTGGCGCAGCGCGGCGGCCGGGTGGCGGTGGTCGAGAAATCCTCGCCGCCCGCCGGGGCGACCCGGGTCGCGGCCGGGATGCTGGCGCCGGTCGGCGAGCTTGCCTTCGGCGAGTCGGAGCTGCTGAAGCTGACCCTTGCCGCGGCCGAGCTGTACCCGGGCTTCGTCGCCGAGCTGGAGGCCGCGAGCGGGACGTCGACCGGGTACGTCCGCCAAGGCGCCCTGCACGTCGCGCTCGATCGCGACGAGGCGGCCGAGCTGCGCCGCGTCCACGAGCTGCAGCGCTCGCTCGGCCTCGGCGCCGAGTGGCTGCCGCCGCGCCGCTGCCGCGAGCTGGAGCCCGGGCTGACCCCCGCCCTCAACGGCGGCGTCCACGCGCCGGGCGAGGGCGCCGTCGACCCGCGGGCGCTCGCCGCCGCGTTGGTGAGTGCGCTCGAAGCCGAGGGGGCGGAGCTGCTGACCGGGACGGAGGTGGTCGAGTCGCTGCGCGATGGCGAGCGGATCGCCGGCGTGCGCACCGCCGCCGGGGAGGAGCTGCGCGCCGCGGTCGTCGTGCTCGCCGCCGGCGCCTGGTCCGGGCAGCTCGGCTGGGTACCCGAGGCCGCTCGCCCTCCGGTGCGGCCGGTCAAGGGCCAGATCCTCGAGTTGCGCGCCCGCGACGGGACGGCGCCGTGCGAGCGGATCGTCGCCTCCGAGCGCGTCTACCTCGTGCCGCGGCCGGACGCCCGCCTGATCGTCGGCGCCACGGTCGAGGAGCAGGGCTTCGACGCCGCCGTCACCGCGGGAGGCGTCCACGAGCTGCTGCGCGAGGCCTACCGGCTGCTGCCCGAGGTGGCGGAGATGGAGCTGGTCGAGGCAGCCGCCGGCCTGCGTCCGGGCACGCCGGACAACCTGCCGCTGGTCGGCCGCTCTCCGGTAGAGGGCCTGCACTGGGCGACCGGCCACTACCGCAACGGCATCCTGCTGGCGCCGCTGGCGGCCGACAGGCTGGCCGAGCAGCTGGAGGGAGCGCTCGTATGAGGATCGAGCTGAACGGCGAGCAGCGCGAGCTGGCGGCGGAGGCGACTCTCGCCGACGCGGTCCGCGCGAGCGGCGTCGAGAACAGCGCCAGGGGCGTCGCCGTCGCCCTCGACGGCGAGGTCGTGCCGCGGTCCGAGTGGGCCGCGACGCCGCTCGCCGAGGGGCACAGCGTCGAGGTTCTGGCCGCGATCCAGGGTGGAGCCGAGACCTGGGAGCTGGGCGGGAGGCAGTGGTCCTCGCGGCTGATCGCGGGCACCGGTGGCTTCCGCTCGCTCGAGCAGATGGAGGAGGCGCTTGCCGCCTCCGGGGCCGAGATCGTCACTGTCGCCCTGCGCCGGATCGACCCCGCGGCGAAGGGCTCGGTGCTCGACGTGCTCGACAACCTCGGCCTCTTCGCGCTTCCCAACACCGCCGGCTGCTTCACCGCCCGCGACGCGGTCCGCACCGCCCGGCTCGCCCGCGAGGCGTTCGAGACCGATTGGATCAAGCTCGAGGTGATCGGCGACGACCGCACGCTCTACCCGGACGCGGTCGAGCTGCTCGAGGCCGCCGAGACCCTGGTCGGCGAGGGCTTCACCGTCCTTCCCTACACCAACGAGGACCCGATTCTCGCCCGGCGGCTGGAGGAGGCCGGCTGCGCCGCGGTGATGCCGCTCGGCTCGCCGATCGGCTCCGGCGCCGGCATCCGCAACCCCTACAACATCGCGATCGTCGCCGAGCGCGCCGCCGTCCCGGTCGTCCTCGACGCCGGCATCGGCACCGCCTCCGACGCCGCCCTGGCGATGGAGCTGGGCTGCGACGCGGTGATGGCCGCCAGCTCGATCTTCGGCGCCGAGGACCCGGTCGCGATGGCGACGGCCCTGCGCCTCGCGGTGGAGGCCGGACACGCCGCCCGCCGCGCCGGTCGCATCCCCCGCCGCACCCACGCCGAGGCCTCGACCCCGGAGGAGGGACTCCCCGAGCTATCCTGAGCGGCCACGCCCCTGTAGCTCAGTTGGTTAGAGCGGCGGCCTTTTAAGCCGCGCGGCGCGGGTTCGAATCCCGCCGGGGGCACTCTCGCAGCGTCAGCGAGGCGGCAGCTCGAAGCTCAGCTGGCAGCTCGTGAAGCGGACCGGCTCCTCGCCGCTCTTGCTGCGTCGCTCGTCGCTTCTGGCCTGCACTTCGTAGGTTTCCTCGAAGGCCCTCTGGTGGATTGCGAGCAGTTCCTGCCAGCCCTCCTCGTCCAGGGACATCGGGACCCTGGTCAGGTGCCAGTCCGTGCGGCCTTCGATGGTGCCGCCCTCGAACGCCTGCTCGAGATCGCCGACGAGCTTGCGGATGATCTGCCCTGAGAAGGCCCGCCGGGCCGGCAGGCCCATCTTGTTCAGTTCGGCGCTGGTGATCACCGGCCGCGAGGTCGCCCTGTAGAAGTGCTCGACGGCACCGCGGCGGGGCTTCGTTTCGACTTCTTCGGCGCAGCCGTACTTGACCAGCTGCTTGACGTGGTGGCTGACGTCGCCGACGGGCGCGTCGAGCACGCGGGACATCTCGATCGGGCTGGCCTTCGGGTGTTCGACCAGGAAGGTGAGGATTTCGACGCGCAACTCGTGCGAGAGCGCCTTGTGCAGCTCCAGCTGCGCGTTTTGCATCCGTGTGGTGGCTCGCTTCTGCTTGGTTCCCATCGGCCTATCGCTCTCTCCTCCGGAGGGTTTGAGCAGTAGATCGTATTTCCTCTAACCCCAATCTTCCAGTTCCCGAGCAAGAAAACGCTGGATGATCCTCAAATAGTGAAACTTCCTCCACCATAACTAGGTCTTAGCCGCCGTCCCCTCTAAAGCAGAGAAAGGGGGTGATGAACGGTGACTATCTCCAGCGTCGAGCGGACGATTCCGGCGATCTCGATTGGCAAGACCGCCTGATCGACCCATCTGAACGGCAGGGGGCCGGTCCTCACCCGGGTTGAGGATCGGCCACCCGGCCTCTCCGAGAGCGCTCTAGTGCCGGAAGTGGCGGTGCTTGGTGAAGACCATCGCGACGCCGGCGCCCTCGCAGGCCTCGATCACCTCGGCGTCGCGTTTGGAGCCGCCCGGCTGGATCACCGAGGTGGAACCGGCCTCGATCGCCGCCTGCGGCCCGTCGGCGAAGGGGAAGAAGGCGTCGGAGGCGATCGCGGAGCCGGCGAGCAGCGCGCTCGCCTCGTCCCCATGGGCGTCGTGGCACTTCTGCACGGCGAGGCGGACCGAGTCGACCCGGCTCATCTGACCGGCGCCGATTCCCAGGGTGGCGCCGTCCCTGGCGATCACGATCGCGTTGGAGCGGACGTGGCGGACCACGGTCCAGGCGAAGAGCATGTCGCTCCACTGCTCCTCGCTCGGCTCGACCTTCGTCACCGTCTCCATCGTCTCGCGCGGCTCGGGATCGCCGTCGCGGTCCTGGATCAGCAGGCCACCGGCGACCCGCTTCATGTCGCGCTCGGTCACGTCGGGCCGCCGCCCCTCCTCGTCGCAGAGGATGCGGATCGCCTCCTTCTGCTGGAGGACCTCCAGCGCGCCGGCCTCGAACCCGGGCGCCAGCAGCACCTCGACGAAGTTCTCGTGCAGCGCCTCGGCCAGCTCCACCCCGACCGGGCGGTTGAAGGCGATAACACCGCCGAAGGCCGACATCGGATCGCAGGCGAGCGCCTTGCGGTAGGCGTCGAGCGCGCCGTCGCCGACCGCGACCCCGCAGGGGTTGTTGTGCTTGACGATCGTGCAGGCCGGCTGCTCGAAATCGCCGGTCAGCCGCCGCGCTGAGTCGAGGTCGAGCACGTTGTTGAAGGAGAGCGCCCGGCCGTGCAGCTTCGAGACCCCGGCGAGGATGTGGCTGCTCAACCCGGCTTCGGAGTAGAGCGCGGCGCGCTGGTGCGGGTTCTCGCCGTAGGCGAGGTCCATCTCCTTCTCGAAGGTGACGGTCAGGTGCTCGGGGTAGTCCTCGTACTCGGTCGAGAACCAGCGGCTGATCGCCGCGTCGTAGCGGGCGGTCTGGGCGAAGGCCTCGTTGGCCAGCCAGTGGCGGGTCGTGGCGGAGATCTCGCCGCCGGACTCCTCCAGCTCGGCGCAGACGGCGTCGTAGGACTCCGGCTTGACGATCACCGCGACGCCCTCGTGGTTCTTCGCCGCGGCGCGGATCATCGTCGGCCCGCCGATGTCGATGTTCTCGATCGCGACCCGCTCGTCGACGCCGTTGCCCGCGACCGTCTCCTCGAAGGGGTAGAGGTTGACGCAGACCATGTCGATCGGCTCGATCCCCTCGCGCTCCAGCGTCGCCATGTGCTCGGCGTCGTCGCGCCGTGCCAGCAGCGCCGCGTGCAGCCGCGGGTGCAGCGTCTTCACCCGGCCGCCGAGGATCTCCTCCTGGCCGGTGAACTCGGAGACGTCGGTCACCTCGATGCCCGCCTCGCGCAGCGCGGCAGCGGTGCCTCCGGTCGAGAGGATCTCGACCCCGAGCGCGGCCAGCGTCTTGGCGAACTCGGCGAGGCCGGTCTTGTCGGAGACCGAGACCAGCGCCCGGCGCACTCGGATCGCCCCGTTGCTCACGGTCTCGGCTGGGATGTCTGCGGGAGCCTCACTCATCGATGACGACCGTCCTCGGGTCGCCTGCGTCGATCCTAACCCTGCCCTGCGCGATCATGCGGATCGCCTCCGGGTAGAGCTGGTGCTCGGCCGCGTGGACCGCCTCCTCGAGCTGCGCCCGGTCGCGATCGGCGGGGACCGGGACCTCGCGCTGGGCGATCGGCGGCCCGGTGTCGACCCCCTCGTCGACGAAGTGGACGGTGACGCCGGTGACGTCCACCCCAGCCTCCAGCGCCTGGCCGATCGCGTCGAGGCCGGGGAAGGCGGGGAGCAGGGCGGGGTGGACGTTGACGATGCGGTGGCGGAAGCGGGCGACGAAGTCCTCGCTGAGCAGCTGCATGTAGCCGGCGAGGGCGACCAGGTCGGCCTCCCGCGACTCGATCCAGTCGCCCAGCGCGTCGTCGCGCCGTGCCCGGTCGGGGTACGCGTCGCGGGGGAAGACCGCTGTCTCCACATCCGCCGCCCGCGCCCGCTCCAGCGCCCGCGCGCCGGGCTTGTCGGAGCCGACGCCGACCACCTCGATCCCCTCGCGCCCGTGCAGCGCGTCGAGGATCGCCTGCAGGTTGGAGCCGTTGCCGGAAGCCAGAACAACGAGTCGGAAAGTGCTCACTGGCCGCATCATCGCGCAGTCGGTCGGCTGCGCGGCCCTACACTCGCCGGTGTGTCGTTTTTGGAGGGCTTGGGTATCGAAACGCCGGTCGTACAGGCCGGAATGGGCGGCGGGCTGAGCCGCCACGAGCTGGCCGCGGCGGTCTCCGAGGCGGGCGGGCTGGGGACGATCGCGGTTGGCGGCGCGGAGGCGATCGAGCGTGAGCTCGCCGCCGCCCGGGCGCTGACGGACCGGCCGGTCGCGGTCAACCTGCTGCTTCCCTTCGCTCGGCGAGCCTGGTTCGAGGCGGCCGCGAAGGCGGCCGTGGTCGTCACCTTCTGGGGCACCCCGAAGCGGCGTACCGGCGGCACCTGGATCCACCAGTGCGGCTCGGCGGCCGAGGCGCGCGCCGCCCAGGCGGCCGGTGCCGACGCGGTGATCGCCCAGGGCGTCGAGGCGGGCGGCCACGTGCGCGGGCCCCTTCCAGCGCTGGAGCTGCTCGACCGCGTAAGGGCGGTGCTGCCGCCCGACTACCCCGTACTGCTCGCGGGCGGGATCGTCGAGCGCGCCGACGTCCAGCGGGCGCTCGAGGCCGGCGCAAGCGCCGCGGTCGCCGGTACCCGCTTCCTGCTCTCCGAGGAGAGCCGCGCCCACCCGGAGTACAAGCGGCGCCTGCTGGACGCCGAGAAGACGATCCTCACCGAACTGTTCGGCGCCGGCTGGCCGGCGCCCCACCGGGTAGTCCCCAACGCGGCCACCGAGCACTGGCTCGTCAACGGCCCCGCCGTCCCGCTGCTAAACCGAGCCCTCAACCACCTCCTGGCGACGGGCGTCCGCTACGCCCCGGAGGGCATCCAGAGCCGCCTGGTACGTGCCCAGCGCCCGGACGGCCGCCTGCTGCTGCCGTTGGCGGCCACCGACGACGGCTTCACCAGCCTGGTCGACGCCGGACCTCTCTACGCCGGCGAGACCGTGGCTCGGATCGGCGAGCTCCGTCCGGCGGCCGAGATCGTCGCTACCCTCACGCCGTGATCCGCGCTGCGCTGCTCCTATGCGCGCTTGCCGCCCCGGCGGCGCTCGGCACCGAGGCCTCCTTCGCTGCCTTCCCCGGCAAACCCGGCCCGATCGCCTACTCCAAGCAGACCTACGACATCATCAGCGAGGGGAGAACGGTACGCCCGATCCCGGTCGGGGGCCTTTTCACGCATGGCCCCCGCATCAAACAGCGACCTCGCCAGCTGACCACGGGCTTCTATGACAGGGAACCCTCCTACTCCGCTGACGGCCGCCGGATCGTCTTCGTCACGGTTGACGAGGCGGCCGGCCTCGACGGCATCTACGTCGTGCGCAACGACGGCTCCGATCGGCGGCTGGTGACCGCCGACGGCTCCCACCCGGCCTTCTTTCCAAGTGGCTCGGCGATCGTCTTCGTTCGTTCCGTCGACGGCCGGCGACAGGTCTTCACCGTCCGGCTCGACGGCAGCGGCCTGCGCCAGCTGACGAGCGGACCGTCCGAAAGCTTCGATCCGGTCGTTTCGCCGGACGGCAAGCGGATTGCCTTCGCCGGCGACCGCGACCGCGAGAGCCGCGACCGCCATGACATCTACACGATGCGCGCCGACGGCAGCGACGTTCGCGCCGCGATCGCCGGCCCGCGCAGCGAGCGCGAGCCGGACTGGGCGCCCAGCGGGCGACGGATCGCCTACGTCGTCGGCGGCGGAGCCGGCTCCGACCTCTTCGTCGCCGAGGCCGACGGGAGTCGCGCCATGCGGCTGACTCCCTGCGAAGGGATCCGCTGCCGCGACTTCTCCCATCCCGCCTTCTCGCCGGACGGCCGGCACATCGTCGCCCTGAGCGAGAGCAACCGAAGCAGCGGGATCGAGGTGTTCCGCAGCGACGGCAGGGGCACCTACCGGAACTTCGACGACGCCGGCTTCAGCGAAGAAGGCGAAGGGAGCTTCCTCGGCCCCCCGACCTGGGGCCCGCGCCCCCGCTAGCCGCTCGCCGGGACGACCGCGATGTCCTCCAGCGCGAACTTGCCGTTCGCGTCCTCGGGGTCGCCAAGCGGGTAGCGGCCGGTGAAGCAGGCGTCGCAGTGGTCCTCGGGCGGCGTGCCGATCGCCTCGTAGACGCCCTCCATCGAGAGGTAGGCGAGCGAGTCGGCGCCGAGCTCGTCGGCGATCTCCTCGATCGTCCGCTCGTGGGCGATCATCTCCTCGCGGGTCGACATGTCGACGCCGTAGTGGCAGGGGTGGC
>DATMEP010000138.1:0-11079 GCA_035556755.1 Solirubrobacterales bacterium
TCGGCGGCGACCTGAACCGCCGATGGTCGAAGTACCCGACTTCTTTGATCAGCTGGCTTGACGGTCAGCCGGACATCACTCCGACCGACCCCAGGGGGTGGGCGCGCCAGTTAGGTCGCGCGCTCGCTGCGTTGCACACGGCGCCGACCGAGCGGCTGGCGGAGTTGCCGAGCGTGTTCGACCGCAGCGGAGGCTCTCAGGAGATATTGGGTGGTCCGCTGGCGGCGGAAGTTCGGTCTCGCTGGCCACAGGTTGTTAGGTCGCCGGAGGTGCTCACCCACTGCGATTACTGGTCGGGCAACGTCGTCTGGCGGGACGGAAGGCTCACGGGCATCGTCGACTGGTCGGACGGGTCACGCGGTCCACGTGGCTTCGACTTGGGCTGGTGCCGACTGGATCTCGTCCTCCTGTTCGACGAGCAAATTGCCGACGACTTTCTTGCGGCCTACGAAGCAGCGACCGGCCAGGCAGTCGGCGAGATGCGCCTTTGGGACACCTGGGCCGTCGCTCGGTCCGATGACGCGGTTGGGTCCTGGGCCCCGAACTACCTGCCGCTGGGCCGCGCCGACCTCGATGAAGATGAGCTTCGGCGGCGCCACGCGCAATGGACGGCACGCCTCAGAGAGCGGACGTAAGCCTCAGCACCGGCAAGTGAGAACCTGCGTCTGTGCGCCAATCTAGATGAAGTACATCCCCGAGTCGGCCTCCTCGAGCTCGCGGCGGGAGACGGCGGCGATCGTGGTCTGGCCGAACACCTTGCGCAGAGCGGTGACCCCCTCGGCCCAGATGCCGCCGGCCTCGTCGGCCTCCTGGCCGACTTTGCCGTCGAGGGTCTGGACCACCTCCAGCACGGTGATCTCCTCGGCCGACCGCGAGAGCGTGTAACCGCCTTTCATCCCGCGGTGGCTGGTCAGCAGGCCGGCCCTACGCAGGGTCGAGAAGAGCTGCTCGAGGAACTGCTCCGGGATTCCGCGCCGCTCCGCCAGCTCCTTGATCGGCACCGGCCGCTCCCCGGAACGAGCCAGCTCCGCCATCGCGACGACGGCGTAGCGCGACTTCGAGGTGATCGAGATCACAAGAGCCTTTCTACCGCACGGCGCGGACTTGCTGGGTTAGGATCGGGACCCGGCTTCGGGGCTGGGACGAAGCCGTCCGCGAACCCGTCAGATCGGAAACGGCCCTGAGCGAGCGTCCAAACTGCCTTGTGATCGACGGTCACCCACTTGTCCGGGCCGGCGTGCGCGAGGCCCTGGGCTCCAGCTTCGAGGTTCACGAAAGCGACAACCGCGACGAAGCGGTGGAGCTGGTCCGCGACGTCGGCAGCATCGACGTGGCGATCGTCGACCTGCGCCGTGCCTCGCTCGACGCCGGCGACTCGCTGGGTGGCACCGAGGCGATCCGGTTGCTGCGCAAAACCGCGCCGGGCCTCGGGATAGTCGCCCACGGCGAGCGAGCCGAGCGCCACATCGCCACCGCCGCCCTGCAGGCGGGCGCGATGGCCTACGTCTCCCGGACCGCAGCCGCCCGCGAACTCGTGCAGGCGACGCAGGCGGCCCTGGCTCACGAGCGCTTCGTCGATCCGGCGGTGCCGCCGCGCGGCAGCCGCGGCAAGCTGACCGGGCGGCAGCGACAGATCATGCAGCTGCTCGCCGATGGCGAGTCGACGACATTCGCCGCCCGCGAGCTGGGTCTCAGCGAGGAAACGGTCAAGACCCACACCAAGAACGCCGTCGCCCGCCTGGGCGCCCGCAACCGGACGCACGCGGTCGCGATAGCGCTGCGCGAGTCCCTGATCGAGTAGCGGGTTAGATCCAGCCGCAGTCGCGCGCGGTGAGGACCGCCTGGGCACGGTCGACGGCGCCGATCTTGCCGTAGACGTTGTGCAGGTGGGTGCGGATCGTCGAGACCGAGAGCTGCATCTCGCCCGCGATCTGCTTGTAGACCATGCCCTCGGAGAGGTGCCTGAGGACGTCCAGCTCCCGGGCCGAGAGCGGGCAGGGCTCGGTGACCCGCCGCCCCTCCTCGCGCGGGTAGGGGAGTTCGTAGAGAACCTCGCGCAGGCCGTCGCCGTCGAGGCCGCAGCGTTTGGCCATCGCGCGCAACCGCTCCGGCGCAACCGCCTCGCCCTGCGAGTAGTGGGCGACCATGTCGGCGGTCGCGATCAGCGCCGCCAGGCCGTCCGCGTCCTCGGCGTGGTGGCGCTCGATCGCCACGGCGATCCGCTGCGGCACGTTCCAGCGCCTCGCGAGCACGCCGCCCACGAGCGCATGGTCGATGCCGAGCTGGTCGCGTTCTTCGCGGATCCGCTGCTCGGGGGTTCGCGACGCCGCGTCGAAGTAGCTGCGGCGGCCGGGGTGCAGCTTTGAGACCACGAGCCGGCCGATGTCGTGAAGGAGAGCGGCAACCACCAGCTCGTCGCGCTCGGGCCAGCCGATCGCGCGGCCGATTCGCTCGGCGGCCTGCTGGGTCGCAAGCGCGTGGACCCTGACCTGCTCGGGTCGCAGTTCCCAGCCGCCGTTGGGCTCGAAGAAGTCGAAGACGGGCGCCGTCCCCGCGATCGCCAGCACGCCGGATGGCTTCAGCACGTCGATCGCCGCCGGCACCCCGCCGATGTTGCCGCCGGCGGCGCGGTTGGCGAAGCGCAGGACCGAAATCGTCAGGGCCACGTCGGCCTCGACGGCCTCGACCAGGTCGCCGATGCGAGAGGTCTCGGCGGTCGCGGCCTGCATCACCCGTGCCCGCGACTCGATCAGGGCCGGGAACTTCTCCACCGCCTCGAAGGCGGCGGCCAGGCGGGCGCCGGGCGCGGGAGGCTCCCCGCCGCCCTTGCTCCTCGGGGCGTCGGCCTTGTGCACCTTTCCGTTCCCGTTGCTGTGTGGCTTGGCGGATGACATGGGTGGGCTGACTCCGCCCACGTCATCGGCAGCAGAGGACGCACGGTTTAGCCCTGCCCTCCTCATTAGTGAGGTCTTCCCGAGCTTTACTTGTCCGGTTCGGCGGCCCGGGGAGCCAGCGATTGTCCGTCAGGCCCTAAGCCGGGCAATCGCGCGGTCGATGCGTTGCAGCGATTCCTCGGGGCCCAGCGCCGCCAGAGACTCGAAGATGCCCGGCGAGACCGTGCTGCCGCTGATCGCCACCCGGATCGGCTGGTAGATCCGCCCCGGCTTCACCTCGAGTCGCTCCGGCAGCGGCGCCAGCGCCGCCTCCACGTGCCCGGCGTCGAAATCGCCGACCCCGGCCAACGCCTCGCGAGCGGCCTCCAGCAACGGCAGCGTCCCGTCCTTCATCACCTTGCGCCAGGCCTTCTCGTCCTCGACCGGCTCCTCGAAGAGGAAGCGGACCAGCGGCCAGACCTCGGCCAGGGTCTGTGCTTTCTCCTGGACGATCTCGCAGGCGGTGCGCAGCCGCTCGTCGGGCTCGCGCCCAAGGTGCGCGGCCACGACCCGCACGTACTCGTCGAGCGGCATCTCGCGCATGTAGCGGCCGTTGATCCAGCGCAGCTTCTTCTCGTCGAAGATCGCGGCGGCCCTGCCGACGTCCTCGACCCTGAACCGCTCGACCAGCTCCTCGGTCGCGATCAGGGTCGCGTCGTCGTCCGCGCCCCAGCCGAGCAGGGCGAGGTAGTTGCGCACCGCCGCAGGCAGGTAACCGGCCTCGCGCAGCTCCTGCACCGAGGCGGCGCCGTGGCGCTTGGAGAGCTTGCGGCCGTCGGGCCCGTGAAGCAGGGGCAGGTGGGCGTAGCGCGGCGGCTCGTGGCCAAGTGCCCGCAGGACGAGCAGCTGCTTCGGCGTGTTGGAGAGGTGGTCGTCGCCGCGGACGACGTCGGTGATCTCCATCTCGGCGTCGTCGACCGCGACCGCGAAGTTGTAGAGGACCGAGCCGTCGCCGCGGGCGATGACGAAGTCGTCGTAGCTGCGGTTGGGGAAGCGGACCGGACCGCGGATCAGGTCCTCGACCACCGTCTCCCCTTCGTCGGGTACCCGCAGCCGGATCGCCGCCCCCGTCTCCTCGCTGGGCTCGCCCCGGTAGCCGCGGTCGGCCCCGTGCTCGGCCTTCCACGCCTCGACGTCCTTGGCCGTCGCCGTGTCGCGGTAGGCGGCACCGGAGTCGAGCAGTCGTTGCAGCGCCTCCCCGTGATGGCTGGCACGCGATGCCTGTGAGACAGGCCCCTCGTCCCACTCCAGCTCCAGCCAGCGCAGCGCGTCGAGGATCTGCTCGACGTTCTCCTCGGTGGAGCGCTCGCGATCGGTGTCCTCGATCCGCAGCACCAGCTCCCCACCCGTTCGCCGCGCGGCCAGCCAGTTGTAGAGTGCCGTCCTCGCGCCGCCGATGTGCAGCACGCCGGTCGGCGAAGGAGCAAATCTCAAACGGGGAGTCTCGTCAGGCATGTTGGTCGGCGCGCATGTTTCCACCTCGGGCGGATTGTCGAAGGCGATCGAGCGCGGGACCGAGCTCGGTTGCGAATCGATCCAGATCTTCAACCAAAGCCCGCGGATGTGGCGGCCGACCAAATACGGCCCCGACGACTTCGCCGCTTTCCGCGAGGCGATGGACGACTCGCCGGTCGAAGCGGTCGCGATCCACGCCGTCTACCTAATCAACTGCGCGACGAAAGATCGTGAGCTGCGGGTGAAGTCCCTGGCCTCGCTCACCCACGCTCTGCGCACCGGGGACGGCATCGGCGCCGCTGGCGTCGTCCTCCACCCCGGCGCCCAGAAAGGCGAGGCGCACGGCCCCTCGATGAAGCGTGCTGCGAAGGTCATCGCCGCGGCGCTGAAGGACAGCGAGAGCTGCCCGCTGCTGCTCGAGCAGACCGCCGGCCACAAAGGACTGCTGGGCCGCAACTTCGACGAGACCGCCGAGCTGATCGAGCTGGCCGGCGGCGGCGAGCGCCTCGGCCTCTGCCTCGACTCCTGCCACCTCTTCGTCCAGGGCTACGACGTCACCGACCCCGAGCACCTCTCGGCGATCGTCGACGAAGCAGACGCCAAGGTCGGCCTCGACCGCCTCCGCTGCCTCCACGTCAACGACGCCGCCGCCCCCCTCGGCTCCTGCCGCGACCGCCACGCCAACGTCGGCACGGGCGAGATGGGCAAGAAAGGCCTCGCCGCCTTTCTCTCGGAGCCGAGGTTCGAGGGCCTCCCGGCAACGCTGGAGACGCCCGGCCCGAACAAGAAAGGCCCGGACAAAAAAGAAGTGCAGCTAGCGAAGCAGTTGCGCAAAGCCGGCCTCAAAGCGCGCGGCAAAGCCTGATCTTCGGCCGCAGAGTGGTCGGCGATCCGCTCTCCCCCAGGGGATGACCGGCTTCCTACCATCGACGCGTGGTCGCCGGACGCTCTTTGTCGGCAACCGCGCAGGCGGGCGTGCCTCCCGGCAGCCGGTAGCGATTGTCAGCGACCAGCCGGTAGACCTTTGCCGCGACCCATGAGATGCCCGGCAGCAGAAGTGCACGACCGATCGGCTTCCAGATCGTTCCTGCGGTGCTCAGCACCGCGGCGATCGCCTCGTGTCCCGAGCGGATCGCGCCGTCGACCTCAACCCACTGCACGGCATCGGTCGCCTGCTCCTCGGTGATTCCCAGCGCAGCCAGATCGGCCAGCTGCCAGGCGACGATCTCCGCCTCCGGCCCGATCCTCTCCAGAAAGCCCGCGCACCTGGTGCAGAACGCGCAGTCACCGTCATAGACGAGCACCGGACGCTCTTGACGGCTCATGTGCCCATTCTTGCCCATGGGACCGCTGGCGGGTTCTCCCGCGTATAGGTCTGTGACGAAATCTCTCGACCCAGGAGCACCATGCGGAACAGAATCTCGACTCTTGCTTTGCTGGTCCTAGCTGGTCTGGCCCCATTCGCAGCCACGAACGCGGTGGCGAAGCGTCAATGTGGTCCGGAGCGATGTGTGAAGCTGGACCCCGGTCCGTGTGCGAATCCGAAGCTTGGAAACGTGGGAGGAGGCGAGTTGCGGGGAACCGGTCGCGGTGACGAATTGCTCGGCCGTGGGCGACCCGATGCGCTGCTCGGTTTTGCCGGTGCCGATTGTCTTTTCGGCAGTGGCGGACCCGACCGCTTGAACGGTGGCAAGGGCGCCGATCGACTACAAGGCGGACTGGGTGCCGACGTCTTCCAGGGGGACTCAGGGGCTGACCGGCTCAACGGCGGCCCAGGACCCGATGAGCTCAGTGGCGGCACCGGATCGGATCGAATGCTGGGCGGAGCCGGCAACGACCTACTCCGAGCCGCCGGGGCCGGCCGCGACGTCGTCCGATGTGGCAGCGGCCAGGACCGCGCGATAGTGGACCACCTGGACTCAGTCCAAGGCTGCGAGACCGTGATCAGGAGCTAGTGACCATGAGGCGGCGCGGTCTGCTTTTCAGCGCGCCTGGTCGAGCAAGGAATGCGGCTGCGACCCTTACCGGATCTGCATGCCCGAGATCGCGCGTGAGATGACCAGGCGCTGGATCTCGGAGGTGCCCTCGAAGATCGTGTAGATCTTCGAGTCCCGGTGCATCCGCTCGACCGGATACTCGCGGGTGTAGCCGTTGCCGCCGAGGATCTGGATCGCTCGCTCGGTGGACCAGACGGCGACCTCGCCGGCCTTCAGCTTCGACATCGAGCCCTCGGCGTTCTCGAATTTGTGACCGTTGCGCCCCATCCAGGCGGCGCGCCAGACGAGCAGCCGGGCGGCGTCGATCTCCATCTTCATGTCGGCGAGGGCGAAGGCGATCGCCTGGTTGTCGATGATCGGCCGGCCGAACTGCTGCCGCTCTTTGGCGTACTCGAGGGAGTACTCGTAGGCGGCACGGGCGATGCCGACCGCCTGGGCGCCGACCGTCGGGCGGCTCGCCTCGAAGGTCTGCATCGCCGCCTGCGATTTGGCGCGTTTGCCCTCGCGAACGCGGGCGAGGCGTTCGTCGAGCTTCTCTTTGCCGCCCAGCAGGCAGGAACCGGGGACGCGGCAGTCGTCGAGGTGGACGTCGGCGGTGTGGGAGGCGCGCAGGCCGTGCTTCTTGACCTTGGCGCCCTGCTCGCAGCCCTTGGTGCCGGGTGGGATGACGAAGGCGGCGTGGCCGCGCGAGCGCAGCTCACGGTCGACCGAGGCGATCACCACGTGGACGTCGGCGATGCCGCCGTTGGTCGCCCAGGCCTTCTGGCCGTTCAGCACCCACTCGTCGGTCGCCTCGTCGTACTTGGCGGTGGTGCGGATCGCCGAGACGTCGGAGCCGGCGTCGGGCTCCGAGGCGCAGAAGGCGGCCACCTTGGGGTCGTCCGCGGTGCCGAAGCACTGCGGGATCCACTCGCCCATCTGCTCCGGGGTCCCCTGCCCGAAGATCGCTGCGACCGCGAGCGAGGTGCCCATGATCGCCATGCCGATGCCGGCGTCGCCCCAGAACAGCTCCTCGTTGGCGATCGGCAGCGTCAGGCCGGTGTCGTCGGCGAAGAACTGGCCGAGCGCTTCGGAGCTGTAGAGGCCGATCTTTGCCGCCTCCTGGATCACCGGCCAGGGAGTCTCCTCGCGCTCGTCCCACTCCTCGGCGGCGGGCCGGACGACGCCCTCGGCGAAGCCGTGCACCCACTCTTTGATGTCCTTCTGGTCCTGGTTCAGTTCCAGCGTGAACTTGGGGCCCTCGGACCCACCGCCGTCGCCGGCGATCTCGTCCACCAGTTGGTCTGCCGCATCTGCCACTGCTGAAGTCTCAGTCATAATGCGATCCTACATGGAACGGTGTCGTCTTTAAACCGCCGGGCGGCGCGGGGCTTCAGACGTCGCGAAGGTCGAACGCGCGCAGGCCCTCGGAGCCACGGTCCGAGCAGTCGTAGAAGCGGCGGTTGACGCACCCGTCGAGGCCCTCGTAGGCCTGCTCGACCGAGAACGGGCAGTGGGGCAGCGGGTCGCCGGTCATCTTCACTCCGCCGAACCCACCGGGCTGCAGGACCGCGTCGAGCTCGACCTTGGCGCCGAATACTCCCTGCATGCAGCCCGCGTACTGAACCCCCGTGAGGGCGTCGACGAAGCTGTAGAGGAAACGACAGCCCATCTCGACACAGCCACGCGGCTCGACCATCTTGTCGCAGAAAGCGCGGCACTGACGGCACTCACCCGTCTTCTCGCGCGTAGCTGGCATGGCAAGAGTCTAGGGACCGGTGGCCCTCAGGCGGCTAGCGCGCGGGGCTCGAGGACGGGCTTCAGCTCGGCGAGCAGGCCGTTGGAGTGACGAACCTTGAAGTCGTCTCCCAGCTTCATCTCCCTCGTTTGCCCGTCGCCGTGGACGATCGTCAAAAAGACCGCCGCGTCGCCCTTGTGATGCTCCAGGACCGCCCTCAGCTCGTCGAAGAAATGCGGGTTCTTCAGGGCATCGGCATCGGCCTGGAGCTTCACCGGCCCCGAAGGGACCTTCGCCGCCGCCGCGCCGGCACGGGCGATCTCATCTCTGTCGGGTTCGAAGCGCTCCGCCTCCTGCACGACCAGCTTCGTCTCCCCCCGCTCCTTGTGGTCGATCCGGCCGCGGACGACGACGATCGCGTCGGGGGCGATGACCTCGGCGCTCTCCGCCTCGTCGGCCTTGAAGACCAGCATCTCGACCTGACCCTCGACGTCGTCGAGGGTGGCGAACATCATCTGGCTGCCGCTCTTGGTGCGGATCTTTTTGCAGGCGGCGACGATCCCGCCAACCGTCACCCAGGAGCCGTCGGGCTTTGCCCCCAACTCCGCCAGGGTGCAATCGACCCTGGCGCGCAGCGCGTCCCGCACCTCGGAGAGCGGGTGCGAGGAGAGGTAGGTGCCGAGCGTCTCCTTCTCCAGCGCCAGCAGCTCGGCGCGGTCGAACTCGGCTGCCGGAATCGGCGGCCGGTGGTGGGAGGTCGCCGCCGCCCCTCCCCCGGTTTCGGCGCCGTCGCCGAAGTCGAAGATCGAGCCCTGCCCGAGCTGGGCGTCCTCCTGCGCTTTCTGCCCCGCCGACTGCGCCGCCGGCAGCGTCTCCAGCATCCCTTTGCGGGTCGCTCCGGTCGAGTCGAGGGCGCCGCACTTGATCAGGCATTCGATCGCCCGTTTGTTCACCGCACGCGCGTCGACCCGCTCGCAGAAGTCCCAGATCGAGGCGATCTCGGCGTCCTCGCGCGCCCGCAGGATTGCCTCGACCGCGGCGTGACCGACGTTCTTGACCGCGTCGAGCCCGAACCGGATCGCCTTCTCGGAGACGACGAAGTCGTGGCCGGAGGAGTTGACGTCCGGGGGCAGCACCTCGATCCCCATCTCCTCGCAGCGGTTGACGAAGAAGGGCACCTTGTCTTTGGTGTTCATCACCGAGGAGATCAGCGCCGCCATGTACTCGGCCGGGTAGTTCGCCTTCAGGTAGGCGGTCCGGTAGGCGATCAGCGCGTAGCAGGCGGCGTGGGACTTGTTGAACGAGTAGTCGGCGGCGGCCTCCATCAGCGACCACATGTCCTTCGCCACCTTCGCCGCCGTGCCGGAGGCCTCCATCCCTTCCTGGAATTTGGCCTTCATCGTCGCCATCAGATCGCGCTTCTTCTTGCCGATCGCCTTGCGCAGGTCGTCGGCCTCGGCCGGGCTGAAGCCGGCCATCTGCTTGGCGATCTCCATCAGCTGCTCCTGGTAGAGGACGCAGCCGTAGGTCGGCTCGGTGATCGGCCGCAGGCGCTCGTCGGGGTAGGTGACCGAGGAGGGGTCGCGCTTGCCCTTGGCGTAGGCGGGGATGTAGCTCATCGCGCCGGGGCGGTAGAGGGAGACGAGCGCGACGATGTCGTCGAACTCGGTCGGCCGCACCTTTTTCATCGCCTCGCGCATGCCCTCGGACTCGAGCTGGAAGACGCCGGTGCCGTCGCCGCGGGAGAGCATCTCGAAGGTTTTCGCGTCGTCCACCGGGATCGCCGCGATGTCGAGCTCGACCCCGCGCGAGCGACGGACGATCTCGACCGCATCCTCGATCACGTCGAGGTTGCGCAGGCCGAGGAAGTCCATCTTCAGCAGGCCGATCTCCTCGATCGGGCCCATCGAGTACTGGGTGACGATCTTGTACTGGCGCTCGTTCTTCTTGCCGCCCCCGTTCCCGTTGCCACCCGCCGGTCCGGCACCGCGATCCTCGGCCAGCTGCAGCGGCACGATCTCCTGCAGGGGCCGGTCGGCGATCACCACCGCGGCGGCGTGGATCGAGTTGTTGCGGATGATCCCCTCGAGGCCCTGGGCCACGTCGAGGATCCGCTTCGCGTCGGGCTCGGCGTCGTAGGTCCGTTTCAGCTCTTCTCCCGGCTTCAGGCATTCCTCGAAGGACGGGTTGCGGCCGAGGATCGGCTCCGGGATCTGCTTGGCGAGCCGGTCGCCGGTGCCGTAATCGAAGCCGAGCACCCGAGCCGCGTCGCGGGTCGCCGCGCGCGGGGCCATCTTGCCGAAGGTGACGATCTGGGCGACCGACTCGCGGCCGTATTTGTCGGCGACGTAGCGGATCACCCGCTCGCGACCGCGCACCGAGAAGTCGATGTCGATGTCGGGCATCGATTTGCGGCCGGGGTTGAGGAATCGCTCGAAGAGCAGGTCGTTGGCGAGCGGGTCGAGGTCGGTGATGTTGAGCGAGTAGGAGGCGATCGAACCGGCGGCCGAGCCACGGCCGGGGCCGACAGCGATCCCGTTTTCCTTGGCGAAGCGGATGAAGTCCCAGACGATCAGGAAGTAGGAGGAGAAGCCCATCTCCTCGATCACCCCGAGCTCGAACTCGAGCCGTTCGACCGCCTCGGCGGGGGGCGGATCGCCGTAGCGGGCGCGCAGGCCCTCGCCCGCGATCCGGCGCAGCATCGCCTCCGGCTCGGAGCCGTCCTCGGTCGGGTAGCGGGGCAGCAGCAGCTTGCCCAGCTCGATCTCGATCGCGCAGCGCTCGGCGATCTCCACCGTGCTCGCCACCGCCTCCGGCCACTCGGCGAAGGACTCGGCCATCTCCTCGTTGCTCTTGAGGAAGAACTCGTTGGTGTCGAAGCTCATCTTCGGCGCTTCCAGGGTCGACTTGGTCTGCACGCAGAGCAGCGCCGCGTGGTTGTCGAAGTCCTCGCGCCGCAGGTAGTGGACGTCGGCGG
>DATMEP010000139.1:0-2749 GCA_035556755.1 Solirubrobacterales bacterium
ACCACCCCTGAGGACGCTTTAGCGACCGGAAGGGGTGGTGGGTCCCCTGCCGTGACAGGACCCGCGGGCGGCACGGCCGGACCCGCGGGCCGGGACGTCGACACCGAGGTCATGACGATCAACATCGGGCCGCACCACCCAGCCACGCACGGGGTGCTGCGCCTGGTCGTCGACCTCGAGGGCGAGGTCGTGCGCGACCTGAAGCCGGTGATCGGCTACGTCCACACCGGGATCGAAAAGTCCTGCGAGGACAAGAGCTACTGGAAGGTCATCCCCTTCGTCGAGCGGATGGACTACGTCTCCTACTTCTTCCAGATGGAGGCCTTCTGCGGTGCTGTCGAGCGGCTGGTCGACCTCGAGATCCCGCCGCGCGCCAAGTACCTGCGAACGATCTTCCTCGAGCTGAACCGGATCCACTCGCACCTGGTCTGGCTGGGGACGACGGCGCTCGACCTCGGCGCGATCTCGATGCTCTGGTACTGCTTCCGCGAGCGCGACAAGATCCTCGACCTGTTCGAAATGGCGACGGGCCAGCGGATGCACACCCGCTACTTCCAGGTCGGCGGCGTGATCGAGGACATCCCGCTCGGCTTCGAGGCGAAACTGCGCGAGTTCATCGCCGAGATGCCGGTGCGGGTCGGCCAGTACCAGGCGCTGCTCGACCGCAACGAGGTCTTCCTCTCGCGGACCAAGGACGTCGGCATCGTGCCGCGGGAGCGGCTGCTGGAGCTGGGCGTGACCGGGCCGCTGCTGCGCGCCGCCGGCGAGCCCTGGGACCTGCGCAAGGCCTTCGACTACCTCGCCTATCCGGAGATGGACTTCAAGATCCCGGTCGGCACGGTCGGCGACAACTACGACCGCTACCGGGTGCGCCTCGCCGAGATGGTCGAGTCGGTGCGGATCGTCGAGCAGGCGCTCGACGGGCTGCCCGAGGGCCCCTTCATCGCCGACGACCGCAAGTACGTGCTGCCGCCGCGCTCGGAGCTCTCGACCTCGATGGAGTCGCTGATCCACCACTTCAAGCTGGTCACCGAGGGCTACCGGGTGGACCCGGGCGAGATCTACTACTCGATCGAGTCGCCGCGTGGAGAGCTGGGCTGCTTCGTCCTCGCCGACGGCTCCTCGAAGCCCGCCCGGGTCCACTTCCGCGACCCGTCCTTCGTCAACCTGCAGGCCTTCAAGGACATGTCGGTGGACAGCTACGTCGCCGACATGATCTGCAGCCTCGGGATGCTCGACCCGATCCTCGGCGGGGTTGACCGGTGAGCGCGGAGCGCGGCAACGGCAATCTCCCCGTCGATCCGGCGGTGAGCGAGGGCCGGGTCCCGGACCGCTCGCCCGAGCAGGTCCCCGAGCTCCACGAAGTGGACTGCCCGCCGGAGCTGCGCCAACACATCGAGGAGCTGATGTCGCGCTACCCGGATCGCAAATCGGCCTCTATCCCAGCGCTGTGGGCGGTGCAGCGGCGCTACGGCTGGTGCACCCCGGAGGGGATCCGGCAGGCGGCCGCCGTGATGCGGGTGACGCCCGCCTACCTGGAGTCGGTGGCGAGCTTCTACGACCTGCTGCACACCGAGCCGGTGGGCTCGCACAAAGTCCAGGTCTGCACCAACATCAGCTGCTGGATGCGGGGTGGCGACGAGCTGCTCGACGCATTTCGCAACGCCGCCGAGGGCCAGGCCGACGTCTTCGTCACCGGCTTCGAGTGCCTCGGCGCCTGCGACATCGCGCCGATGGCCTCGATCGACGAGCGCTACTTCGGGCCACTGGAGAGCGGCGAGGCGGCGAGGGCGATCGAGCAGCTGCTGGCGGGCGAGGACGTGCTGCCGGATAAGGCGCTGGAGAGGCGGCCGCTGGCGGGGGACCGCGATGCCTGAGACACGCGTCCTGCTCGAGCACGCCGAGGACCCGGCGCTGCGCACCCTCGGCGGCTACGAAGCCCACGGCGGCTACGAAACGCTGAAGCGGGCCTACCGCGAGATGGAGGCCGACGAAATCCTCAAGGAGCTCGAAGAGTCGGGCCTGCGGGGGCGGGGCGGCGCCGGCTTCTCGATGGGAAAAAAGGCCTCCTTCCTGCCCCGCGGCGAGATGGCCAAGTACCTCTGCTGCAACGCCGACGAGTCCGAGCCGGGCGCCTTCAAGGACCGCGAGCTGATGCAGCGCAACCCGCACCAGCTGATCGAGGGGATCGCGATCGCAGCGATCGCCGCCGACGCCGGCCACGCCTTCATCTTCATCCGCGGCGAGTACGACCTGCAGGCCGACGTCCTCGACGCCGCGGTCGCCGAGGCCTACGAGGCCGGCTACCTGGGCGAGAACATCCTCGGCAGCCACCGCGACCTGGAGCTGGTCGTCCACCGCGGCGCCGGCGCCTACATCTGCGGCGAGGAGACGGCGCTGCTCGACGCGCTCGAGGGCAAGCGCGGCAACCCCCGGCTGAAGCCTCCCTTCCCGGCCGTCCAGGGCCTCTACGGCGGGCCGACGCTGATCAACAACGTCGAGACGCTCTCCAACGTGCCGCGGATCGTCGCCCACGGGGCCGAGTGGTTCAAAGGGTTCGGCACCGAGCAGTCGCCGGGGACCAAGGTCGTCTCGGTCTCGGGCGGCGTGCGGCGGCCGGGCAACTACGAGGTCGAGCTGGGGATCCCGACCCGGGAGCTGATCTACGACCTCGCCGGCGGACCGCTGGAGGGGCGCGAGGTGAAGGCCTTCTACCCCGGCGGCTCCTCCTCCCCCGTCCTCACCGCCG
>DATMEP010000140.1:0-3064 GCA_035556755.1 Solirubrobacterales bacterium
CTACGCCTCGGCGCTCTTCACCGTCTACTTCATCCTGATCATCGCCAGGATCATCCTCAGCTGGGTCCAGCAGTTCCGGCCGCTGCCGTACAACATGGCGCTGCGCGCTGCGATCGGGTTCATCGAGGAGAGCGTCGATCCTTACCTGAACGTCTTCCGGCGGTTCATCCCGCCGCTGCGGGTCGGCGGGGCGGGCCTGGACCTCAGCCCGATCCTCGCGATCTTCGTGCTCCTGATCGTCCAATCGCTCGTCGTCGGCGCGATCCGGGAGTGATGCCGACCTCGCGAGCCGACGGCTGGCGGCGCCTCGGACTGGTCGTCGCCGCCGTGCTGGTGGTCGACCAGGTCGTCAAGGCGATCGTCGTCGGGTCGATCGAGCCGGGGGAGAGGGTCGAGGTCCTGCCGTTCCTCGACTTCGTCTACGTCATGAACGAAGGGGTCGCCTTCGGCTTCCTGGGCGACGGCAGCAGGGAGATGGTTCTGCTCGTCACCGGTGCCGCGCTGCTCTTCGTCTTCGTGTGGTTCCTGCGCGACCCCACGCGGCCGTGGAGTTGGCTCGCCATCGGCCTGCTCGCCGGCGGCGCGATCGGAAACCTCCTCGACCGGGTGTTTCGCGACGCGGTGGTGGACTTCATCGACTTCCCCGCGTGGCCGTCGTTCAACATCGCCGACATCGCGATCACGCTCGGGGCGGCGATCCTGGTGCTGGCCGCGTTCGCGGAGCCGGAGCGCCCACCCGAGGAAGCGCGCGGTGACGCCTGAGGGCCCCGGCGTGGCGCTGGTCCACTCAGACGACGCGCTGGCGGTCGTCGACAAGCCGGCCGGCCTGGTTGTCCATGCCGCGCCCGGGCATCGGGGCGAGACGCTGGTCGATGTCCTCGGCGAGCTCTTGGGCGGCGGCGAGGACCCCGTGCGGCCCGGGATCGTCCATCGGCTCGACCGCGACACGTCGGGGCTGATGGTTGTGGCCCGCACGGACTCCGCCCACCGGGCGCTCTCGGCGGCGATCAAGGCCCGCGAGGTCCGCCGCGAATACCTGGCCCTCGTCGAGGGCCGCCCGCGCTCGCGCTCGGGGACGATCGACGCCCCGCTCGGCCGCGACTATCGCAAGCCCGAGCGGCGCGCGGTGGGGGGTCGCGGCTCGCGTGCAGCACGTACGCATTTCGAGGTCGTCGAGCCGGCGGGGTCGGACACCCTGGTGCGGGTCCGGCTCGAAACGGGCCGCACCCACCAGATCCGCGCGCACTTCGCCGCGATCGGCCACCCGGTCGTGGGTGACTCCCGCTACGGCGGCGGGGCACGTCATGGCCTGCGCCGGCAGTTCCTTCACAGCGCCAGGCTCGCGTTCAAGCACCCCGAGAGCGGGGAGGACCTGGAGTTCTCCTCGGACCTGCCCGCGGACCTGCGGGAGGCCCTCGCGATTGCTGAGGACGGCTAGACAGGCGGCCTCGTACACTCAGGGACGCAATTTCGCCCCCAATCCCGTTGGAATGCGAAGGGGCCCTGCCCGGCCGTGAGCCCTGCGGCTCGCCAGACCGGGTCCCCGGAGCGCCCGCGGGCCATCGTTAAGTCTCAGAGGAAGGGAACAACCCAATGTCAGAGCCAGCGGTCAAGGACCTGCTTCAGGCAGGCCTTCATTTCGGCCATCAGACGCGGCGCTGGAATCCGCGAATGCGCCCGTTCATCTACGGGGAGCTGGACGGGATCCACATCATCGACCTGCTGCAGACCGAGCACCTGCTGGCCGAGGCGCGCCGCTTCGCCGCCGAAGTCGCCGGCCGCGGCGGGACGGTCCTCTTCGTCGGCACGAAGAAGCAGGCGCAGGACGCGATCAAGGAATGGGCCGACCGCTGCGGTATGCCGTACGTGAACCAGCGCTGGCTGGGCGGTCTCTTGACCAACTTCAACACGATGTCGAAGCGGATCGAGAAGCTGCATGAACTTCGCGAGCTCGCCGACAACGGCCAGCTCGGCCTGCTGCCCACCAAGGAGCGCATGGGACGGGAGGCCGAGCTCGAGAAGCTCGAGTACAACCTGGGCGGGGTCCGCGACCTGAAGCGCCTGCCCGACGCCGTGGTCGTGATCGACCTCAAGACCGAGGAGATCGCAGTCGCCGAGGCCAAGCGCCTGCGACTGCCGATCATCGGCCTGGTGGATTCGAACGTCGACCCGGTCCCGGTGGATTTCCCGGTCCCCGGCAACGACGACGCGATCCGCTCGTGCTCGCTCGTCATCGGCACGATCGGCGAGGCCGTGGAGGCCTCCGCGACGAGCTGGCGCCAGGCTGAGGCCAAGCGCCGCGCCGAGGAGGAGGAGCGCCGCCGGCAGGAGGAGGAGGCGAAGCGTCGCCGCGAGGAGGAGGAGAAGGCCCGCCGCGAGGCCGAGGAGGCCGCAAAGGCCGAGGCGGAGGCGAGGGCACAGGCAGCCGCGTCCCAACCCCAGACCGCTGCACAGCAGCCTCAGCAGCCGGCGTCGCCCCAGCGGCCCGCGCCGCCCGCTCCCGCCGAGACTCCGGCACCAGCCCCCGAGTCCACAGGGGAGGGCAAGTGAGCTACGCGCCGTCTGCCAAGGACGTGAAGGAGCTCCGGGAGCGAACCGGGGCGGGGATCATGGACGCCAAGGCCGCGCTGGCCGAGGCCGAGGGCGACATCGAGAAGGCGATCGAGTTGCTCCGCGTGAAGGGCCAGGCTTCGGCCGCCAAGCGGTCCGGCCGCTCCACGTCGGAGGGCACGGTCGCGTCGTACATCCACGCGACCGGCAAGGTCGGCGTCATGGTCGAGATCCAGTGCGAGACCGACTTCGTCGCCCGCAACGACGACTTCCAGGCCTTCGCCCGGGAGGTGGCGATCCACGTCGCCGGCACCCCGAACGTGCCGCAATACGTGTCGGTCGAGGAGATCCCCGAGGAGGCGAAGGAGGCCGAGCGCAAAGTGTTCGCCGCGAAGGCCGCCGAGGAGGGCAAGCCCGAGGAGATCATCCAGAAGATCGTCGACGGCCAGATCTCGAAGTGGTCGCAGGACGTCGCCCTGCTCGAGCAGGAGCACATCCGGACCGACATGCACGA
>DATMEP010000141.1:0-2991 GCA_035556755.1 Solirubrobacterales bacterium
CGGCGCGGCGACTCGAAGGCGACCACGGTCTCGGTCGAGCGCAACACCCGCTCCATCTCCCCCGCCCGCTTCGGCAGGAAGCCCTCGAAGCGCCAGCGATCGGTCGGCAGCCCGGAGGCGACCAGCGCCACCGGCACCACCGAGGGGCCCGGCAGGACGATCACCTCGAGGCTGCGTTCGATGCAGCGGCGGACCAGCCGGTAGCCGGGGTCGGAGATCGCCGGCATCCCCGCGTCGGAGACGAGGGCGACCGTCTCCCCTCGCTCGATCCGCTGCGCCAGCTCGGTCGCCCTCGCCGTTTCGTTGCCCTCGTGGTTGGAGACGAGCCGTGGCGCCGGGCGGATGCCGAGCTTGTCGAGCAGCGAACCGGTGCGGCGGGTGTCCTCGCAGGCGATGTAGTCGGCGCTGACAAGGGCGTCGCGGACCCGGAGCGTGATGTCGTCCAGGTTGCCAATCGGCGTCGGGCAGACGATCAGCGACCCCGGCATCAGCCCCCGCCCCGCTCCCGCTCGAGCTCGATCCGCGCCATCGCCGCGGCGCCGATCATGCCCGCGTCGTAGCCCAGCTCCGCAGCGACGACCGGCGTCCGGTTCATCGGCGGCAGTGCCCGCGCTTCCAGCTCGCGTCGGGCCGGATCGAGCAGCAGCTCGCCGGCCGCCATCACGCCGCCGCCGATCACAAACGTCTCCGGCTCGAAGATGTTGGCGAAGCTGGTCAGCGCGACGCCGAGCCGCCGCCCGATCAGGTCGAAGACGGCGACAGCGGTCTCGTCGCCGGCGAGCGCCGCGTCGGTCACGACTTTGCCGTCGACCTCCTCGCCGGCCGCGAGCATCCTGCCCAGAGCGGAGCCCGGCTCGCGCTCCGCGGCGGCGCGGCCCTCGCGACCGACCGCGGTGCCGGAGGCGAGGGCCTCGACGCAGCCGCGGCCGCGGCAGTTGCCCTGGCAGCGGGGGCCGTCCATCTCGATCACCACGTGGCCCAGCTCGGCCCCGGCCCCGGTCGCGCCGCGGTAGAGCTCGCCGCCGAGGACGAGACCGCCGCCGATCCCCGTGCCAACCGTCAGCATCACCGCGTTCTGCGTCCCCTGGGCCGCGCCGTAGCGGTGCTCGGCGAGCGCGGCGACGTTGGCGTCGTTGTCGACGAAGACGGGCAGGCCGACCCGCTCGGAGACGAGATCGCGGATCGGCAGATTCTCGATCGGCAGGTTGACCGCCGAAACCGCCAGCCCCTTGTCGTGATCGATCGTCGCCGGGATGCCGAGGCCGACCGCCTCGACGCCGCTGCGCTCGGCGCGCGCCTCTTCGATCTCGCGCACCAGCAGCTCGACCAGCTCCTCCTCGCCCTGGCCGGTCGAGCGCTCACGGCTCTCCCAGACCACCTTCGAGTCGGGGTCGAGCACGCCGAGCAGCATCTTCGTGCCGCCCAGGTCGACCCCGATCGCTTCGGCGTTTCTCATGGCGTGTCGCAGGCGACCGCGGGCATCGGCATGATCCTGAGTCTTTCATGGCAGACGACGGTGAGCAGCAGCCCTCCGGGCAACCCGAGTACAAGGTCTACCGGTCCCGGAAAGGGCTCCTGGGCGGGCTGCGCAAGCCCGACCTATCGGGCCTCAGGGAGCGCGAGGGGAAGGCGCCGAAGCTGCCGCGACCGGGGGGGAAGCCCGGCCGAGAGCCGCGCCTGCGGCAGCCGCGCCCAGCCCTCAAGCGGGCGCTGAAATGGCTCGGGCTGGCGGCGCTCGGCTGGATCCTGCTCAGCTTCCTCGCCTTCGCCGTCTCCGCCCAGTTGCAGGCCTTCAAGCTCTCCGGCGACGCCAAATCGGCGCTGCACGGCAACCCCTTCCTGCTGTTCGACGGGCAGACGATCCTCGTGATCGGCACCGACGCCCGCCCGCCCGACACCGAGGAGCCGGGCGCGGCGCCCTCGGAGGAGTGCTTCGAGCAGCAATCCCACGGCGACGCGCCGCACGGCGAATGCTCGGTCGGCCAGTTCCGGGCCGACACGCTGATGCTGATCCACGCCGGCGGCGGCGCCTTCCGCAAACTCTCGGTCCCCCGCGACGCCTACGCCGAGATCCCCGGCCAGAGCCCGCAGGAGATCAACGGGGCCTTCGCCTTCGGCGGTGCCGGAGCGCAGATCGAAGCGGTCGAGGACTTCCTCGACACCGAGGTCGACCACGTCGCGATCGTCGACTTCACCGGCTTCGAAGACCTGATCGACGCGGTCGGCGGCGTCGTAGTCGACGTCCCGCAGAAGATCTGCGCCGACATCTCGGGCGGCGCCGGCGGCGGCCAGGGCGGCGGCACCGTGCGGCTGAGCAAGGGCGAGAACACGCTGAACGGCGAAAAGGCCCTGATCTACGCCCGGATCCGCAAGCCGAGCCCCTGTCCCGGCCCCGGACCGAGCGCCTACAGCCTCGGCTACGACGACTTCGACCGGGCGCAGGCGCAGCAGGCGGTGATCAGCGGCATCAAGGGACGCCTCACCGACCCGCTCCGCCTCCCCTACAACTTCGTCAAGGGCCCGATCATCGGCTGGGAGGCACCGAAAGCCTTCGTCAGCGACATGGGCTTCCTGACCATGCCCCAGCTCATCCTCGCCGCTGCAATCGGCGGCGACAGCGAAGCCGACATCCTCTGCAAAGGCGAAAACGCCGGCTGCTCCCCGGGCCCATCGGGCTCGATCGAAGTACCCGAGAGCGAGCGCCGCCGAGCCGTGAAGGGGCTGCTCGGCGAATAGCCCCAAGGAACTTCTGTCGCGTTGATGACCCTATGGGGTCAGAAAGGCATCAGTTGTTGCTGCTGGAGGTGCTGGACGTCGCTTTGGAATCGCTCGGCTTGGAGTCGGACTTCGAGTCGGTGCTGCCGCTGTCCTTGGACTCCTTCACACCATCCGAGCCGCCGCCGTTGGCGCCGCTCTTCTTCTTGCCGTAGTCGGTGTTGTGGAAGCCGGAGCCCTTGAAGTGGATCGCGACGGGGTGCAGGACGCGCACCG